>NZ_JAMXRU010000060.1 GCF_024124745.1 Aeromicrobium sp. CnD17-E
CGGTCCGGTCGCGCGCGACCTCGTCGCCCGCCGCGTCGAGCGCGACCACGTCGGCGTCCTCCACGGGCTCGCCCGACGGGTCGCGCACCAGTCCGCGGGCCGTGGGCAACACGGCGAGGTCGGCGTCGAGGACCACCGGGGCCGAGCCGAGGTCGACCGGCGTGGCGTCGGAGCGTCGGGTCTGGTCGGCCCAGAACTCGGGCCGGTACCGGGCGTCGCCGGCGAACCGGAAGCTGTAGCGCCCGGCCGCCAGGCGCACCGACCAGCGGCCCTGGGCGTCGCCGGTGACGGTCTCCTGCTCGCTCCACAGCCCGGTGGCAGCGTCGCGGACGAGCACCGTGACCTCGGGGCGGCGCACGGCCGCGCCCCCGGCTGTCACCCGGCCTGACGCGACGGGCAGCGGGGTGAGCGTGACGTCGCGCCCGGGCACGTCGGCGGTCGTCACCGTCAGCGGGTCCGACGCCGCCAGGGTCGCGCGGTCGTTCCAGTACTCGACGACGTGGTCGGGGCTCTCGAACGCGAACCGGTAGCTGCCGGACGGCAGCGGCACGGCCCACGTGCCGTCGGCGGCGGTCGTGACCGTGCGGACGGAGTCGGTCTCCACCGCGCTCGCGTACGCACGCACCTCGGCCCCGGCGACGGGCTCACCGCCCGAGCGGACGGTCCCGGAGACGACGGGGTACGGCGCGAGGCGCGCCGCGACCCCGGTGCGGCCCGACGTGCCGACCGTCAGGGCCGTCGAGGCGGCGAGGGTGGTCTGGTCGTCCCAGAACTCCGGCTTCCACCAGCCCTCGGGGTCGACGTACCCGACGGCGTAGGTGCCCGGCTCCACCTGGACCGACCAGGCCCCGGTGCTGTCGGTCGTCGCCTCCTGCACGGCCACGCCGGCACGCGTCGTGACGGCCACCTCGATGCCCGAGAGGCCGGCTCCGGACGTGCCGACGACGCTCCCGGACAACGCCACCGGCGCGGCGTGCGCGGGCGCGACACCGAGCAGCGTGGCCAGCACCGAGACGGCGAGCAGCACGCAGCCGCGCGCCGCAGCGCGTGAAGCACCCATGCGATCTCCCTTTTCGCACCAGGCGGACGAGCCTCCAGCATGAGCGGTCGGCGGCCGTGGCGCAGCGAAATCGCCACACTCGTGGTGCCTGCGGTGCCACCGACGGGGCCGGAAGGACCCGTCCGCGTCCGATAGCCTGAGGTGTGACCGTTCCGTCCGCCCCCGGCGATCCTCGTGACGAGCGGCCGCCCGGCGCGGTCGACGCCCGCTTCACCCTGGCGGCCGAGCGGACCGTGCTGGCGTGGGTCCGCACGTCGCTCGGGCTCGTCGCGGCCGGCGTCGCCGTGCTCCACGTGGTGGACGGGTTCGACGAGCGCGGCGTGCGCACCGCCCTCGGCATCGCCCTGATCGTCGTCGGCATGTTCGCGGCGGTCGCGGGCGGATGGCGGTGGCAGCGGACGAACGACGCCCTGCGCCGCGGAGGCGAGCTGCCGAGCGGGGCCTCGGTCTGGGTGCTCATCGCGGCGGTCGTGGTCGTCTCGGCCGCGTTCGCCGTCGCCAGCATCCTCTGAGCACCACCGCCCTACTCCTCCGGCGACAGCGCCCTCGTCCGCCGGACGAGGAAGAGGGCCGACACCGCGACACCCACGAGGGCGGACATCGTGACGCCGCTCGAGAGCACGAGCCTGGCGCCCTGCGGGAAGGCCGCGTAGAGGCTGGGCGCGAGGATGGGCAGCAGGCCCGCGGTGAGACCGGCCACGGCGGTGACGAAGGTGCTGTCGTCGTCCATGTCCAGCGGTACGAACATCCGCAGCCCGGTCACGACGACCATGGCGAAGACGTAGGCCGCCGTCCCCCCGATCACGGGCCCGGGGATCGAGGCGACGAGGGTGCCCAGCGGAGCCACGAACGCAGCCGCCACGAGCAGGACCCCGGCCGCCGCGGTGACGTACCTGCTGCGCACGCGCGTCGCGCGCACGATGCCGATGTTCTCGCCGCTGGTGATCATGGTCTGCCCACCGAACGTCCCGGCGAACAGCGACGTCAGCGCGTCCGCGCGGATGACGCGTGTCACGGTGCGGCCCGTGTCGATCTCGGCGCCCACGACCTGAGCGTTGAGGGTCGTCTGACCGGCCGCCTCAGCCATGGACGCGAGCGCGAAGATCAGCAGCGGCACGGCTGCGAGGAGGTCGAAGCGCGGCGTCCCGAAGGGGAGGACCTGGGGGAGCTGGAGCAGGCCGGACTCGGCCCGGACGGTCACGTGCCCCTTCGCGGCCGCCACCGCGGATCCCACGGCCATGCCCAGCAGGACGGCTCCTCGACGCAGCCCTGCGGGGAGCAGTCGTTGGAGGAGGACCGTGGCGGCGATGGTGACTCCCGCCAGCCCGATCGACGACGCCTCGGGCTGGACGTCGGCGCCACCGGCGACCAGGCCGCCGGCGACCTTCATCAGGTTGATGCCGATCACCACGATCATCGTCGCGATGACCACGGGCGGGACGACGTGGACCAGCCGTCCCGCGAGGGGTGCCACGGCGAGGGCGAGCACCGCCGCCATCAGGACTGCTCCGGTGGCGGTCCTGGGGTCCGACGCCGTGGCGATCTGCAGGAACAGCACCACGGCGGCGCCGCCGGGCAGCATCACGAAGGGCAGCCGCGCTCCGAGCCCGGCCCATCCCATCGACTGCAGGATCGTCCCGAGCCCGCAGGCGAGCAGCGTCGCGCAGAGCAGGGCGCGGATCGTCGGGGCCGGGAGGTCCAACGTCGCGCCGATGAGGAAGACCGTCGCGATCGGACCGGCGATCATCACCACCACGTGCTGGACGGCCATCGAGGAGGTCAGGCGCCAGCCGAGCCGCTCGTCGACGGCGGAGCGGCCGTCGTCGACGGTGGCGCCGGACGGGCCGCTCATGCCAGGCCCCAGGCGTGGACCTGGTCCGGTGAGTACCGGTAGGCGCGGAAGAGGGCGTTGCCCTCGGCCTGGAACACGGCGCGGGTCGCCACGTCCGGGTACCGGGAGAATTGCGGCACGACGAACTCCCAGACGACGTCGCCGTCCTCGGTCACCTCGAAGAGGCGTCCGAAGGCAGCCTCGGTGATGAAGGTGTTGCCGTTCGGCAGGCGCTGCGCTCCCCCCATGAAGGGGGTGAAGAACGCCTCGCGCGGACTGTCGGTGTACTCCCAGGCGATCGAGCCGTCGGCGGGGTCGATCTCGATCACGCGGCTGAAGGTCACCGACTCCCCGTGCCGGAAGGTGCCGTTGTCGAAGACCAGGAGGTTCCCGTTCTCCAACGGCGTCACGTGGTGCTGCTGGGCGACGGTGTCGGGACCGGCCACGACGCGCACCGCCCCGGTCGCCCGATCGATCACGATCACGGCCGACACGCTGCGCAGGCTCGCGACGATGCTGTCGTCCCCGAGCGGGTGGACACTGTTGATCACCGGCCAGTGCTCGCGCCAGTAGTGGGGTTGCAGCGGGAAGGCGGCGGCATCGAGGTGCTCGAGGGCGCGCCAGCGCCACAGCACCTCACCGTCCGGGCCGACCTCGACGATGGTGTCGCCGTACACGGTCGGCTCACCGTCCGGGCCCGTCGCCTCCGTGTTGGCGTGACCTCCCTGGATCGCTCGCGCGCTCTCCCCTGTCAGCGGCTCGACGGCGGTGTAGAGGATGCGTCCGTCGTCGAGGTGGTGCGCGTCGTGGTGCTGGAGGGGGTCGACGACCTCCGACAGCAGCGACCCGTCGCGGTCGTAGCGGGCCATCGACCCGCCGCTGTACTTCCTCCACATGTCGAACAGGGCGGGAGCGGCACCCCCACCGACCAGGCTGCCGTTGTAGGCGAGGCTCCCGTCGGGCAGCAGCCGGGCGTGGCGACCCGCGCGGTACGGCAGGTCCCACCGATGGACCTCGACACCGGACTCGTCGACCAGGTGCACCGTGCCGTCGCTGCTCAGCGGCGCGTACAGGGTGTACCCAGCAGCCGCCCGATCAGGATCGCGATCGATCAGTCCGACGCCGCGGCGCTTAAGGGTGTTCTGCTCCATGGGGGCTCCTAGGATCGGGTGGAGTGACGCGTCCAGACCACCGGACGGGTGTGACGACCGCGTTACTGAATATTTAGTGATGGTGAATGTTTGCCACACTCGATCGACTCGACCGACCGGTCTCGACCGGTGGACAGCGACCCTGACGGGACCGTCAGGGCCTCACGGAGACGAGAGGGAACGATGCCCAGACCACAGAGCGGGTCGGTCAGCTCGACGCAGCTCGGCGGCGTGATCCGTGCCCGTCGCACCGAGCGGTCGTTGACGTTGGCCGCGGTGGCCGACCGGACCGGGTTGTCCCCGTCGTTCCTGAGCCAGCTGGAGAACGGGCGCACCAACACGAGCCTGCGTTCGCTGCAGGTGATCGCCGAGGTGCTCTCGACCACCGCGGCCGACCTGCTCGCGGAGGCCGGCGAGGACGACGTCGTCATCACCCGCGCTGACGACCCCACCCTTGCCCTGCCCCTGAGCGACGAGCCCTCCGGCGCGACGGCACGAGCCCGCCGACTGGTGCACGGTCGACGGGCGCTGCGTGCGCTCGAGCTCTCCGGACAGGTGACCAACGACCGCCCGTTCACCCACCGGCACGACGAGATCATGTACGTGGTCAGCGGCGCCGTCGTCGCCACGCTCGGCGAACCCCCCGAGACGGCGGAGCTCGGCCCCGGCGACACCCTCTACATCACGGCGCAGACCGTCCATCGCTGGCGCGGGCTCACGGACGACACGAAGGTCGTGCTCCTCTCGATCGCGGATGACCGCAGGCTGAACCGCGCCTGACGGCCGGGCCCGCCCCGGCGGTGATCCGTGCCGCGTGGCGTCCGGGCGGGCACCCTCAGGCGCCGGCCGTCGGGGCCAGGTGACGCACGAGCCACTCCTGGGACGCGTCGAGCCAGTCGCGGTAGTGGCCCATCGCGCAGTGGTCGTCGTCCGGGTAGAGCAGGAGGCTCGCGCCAGGCGCCTGCCCGGCGAGGTCGACCGAGTCCTGCGTGCTCAGCAGGGTGTCGTGGTCGCCGTTGACGACCAGCAGCGGCACGCGGACGTCGCGGTAGCGACGGCGCAGGGACAGCGTCCGGAGCCGGTGGCTCATGGTGAGCAGGGCTCGCGAGCCGGTCACGGCCTTGAGCGCCTCGAGGATCACCTGCGGCAGCCCGATCGCGTTGGCGGGCAGGAACGTGCGGTGGGTCGGCGCGCCGCAGGCGACCGCGCAGGTGAGTCGCGGCTCCGCCGCCGCGAGCCGCGCCGCCCAGTAGCCCCCGAAGCTGACGCCGACGAGCCCGAGCCGTGAACCGTCCACCCGCGGGTCGCGGACGAGGTGGTCGACGACCGCGCGGTAGACGTCCTCCGAGGCCGGCGACATGGGCTGTCCGTACGCGTAGCTGCCCGGCATCTCCATGACGAACGTGGCGAGCCCGCTGTGCCGGTAGCGCAGCAGCGGCACGAGCAGCTCCTGCACCGTCCCCTCGAGCCCGTTGGTCACGAGCACGACGGGCCGCGGCCCTCCGTCGCTCGGGGTGACGAGGTAGCCGCGCACGACGTCGCCGTCCACCGGCACGTCGACCGGCCGGACGTCGACACCGAGGTGCGGCGTCACCACCGGCACCAGTGCGTCGAAGAGACGACGGCTCCGCCAGTACGCGCGCATCCGGCCCGGCGTGTGGCCCGGGAACGCCGCCACCTGCTCGAGGGTGAGGGCCTTGACCCAGGCGTCGAGGGCGGTGAACGCGTCGAGCACCACGGGCCGGCCGGTCCCGACCACCCGCGACACCTCCTCCGCCGTCGGCTGCGGACCGTGGTCGGCCATCAGCACCGCGGCGTCGGCGAGCGCCTCGAGCACCGCGTCGGGCAGGACCACCTCGCCCGACGTGGCTGCAGTGACGAGCCGACCGGACAGGTCGGTCCCCGCGACGCGGCCCAGCGCCGACTCCGCGACCGTCAGCTGCTCGGCGGCGAGGTCGTGCCAGTACGTCGTCCACCCGCGGTCACCGAACGACCGGCACCGTGCGAGCTGGGTCGCGACGACAGCGGGGTCGAGCCCGCCCATGTTGCTGTAGCGCAGCACGAAGAGGGCCGGCAGGAACGGAGCCGCCCCCGTGAACCGCGCCGCGAGACCCGTGGTGCGGGTCGCGGCGCACGTGCTCACGAGCAGACGGCGGACGAACGAGGCGGATCCGGAGGACGACATGGCTGCTCCTGTGACGACTGGTCGGCACTGTAGCCGCTGGGGTACCGTCTGCGGAACAGGTGTTCCGGAAGGTGGTGGTGACCGTGCAGGTCCGACGGGTCCGGGTGGACGGACAGGTCCGCACGCAGCGTCGCGCCGACGGCGAGTGGGAGCCGGCCGACGCCAGCCTCACGCCCTGGGACGTCCTGGGGCGCGCGTGGGACGACCCAGCACCGGACGGCTCCGGCTCGCTCCTGCCGTTCCAGCCGCTCTCGTTCCGCGACTTCATGCTCTTCGATCAGCACACGATCGACGCCTCGCGCGGGCTCGTGAGGCGCTTCCACCCGGCCCAGTACCGCGCCGCCCGCACCGTGGAGCTCCTGACCCGTCGGCCGTTCCCGGCCTTCCGTCCCCACGCGTTGCTGCAGGAGCAGCCCATCTACTACCTGGGCAACCACCTGACCTTCGTGCCCAGCGGCACCGACGTCCGGCCACCGTCGTACTCGAGCGCGCTCGACTACGAGCTCGAGCTGGGCTTCGTGCTCGCCCGCCCGCTGCTCGACGCGACGCCGGAGGAGGCGACGGCCGCGATCGGCGGCTTCGTCGTGGTCAACGACCTGAGCGCACGTGACGTCCAGCGTCGGGAGATGGCCAGCGGGTTCGGGCCGCAGAAGTCCAAGCACTTCGCCAGCTCGATGTCGGACGTGCTCGTGACCGCCGACGAGGTCCTGCCCCACGTCGACGCGCTGCACGGGCGCGTGGTCGTCAACGGCGAGGTCGTCTCGGAGGTCTCGACGGCCGGGATGCGGTGGAGCCTCGGCGAGGTGCTCGCACACGCGTCGCGCAGCGAGCGGCTCCTGCCGGGCGAGCTGTTCGCCACCGGCACGCTGCCCGGCGGCAGCGGCATGGAGACAGGACGCTGGATCGGCCCCGGGGACGAGCTCGAGCTCGTCCTCGACGGGGTGGGGCGCGTCGCGCACCGCGTGCTCCCGGCATGACCCGCACGTCGGCCGACGCCCCGCCCGCCTCGCGTCGCCGGCCGCGGGCGGAGCTGCGCGAGGTGCTGCTCGACGTCGCCGAGCGTTCGTTCGCCCGCGCCGGCTACGCCGGTGTCGGGGTCCGCGAGATCACCCGCGACGCCGGCGTCCGCACCGCCACCGTCAGCGAGGTCTTCGGCGGCAAGCGCGAGCTGTTCCGTGCAGTGCTGCTGCGCCGGGTGGAGCCGCTGAACGCCGAGCGTCGGGCCCGGCTCGTCGGGGCGACGTCGCTGGAGGACGTGCTCCGCGCGTTCACCGAGCCGATGCTCGAGCAGGCCGGCCGGCCCGGGTGGGCGGACTACTTCCGATTCGTGGCGCAGCTGTCGGTCTCGGCCCTGCCGGAGCAGGTGCTCGTGGCCGAGGAGTACAACGCGATCGCGGCGACGTTCGTCGGTCGGCTCCAGGACCTCTACCCCGACGCCCGCCCGGAGGCCGTGCTCGACGCCTACCTGCTGCTGGTCTCCTCGAGCCTGCAGCTCTTCGCCGGTCCCGGCCGGTTCGAGTACCTGACCGAGGGGACGCCGGGCGCACCCGACCTCGCGACGCGGCACGGCTGGCTCGTGCAGTTCGTGGCGGGCGGTCTCGACACGCTGCTGCGCGACGTCTGAGCGCCGTCAGCCGCGCCGCACCACGGGCCGCACGGTGAGCTGCTGCGCCGACGTCTGCGCACAGGCCTTCGTGGGCAGCGGGACGAACACCGCGTCGCGCTGGTTGGGGGGGTAGACCCGCAGACCGCGCACCGACGTCGTCGTGCAGGGAGCGAAGTTCCCGGCCTCGGCCACCTGCAGCAGGGCCTCCGCGCTCGCACCGGGCGCGAGGGACACGACAGCCGGCGTGCCCTGACGCGCGGCGGGCGCACCCACCTGCCGCCCCTGCGAGCCCGTGACGAAGGAGACCCCGGGCCACCCGGTCATCAGGCAGGTCGTGGCGCCCGTGTTGCGCAGCAGCACGTCGTCGAACGTGCTGCCGGCGGCAGCGCCGTTCGGGTCGGGGCGGACGCTCACGCGCAGGTCGGCGGTGGTGCAGGTGGGGGCCGACGACGCGGACGGGGAGGAGGTCGGGGTCGGCGTCGCGGACGCGGACGACCCCGTGGTGGCCGGCCCGCTGGCGGAGGACGAGGAGGGGCGCGCGGACCCGGCGGACGGGTCCGTGACGTCGTGCGAGGAGCAACCGGCCGTCAGCAGGAGCAGCGCCCCGGCGACGACGAGGGAGAACGTCTTCATGCTCTCGACGCTACGACCGCGCCGAGGGTCTGCCGAGGCCTGCGGAAGGACTCTTCGCGTCTTCTTCCTCTGAGCTCGCCGACAGCGTCGGTCAGCGCTTGCGCTGCAGGAACGCCGTCATCGCCTCGCGTGCCTCGTCGCTGCCGAACAGGCGGGCCGACTGGGCGGCGACGTCGTCGCCGAGCGCGTCGATGCGGGCCACGAGGTCGTGGTTGAGCAGTCGCTTCGTCTCCCGTAGGCCCTGCGGGTAGCCCTGCACGAGGCCGGCGAGCACGGCGGCCACCGCGTTGGCGAGGTCGGCGTCGGGGACGGCGCGGGTGACGAGGCCGGCCGCCTGCGCCTCGCGGGCGTCGAACTGACGGCCGGTGAGGAACAGCTCGGCCGCGGCCCGGTCGGTGAAGCGTTCGAGCAGCGTGAGGGAGATGACCGCCGGCGCCAGGGCCAGCCGCACCTCCGTGAGCGCGAACGTCACCGACTCGGCAGCGACGACCACGTCGGCGGCCCCGACGATGCCGAGCCCGCCCGCCCGCACCGGCCCGGCGAGCTCGACCACCACGGGCGTGCCGGCGGTCGCGATCTGGCGCTGGAGCGCCACGATCGCCCGCGCCCCCTCCTCCATGCCCCCGCTCGCGGCCTCCGACAGGTCGGCACCGGAGCAGAACACCCGGTGCGCCGACCGCACCAGCACCGCGCGGACGTCCGCGTCGGCGTCGGCCTGCGCGAGCCGGTCGGCCAGCTCCGTCACCAGCTGACGGCTCAGCGCGTTGCGGTTGTGCTCGCTGTCGAGCGTCACCGTCGCGACCCCGTCGGCGACGTCCAGGTGCACCAGCTCTGCCATGACCAGCTCCTCAGCTCTCGTCGGCGCCCGAGATTCCCAGGTCGACCTGGGAATCCCAGCGAAGCACGGAGTGCTTTCCGTGCAAACGTCAGAAAATCGTGCCCCGCGGCAGATTCCCAGGTCGACCTGGGAATCTGCGCTCAGTAGGACTTCGGCAGCCCCAGCGAGAACTGAGCGACGAAGTTGAGTGCCATCTCCTTCGACACCGGCGCGATGTTGCTGAGCCGGGAGGAGGCGACGGCCTGGACGAGACCGTACTCCAGCGCCAGGCCGTTGCCGCCGTGCGTCTGGATGGCCTGGTCGACGGCCTTCGCCGCCGCCTCGCCGGCCGCGACCTTGGCCATGTTGGCCGCCTCGCCGGCGCCCATGAGGTCGCCGGCGGCGTAGAGCGCGGCGGCCTTCTGGGTGAGCAGGCGGGCCATCTCGACGTCGATGTGCAGCCGGGCGAGGGGGTGGCTGATGGCCTGGTGGGCGCCGATCGGCTTGCCCCACACCTCGCGCTCCTTGGCGTAGGCGACGGCCTTGCGGATCGCCCAGCGAGCCGTGCCCGTGGCCATCGACGCGGCCATGATGCGCTCGGGGTTGAGGCCCGCGAACAGCTGCTCGAGGCCGGCGTCCTCCTGGCCGACGAGCGCGTCGGCGGGCACGCGCACGTCGTCGAAGAACAGCGTGAACTGCTTCTCCGGGCTCACCACGCCCATCTCGATCTGCTGCTTCGTGAACCCGTCGGCGTCGGTGGGCACCATGAACAGGGCCGGCTTCAGCTTGCCGGTCCGAGCGTCGGAGTACCGCGCGACGACGAGCAGGTGGCTCGCCTCGTCGACGCCGGAGATGTAGGTCTTCGTGCCGTTCAGCACCCAGCTGCCGTCCTCGGCCTTCTCGGCGTGCGTGACGATGTTGTGGGAGTTGGAGCCGGCGTCGGGCTCGGTGATCGAGAAGGCGTACGTGGCGGTGCCGTCGGCCAGGCCGGGCAGCCAGCGCTCCTTCTGCTCCTGCGTGCCGTACTGCGCGATGGTGGTGCCGACGATCGCCGGGCTCACCACCATGAGCAGCAGCGGGCAGCCGGCCGTCGCCAGCTCCTCGCACACGGCCGCGAGGTCACCGATGTCGCCGCCCCCGCCCCCGAACTCCTCGGGGATCGACACGCCGAGGTAGCCCAGACGTCCCGCCTCCGCCCAGAGCTCGGTGGTCTTGCGTCCCTCGGCGGCAGCCTCGTGGAAGTACTTCTCGCCGTACTTCGCGCCGAGCGACGCGACGGCCTTGCGGAGCTCGCGCCGCTCCTCGGACTCGGTGAACTGGCTCATGCTGGATCCCCTTCGATGACGGCCAGGACGGCCCCGGACTCGACCTGCTGGCCCGCCGTCACGGCGAGCTCCGCGACCACGCCGTCGGTCGGCGCGGTGATGGTGTGCTGCATCTTCATGGCCTCCAGGACGACGACCACGTCGCCCTTCTCGACCTGCTGACCGGCCTCCACGCCGACCTTCACGACGCTCGCCGGCATCGGCGCGAGGAGCGAGCCCTCGGCCAACACGTCGGCGGGGTCGACGAACGTGGGGACGACGTCGAACGACAGCGACCCGGCGGGGCCGTCGACGTCGACCGTCTCCTCGCCGACCGCGACGCGGTAGGCCTCCGTGACCCCGTCGACGGCGAGCACCACCCGGTCGGGCTCGACGGAGACGACGTCGGCGAGGTCGCTGACCAGCCTGCCGCCCTCGGCCCGGTACTCGACGACGAGCTCGTCGTCGCCGAGGCGCAGCCGGCGGGTGCGCGGCTGGCTGGGCACGTTGCGGAACGCGGTCGGGATGCGGGAGAGGACCGGCGACGTCGTCGACGCGGTGCGCGCCTGCGCGAGCGCGGCCGCGAGGGCCGAGCGCTGCAAGGCGTCGTCGTCGAGGAGCGGACGGGTCCAGGCCTCGATCCGCTCCCCGAGCAGCGCGGTGTGCACGCGCCCGGCGGCGAACTCCTCGTCGGTCAGGGCCCCGCGCAGCAGCCCGAGGTTGGTCGTCAGACCGTGCACGCGCGTGCGACGCAGCGCGTCGTCGAGCCGGCGCACCGCCTGGGCGCGGTCGGCGCCGTGCGCGACGACCTTCGCGATCATCGCGTCGTAGAAGTGCGTGACGACCGAGCCGGACTCCACCGCGGAGTCGGTCCGCAGGCCCGGGCCCTCGGGTACCTCGAAGGTGCGCAGGATGCCGGTCTGCGGCGCGTAGTCGTCGGCCGGGTCCTCGGCGTAGAGGCGCACCTCGACGGCGTGGCCGGTCGGTCCGGCGGGCTGCTCGGCGGGCAACGGGTGGCCCTCGGCGACGGAGAGCTGCAGCGCGACGAGGTCGACGCCGAACACCTCCTCCGTCACGGGGTGCTCCACCTGCAGGCGGGTGTTCATCTCCAGGAAGTAGACGCGGCCGTCGTCGGCGTGGCCGTCGGCCACGAGGAACTCGACCGTGCCGGCACCGACGTACCCGACCGCCTCGGCGGCGTTTCGCGCCGCGTCGTGCAGGGTGCGGCGCACGGGGTCGCTCAGGTTCGGCGCGGGCGCCTCCTCGACGACCTTCTGGTGACGTCGCTGGAGGGAGCAGTCGCGGTCACCGAGGATCCAGGTGGTGCCATGGGTGTCGGCCAGCACCTGCACCTCGACGTGGCGGGCGGTCGGCAGGTAGGGCTCGACGAACACGGTGTCGTCGCCGAACGCCGAGGCCGCCTCCGCCCCGGCCGCGGTGAGCTCGCCCGCGAGGTCCTCGGCACGCTCGACCACGCGCATGCCGCGGCCGCCTCCGCCCGCCGACGCCTTCACCAGCAGCGGGAAGTCGTCGGGCCGAGCCGTCGCGGGGTCGACGCTGAGGATCGGAACCCCGGCCTCGGCCATCAGCTCCTTGGCGCGGATCTTGCTGCCCATAGCGTCGATCGACTCCGGCGTCGGGCCGATCCAGGTCAGTCCGGCGGCTGCGACGGCGCGCGCGAAGTCGGCGTTCTCGGACAGGAAGCCGTACCCCGGGTGGATAGCGTCGGCGCCGGCGCGACGGGCGGCGTCGACGACGAGGTCGGCGCGCAGATAGGTCTCGCCGGGCGCGTTCCCCTCGAGCCGGACGGCGACGTCGGCCTCGGCCACGAACGGTGCGGAGGCGTCGGCGTCGGAGTGCACTGCGACGGTGCGGATGCCGAGGTCGCGGCAGGTGCGGAACACCCGCCGCGCGATCTCCCCCCGGTTCGCCACCAGGACGGTGCGGATCATGAGGAGGTCCTTTCGATCGTCAGCAGGAGCGCTGATCCGGCCAGGGTGGTCTCGATACGCCCGGAGCACGCTCCTTCGGCCCCCGCAAGCGGGAGGTGCCCCCAGCGGCTCCGCGCTACTCGACCAGCGACACGGTTCCGCTGGTCGAGTAGGCACGACGGCGAGCGCCAGCGAGCTGGTCGTGACGTATCGAGACCACTCGGCAACGGATCAGCGTGGAGCGAGTCCCAGCGTCGGCTCGGGGTGGTCTCGATACGCCTCCCCTCGCTGGCGCTCGTGGAGGCACTCGACCAGCGGCGTGCGCGCGTCACAGGCGGAACACCCCGTAGCCGCGGGCGCCCTCGACGGGGGCGGTGTGGATGGCCGACAGGCAGATGCCGAGGATCGCGCGGGTGTCGCGGGGGTCGATGACGCCGTCGTCGTAGCCCATGCCCGACGTGAAGTAGGCGAGCGACTGCTCCTCGATCTGCTGCTCGACGTAGTCCTTGACCCCCTGGAAGCCCTCGGCGTCGAACGGCTGTCCCTTCGACTCCGCCGACTGGCGGGCGACGATCTCCATGACGCCCGCGAGCTGCGCGGGGCCCATCACGGCCGACTTCGCACCGACCCAGCTGAACATGAAGCGCGGGTCGTAGGCGCGTCCGCTCATGCCGTAGTGCCCAGCGCCGTAGGAGGCGCCCATGACGACCGACAGGTGCGGGACCTTGGAGTTGGAGACGGCGTTGATCATCTGGGCGCCGTGCTTGATGATGCCGCCCTGCTCATACTCCGCACCGACCATGTAGCCGGTCGTGTTGTGCAGGAACAGCAGGGGCGTGTCGGTCTGGTTGGCCAGCTGGATGAACTGCGCGGCCTTCTGCGCCTCGGCGCTGAACAGCACCCCTTGCGCGTTCGCGAGGATGCCGATCGGGTAGCCGTGCAGCTGCGCGTAGCCGGTGACGAGGCTCGAGCCGTAGAGCGGCTTGAACTCGTCGAACTCGCTGCCGTCGACGAGCCGGGCGATGACCTCGCGC
Organism: Aeromicrobium sp. CnD17-E; assembly: GCF_024124745.1. Classification (GTDB taxonomy): domain Bacteria; phylum Actinomycetota; class Actinomycetes; order Propionibacteriales; family Nocardioidaceae; genus Aeromicrobium. The sequence goes on from NZ_JAMXRU010000060.1 coordinate 13,553, forward strand.
GGGTCGAAGGGGATCTTCAGGTCGGTGGGGACGATGCCCAGCAGGTCCTCGCCGTCGAGGACGGGGTCGGCGTAGTCGGCCACCGGCTCGGGGCCCTTCTTGCGCCAGTTGAGCCGGCGCACCACCTGGCGGCCGAGCCGGATGGCGTCGTGCTCGTCGGCGGCGAGGTAGTCGGCCAGGCCCGACGTCTTCGCGTGCATCGACGCGCCGCCGAGGGACTCGTCGTCGGACTCCTCGCCCGTGGCCATCTTCACGAGCGGCGGTCCGCCGAGGAAGACCTTGGCGCCGCCGTCGACCATGATCACGTAGTCGCTCATGCCGGGGATGTACGCGCCGCCGGCGGTGGAGTTGCCGAACACGAGCGCGACGGTCGGACGTCGGTCCTCGCTGGCGCGGGTGATGTTGCGGAAGCTCGCGCCACCGGGGATGAAGATGTCCTTCTGCGTGGGCAGGTCGGCGCCGCCGGACTCGACGAGGTTGATGGTCGGGAGGCCGTTCTCCTCGGCCACCTGCGCGGCGCGGAAGCCCTTCTTGACGGTGACCGGGTTCGAGGAGCCGCCCTTCACCGTGGGGTCGTTGGCGACGATCATGCACTCGACGCCCTCGACGACGCCGATGCCGGTGACGAGCGAGCCGCCGACGGTGAAGTCGGTGCCCCACCCGGCCAGCGCCCCCAGCTCGAGGAACGGGGTGTCGGGGTCGAGGAGCAGCTCGATGCGCTCGCGGGCCGTCAGCTTGCCGCGCCCGTGGTGCCGCGCGACGTACTTCTCCCCACCTCCGGCGAGCGCCTTCGCGTGCTGCTCGGCGAGGTCGTCGACGCGTTCGAGCATCTGCGCGCGGTTCTCGGCGTAGGTGGCCGACGTCGGGTCGATGGTGGTCTTCACGGCATGCCTCTCAGTAGCCCAGCAGCTTCGCGGACAGGTCCTTCATGACCTCGGTAGCGCCGCCGCCGATGCCGAGGATGCGGGCGTCGCGGTAGTGGCGGTCGATCTCGGACTCGCGCATGTAGCCCATGCCGCCGAAGACCTGCACGGCCTCGTGCACCACGTGCTCGACGGCGGCGACGGCGACGTTCTTGGCGGTGACGGCGTCGAGGATGAGCGACGGGTCGGTCTTCGGCGTCTCGAGCGAGCGCACCAGCGCCTGGCGGGTCAGCGCCCGTGCGGCCGACGTGCGGGCGTGCATCTCGACGAGCTTGTGGCGGATGACCTGCCGGGCGATGAGCGGTTTGCCGAACGTGTCGCGCTCGCGCGCGTAGGCGACGGCGAGGTCGAGCGCACGCTGCGCGGTGCCGTACGCCTGTACGGCGAGCCCGAGTCGCTCGCCGACGAACTGCTGCATGACGAGGTAGAAGCCGCCGTTCTCCTCGCCGACGAGGTTCTCCACGGGCACGCGGACGTCGTCGAAGGCGAGCTCGGCGGTGTCGGAGCAGTGCCAGCCCATCTTGCGCAGGCTCCGGCTCACGGTGAACCCGGGCGAGTCCTTGTCGATGACGAGCAACGAGATGCCGGCGTGGCCCTCACCGCCGGTGCGGACGGCGGTCGTGACGAAGTCGGCACGCACGCCGGAGGTGATGAACGTCTTCGCGCCGTTGACGACGTAGTGGTCGCCGTCGCGCACGGCGCGGGTGCGGATGTTCGCGACGTCAGACCCCCCGGACGGCTCGGTGACGCCGAGCGAGCCGATCGTGTCGCCGGCCAGCGTCGGGCGGACGTAGGCGTCAACGAGGCGGGTGTCGCCCGCGTCGATGATGTGCGGGAGCGCGATCGAGTGCGTGAACAGGCTGGCCTGCAGGCCGGTGGAGCCGCCGGCCGCGAGCATCGCCTCGGTGACGACGCACGCGTCGACCGCGTCACCGCCGGCACCGCCGACCTCCTCGGGGTAGCCGACGGCGAGGAAGCCGGCCTTGGCGGTGGCCGCGTGCAGCTCGCGCGGGAGCTCGCCGTCGTCCTCCCACTGCGGGAGGTGGGGCGCGATCTCGCGGGTGGTGAACTGCTCGACCGCGGAGCGCAGTGCCTGCCGCTCGGGGGTCTCGAAGAGGTCGGTGGTGGTCACGGACGTCGGCCTTCCAGGAGTCGGGTGGGCACCGCGGTCACGCGGGCGCGCAGCCACTCGCCGACCGCCTTGGCCTGCGGGTCGAGGCGGGTCGACGACGACACGCCCTCCCCCAGGAGGCCGCGGACGACGACGTTGACGCCGCCGAGGTTCGGCAGTGGGTGCACGTCGACGTCGAGGTCGGCGGCCTCGGGCAGCATCCCCTGCACCCAGCCGGCGTTCACGACGCCGACGAGCCACGCGACGGCATCGGCGCGGCGTGGGTGGTCGGCGGGGATCCACAGCCCGACGTTGGCGTCGCCGCCCTTGTCGCCGGAGCGTGCGTGCACGAGCTCGCCGAGCGGCCGGGGCTGGCTGTCGCCGAGGTCGGGCGCGGCGGTCACGTCAGCCGGCTCCACGGCGACCTCGGCGGTCGTGGCGGGTGGGTCCACGTCCTCACGCCGGCCGTCGGCGTGCACGACGACGTGCGGGACCTCCGACTGCGCGACGTACGCCGGGCGGTACACGCCGTACGGCGTCCCGCGCCCTGGCGGCGCGGTGAGCGTGAAGCCCGGGTAGGACGCGAGCGCGACGTTGACGAACGCGTCGCTGAACGTTCGGCCGACGGGCTCGGGCCGGCTGCTCTTGGCGGCGCACCGCAGGTACGACGTGGCCGCGGCCTGCGTGGGCGGGTCGTAGACGTCGGTGCGGTCGAGGGTCCACACGAGCTCGTCCGGCGGGTCGTCCTGGAGCGCCGCCTCCACCTCCCGACGCACCCACGCGGCCTTCGCCTCGATGTCGAGGCCGGTGAGGAGCAGGTCGACGCCGTTGCGGAACCCGCCGAGCAGGTTGAGGCAGACCTTCGTGGTGGCGGGCGGCGGCGTGCCGCGGACGCCGCTGATCCGGACCCGGTCGGGGCCCTCCTGCGTCAGGGCGACGGTGTCGAGGTGCGCGACGACGTCGGGGTTGAGGTAGGCCGGACCCTGCACCTCGTAGAGCAGCTGGGCGGTGACGGTGTCGACGGTGACGGCCCCGCCGGTCTCCGTCGTGCCGGTGCTCGCGTGCTTGGTGATGACGCTGCTGCCGTCGGCGTCGACCTCCGCGACGGGGAAGCCGAGCGGACGCCAGGTGTCGAGGTCGCGGAAGCCGCTGAAGTTGCCGCCGGTGGCCTGCGTGCCGCACTCGATCACGTGCCCGGCGACGAGGGCGCCGGCGAGCGCGTCGAGGTCGTCACGGCCCCAGCCGTGCGCGTGGATGGCCGGGCCCATGACGACCGAGGCGTCGGTGACGCGACCGGTGACGACGACGTCGGCGCCGGCGTCGAGTGCTGCCGCGATGCCGAACGCCCCGAGGTAGGCGTTGGCGGTGAGCAGGCTGCCTCCGCCGACGTCGCTCAGGCCGAGCTCGGCAGCCCGCGGCAGGAGGTCGTCGCCCTCGACGTGCGCCACCCGCACGTCGATCCCCTGCTCCTGCGCCAGGTCGCGGATGCGGGCGGCGAGGCCGGCCGGGTTGAGGCCGCCGGCGTTCGCGACGACCTTGACGCCCTTCTCCCGCGCCAGCGCGAGTCCGTCCTGCAGCTGTCGCAGGAAGGTCTTCGCGAAGCCGGCCTCGGGGTCCTTCATGCGGTCCTTGCCGAGGATGAGCATCGTCAGCTCGGCCAGGTAGTCACCGGTGAGGTAGTCGAGCTCGCCGCCCTCCAGCATCTCCCGGAACGCGGTGGGCCGGTCGCCGTAGTAGCCGGAGCAGTTGCCGATGCGGACGGTCACCTCGGCAGCATCGCACCGGACGTAACAAACAGTCAAGCCTGCTTGTTTATCCGTGGACCCCGTGTCCACCGACCGGCATGATGAAGTACGGTCGCCTTCCCCCGACCGCGACGCGTTCGTAGGAACCCGTCGTCGCGCCGATCGCGGATATCCGCACGTGGTCGATGCCTGAGGCAGACCGTCTCGGCCGCTGCGAGGCCTGAGCACGCGCGATGCCGCGCCGATGCATCTCGATGCAGCTGTCCGCCCCCACCGGCGGTAGTCGCCCCCTTCAGTCCTCGACCCTCCTCGGGCACACTGAGCGAGAGGACAGCATGAGGCGCGGAGAACACATCGCTCCCCGTCGCAGGTTCCTCACTCTCGCCATGGGGATCATCGGAAGACGTTGCGTGATCGAGGGTCACGGAGAAGGGGGTCGAGGTGGACGCAGACTCAGACGACGAGTACGAGCGTCTGCGGCGCAGCAACTCCGCCGACGGATACACGGGCAGCGGATTCGGAGTGAATCAGAACGCTGATCTAGGAGCGATGAGGACGCCACACGGTCCGGCGAGCAGCGGTTCGCCGTGGATCGCGGTGGTGTCCCTCATCTGCGCCATTGCCGTGATCACCCTCATCGTCATCTTCGCTGCCTGAGGCACGGCAGGGACCATATTCAGGCCCCTCGAGAGGGGCATTGCGGGGCGACGACCCACCGCCCGCGCACCACGTGAGCGATTGCGCGGCGAGACTGGCATGCACAGCGGCGATCGTCGGCGCTCGTTGCACGCTAGACGAGGCCTGACGGGATCGGCTCCGGGCGAGCGGACTACTGACGTCACCAGGGAATCCTCCGCAATTCGAGGATCGACCTGCCTCCGCGATCACGACCTGCACCATGCTGTCCGCGCTGGCGTAGCCACAGACGTGCCCAGAAGGAGAGCAACGTGAAGTCATCGGCGCGTACCAACCGTTCAGTACTGCTCCTGATCTTTCTCGCCGTGTCTTCACTTTTGGTCGTTGCGACAGAAGCGCCTTCGACAGCCGCGACCTACACGTGGTTCCAGGGCAAGGCGCAGAACAACCGGATGCTCTACGAGACGAGCTGCGCACGCCAGTTCTCTCGAACGGGAGTGGCTGGGTCGGTCAAGGCGACGGGCAACGCATTCCGCATGACCGTCTGGATCGGGAGCGCTTCTTCGACGGGCCGAATCTCTGCGCAGATCGACCTGGGCTATCTGACAACCAAGGCGACGAAAGCTCGTTGGGTCTTTGACGTCGACCCGACCGACCCCGGCAAGCTCGAGACTGGCGTCCGCTTGACGGGGGTGCCCAGCGGTGGCATGCGGTCGAGCTCCGAACCGTCAGCGATGGCAGGCGACGCGAAGAGTACCGATCCCGGAGCCGAGCTCGGCTCGGTGATCACACTCGGAGGTCAAGCCCTGCGGATGGTCGGGAAGACTCCGGAAGCGACCTACTGGACGTACGGTGACGACGCGGGACAGCAGCACCTTGTTGCCGACTTCGGCTCGTACGTCGCATCGGCGGCGGTCCCTGTCGCCGACTACCTCGCTTCTGGCGTCGAGCTAGTTTCCAACGCGGGACGAGGTGAACAGGACCGCACAGCCATTCTCCTTCCACCAGGATTCACCGTGCAGACGGAGCACACTTCCTTGGACTTCGAACACGTTTCGTCAGAGCTCATCACTGCGACGGGCTCGAGTGAGAACGAACGACTGGATCTCGTTAGCAAAGACGGCACCCTGGCAGCAGTTCGGACTCTGGCGCCCGTCAGTTGACGCGGGAAGCGGAGTCGGGTTGCGCTGCACCCCTGCCCCTCTCCGCCTCTACCGCGCTGGCCGGGCGAACGTCCGTTCACCATGTTCGGCCCTTGTTGCTCCAACCGCGTGAACCGAAGAAGGTCGAGACGAACGATGCGCACATGGCCAGTCACCATGGCTCTCTTCGCAGAATCAACGGAGTTCAACCCTGCGTGCGAGTCCGTGGACCGCGCGCGCTCCGCCCGGCACCATGAGGGCATGACCACGCCGCCCGACCTCGACCTCACCCTCGAGGAGCTGCGTGCCGTGGCGCGCTTCGCCGCTGACTGCGCCGCGGAGCTCCTGCCCGCGTACGAGTCCAGCGTCGTCGACGACGCGAGGCCGCGAGAGGCGCTCGAGGCCGCACGGGCCTTCGCCAACGGTGCCGCGCGCTCGAACCGCCAGCGCACGACCGCCTTCGCCGCGCATCGGGCCGCGCGGGAAGCACCCGACGAGGTGGCTCGTCTCGCCGCACTCGCGTGCGCGGACGCGGCGGGCGCGGCCTACCTGCACCCGCTCGCCCAGGCGACTCAGGTCGGGCACGT
>NZ_JAMXRU010000061.1 GCF_024124745.1 Aeromicrobium sp. CnD17-E
GTGCAGCCGCGCGCGTGGCGTGGAGCCGCCGCGTGAGCGGTGCGCGCCGCGGCCACCCAGCCGGGCGCGGACCGGGGCGTAGGAGTCGCCGGCCACCCGACCCGACCAGACCAGCTGCCACAGCGCCTCCACGACCGCGTCGTCGGAGACCGGCTTGCCGTCGTCGGTGGTCAGACCCTGGGTGAGCTGGCGGAAGAGGTACGCACCACCGTCCTCGAGGAGCGACAGCACGCGCAGGCCGAGCTCGTCGGGCTCGACCGGATCGCGCCGGGCGGGCAGCACGAGGTCGGCCGGGTGCAGCTGCACCCAGCCGTCGCTGCCGGCGAGCGTGCCCGCCCCGGTCCACACGACCTCGCCCGCGCCGAGCAGCTCGTCGAGCTGGGCCGGGCTGTAGTCACGGACCCTCGACGGCAGCACCAGCGACTCCCACGCCGACGCGGGAAGCGGCACGCCGGCGAGCTGGTCGACCACGGCGAGCACGCCGTCGAGGCCGCGCAGCGACCCGCCGACCTCCTGCCAGGAGGGCAGGAACCGGGCGAAGGTGCGCGGCTCGACGGGCTCGATCTGCTGTCGCGCGGCCGCGAGGGAGCGGCTGCGCAGCCGGCGCAGCACGTCGGTGTCGACGTGCTCGGTGCCCGCAGCACCCGGGCGGAACTCGCCCTCGACGAGCCGGTCGTCGCGGGTGAGCCGACGCAGCACGTCGAGCACCACGGCACGGCCGAGACCGAACCGCGCCGCCGCCTCGTCGGCCGTGAACGGGCCGTGGGTGCGGGCGTAGCGCGAGAGGAGGTCGCCCAACGGATCGGCCACCGGCTGCAGGAGCGCGTCCGGGACGCCGAGCGGCACCACGACCCCGAGCGCGTCACGCAGCCGGCCCGCATCCTCGACGACCACCCAGCGCGGCTCGCCGGCCACCGGCAGCTCCACGACACGACGGGCGTCCTGCAGCTCCTTGAGGGCCGGCACGGCGTCGTCGACGAGGCGCGCGTCGACCTCGTTGGTGGTGAGCGGACCCAGCAGCCGCAGCAGGTCGGCGGCGCCCTCGACACCGCGCAGACGACGGTCCTCGGCGAGTCGCTGCAGCTCGGCCTCGGTGCGCTCCAGCACCTCCGGGTCGAGCAGCTCGCGCAGCTCGGCGCGGCCCAGCAGCTCCGAGAGCAGCGTCGGGTCGAGCGACAGCGCGGCCGCGCGCCGCTCGGCGAGCGGCGTGTCGCCCTCGTAGAGGAAGGTGGCCACGTAGCCGAACAGCAGCGTGCGGGCGAACGGCGAGGCCGTCGACGTCTCGACCTCGACGATGCGCACGTCCTGCTGCGCCACCCGCTCGGCGAGCGTGGTGAGAGCGGGGAGGTCGTACACGTCCTGCAGGCACTCGCGCGCCGTCTCGAGCAGGATCGGGAAGTCGGCGTGCTCGCGCGCGACGTCGAGCAGCTGGGCCGCGCGCTGACGCTGCTGCCACAGCGGGGCCCGGGCGCCGGGGTTGCGGCGGGGGAGCAGCAGGGCGCGCGCCGCGCACTCGCGGAAGCGCGACGCGAAGAGCGCAGAGCCGCCGACCTCGGCCGTGACGACGCGCTCGAGGTCGTCGACGTCGAGCGTGAACAGGTCGGCACCCGGCACGCCGGCGGCCTCCGGGTCGGGGTCGTCGGCGGCCCAGGGCGACGAGGTGTCGGGGATGCGCGCGACGATGCCGTCGTCGGTGGCCACGACCGAGCCGTCGACGCCGTACCGCTCCAGCACGCGCGCCGCGACGACCAGCGCCCACGGCGCGTGCACGCGACGGCCGTAGGGGGAGTGCAGCACGACCCGCCAGTCGCCGAGCTCGTCGTGGAAGCGCTCGACGACCAGCGTGCGGTCGGTCGGCAGCGTGCTCATGGCCTCGCGCTGCTCGTCGAGGAAGGCCATGAGGTTGAACCGGGCCCGCTCGTCGAGGTGCTCGGGGGCGTGGCCCTCCGTGACCCGACGCAGGAACGCGCCGATCGCCTCGCCCAGCTCGGCCGGGCGGCCTGCGGCGTCGCCGCGCCAGAACGGCAGCCGGGCGGGCTCGCCGAACGCCGGGGTCACGATCACGCGGTCGTGGGTGATCTCCTGGATGCGCCAGCTGGTGGCCCCGAGCGCGAACACGTCGCCGACACGGGACTCGTAGACCATCTCCTCGTCGAGCTCGCCGACCCGCTTGGACGGTCCCTCGTCGACGCCGTCGGCCAGCACCACGGCGAACAGCCCGCGGTCGGGGATGGTGCCGCCGCTCGTGACGGCGAGCCGTTGCGCGCCCGGCCGCCCCACGATGGTGCCTGCGTCGCGGTCCCAGACGAGCCGAGGTCGCAGCTCGGCGAACCGGTCGGACGGGTACCGCCCGGCCAGGAGGTCGAGCGTGGCCTCGTACGCAGAGCGGGGGAGGGCAGCGAACGGCGCGGACCGTCGGACCACGTCGAACCAGGCCTCGACCTCGACCGGCTCCAGGGCGCAGGCCGCGACGGTCTGCTGGGCCAGGACGTCGAGCGGGTTCGCCGGTACCGCGAGCCGCTCGATGGCGCCGGCGCGCATCCGCTCGGCCGTGACCGCGGCGCCCACGAGGTCGTGGCGCGTGGTCGGGTAGACGAGACCGCGCGAGACCTCGCCGACCTGGTGGCCGGCGCGACCGACCCGCTGCAGCCCGCTCGCGACCGACGGGGGCGTCGACATCTGCACCACGAGGTCGACGGCGCCCATGTCGATGCCGAGCTCGAGGCTCGAGGTGGCGACGACGCAGCGCAGCCGGCCCGACTTGAGGTCGTCCTCGATGAGCGCCCGCTGCTCCTTGCTGACCGACCCGTGGTGGGCACGGGCGAGGGCACCGACCTCCTGCGCGTCGCCGCGCCCCGACGCCGTGCCGCTCACGCCGGACACCCGGCTCGGCGGCAGGGTGCTCGTCGTCTCCGGCTCCGCGCGGGCCTCGCGGTCGGCCCACTGCTCGTTCAGGTGCGCGGTGAGTCGCTCCGCCTGCCCGCGGGAGTTGCAGAAGACGATCGTGGAGCGCACCTGGAGGATCCGCTCGACGACGTCGTGCTCGATGAACGGCCAGATGCTGCCGCCGTTGTCGTCGGCGAGCGGGTCGCTGATGGACCGCGCGGCCGACCCCTCGTCGCGCACGACCTCGGCCTCCTGCGCACCGCGCGCCGACGGCGGCCGGGACAGCTCGGTCATGTCGTCCAGGGGAACCACGACGTCGAGCTCGAGGCGCGACGGCGACGGGGGAGCCACGACGTGGACGGGGGCGCGCCCGCCCAGGAAGCGGGCCACCTCGTCGTGCGGGCTGACCGTGGCGCTCAGCCCGACGCGTCGCGCCGGCTCGTCGAGCAGGTCGTCGAGACGTTCCATCGACAGCGCCAGGTGCGCGCCGCGCTTGGTGCCCGCGACCGCGTGGATCTCGTCGACGATGACGGTGTCGACACCACGCAGCGTGTCGCGGGCCGCCGACGTGAGCATGAGGAACAGCGACTCGGGGGTGGTGATGAGGATGTCGGGCGGGCTGGTGACGAGCGCCCGCCGGTCGCGAGCCGACGTGTCGCCCGAGCGCACGCCGACCCGGACGTCGGAGAACGTGTCGCCGCGGCGCGCCGCCACCTGCGTGATGCCGACCAGCGGCGACCGCAGGTTGCGCTCGACGTCGACCGCGAGCGCCTTGAGCGGGGAGATGTAGAGGACGCGGGTGCGGCGCTCCTTCTCCGGCGTCGGCTCGTGCAGCAGCCGGTCGATCGCGGACAGGAAGGCTGCGAGGGTCTTGCCCGAGCCGGTGGGCGCCACCACGAGCACGTGACGGCGCTCCGCGATCGCGGCCCAGGCCTCGGCCTGCGCGGGGGTGGGTGCGCTGAACGCGCCCTCGAACCACTCCCGCGTGGCCGGCGCGACCGTGCTCAGCGGGTCGTCGACCAGCCGGCTCGACGGCGCGTCGGCGCGGTCGTCGGAGGGCGTGGGTTCGGGCACGGCCCCATCGTGTCAGCCGGTGCCGACACCTGCGCGTCGTCCGGCGCAGGGTCCGACGTCGGGCGCCGCTCGTCAGGCAGGGTGGAGGTCATGACGAAGCACCGCCTCGCCGTCCTGGCCCCCGTCGTCGCCCCGGTCCTGGCCCTCGGGCTCGTGCTCTCGGGGTGCTCCTCGGGCCAGGACACGAAGGCGGCTCCCGAGCCGTCGAAGGGTGCCGGCGGGACCATCGTCGAGACGTCACCGCTCACCGGCGAGGTCCTGCGCGACGGTCGGCCGAAGAACCCGGTGTTCCTCGTCAAGATCGAGAACACTGACGCGGGCGCGCCGCAGGTCGGGCTCGACCAGGCCGACCTCGTCGTCGAGGAGCTCGTCGAGGGCGGCCTGACCCGCCTCGCGGCGTTGTACTACTCGAACCTGCCGCGCAAGGTCGGCCACGTGCGGTCGATGCGCGCGACCGACATCGGCATCGCCTCGCCGGTCGGCGGGCAGATCGTCGCCTCGGGCGGCGCGTCCGGCACCTACGGCCTGGTCAAGAAGGCCGGTCTCAAGGTGTTCTCCGAGGACGAGGGCGCGCCGGGGTTCAGCAGCGACCCCGCCAAGGTGCGCCCCTACAACCGGCTCGTGGACCTGCAGCGGCTCAAGCGGGCCAAGCCCAGCGACATCCCGGGCCCCTACCTCGACTGGACGCCCGCCGGCGGCACCGAGGCGTCGCCGTCCGCCTCCCCCTCGGCCTCACCGTCGGCCGGGACGAAGCCACGCCGGGTCACCCGGGCCTCCGTGCGCTTCTCGGGCTCCTCCACGACGCAGTGGAAGCTCTCGAAGGGCCACTGGGTGCGCACGAACGGCCACGCCTCCCGCGAGTTCCGCGCCGACACCCTCGTCGTGATGTTCGCCAAGGTCGGCGACGCGGGCTACACCGACCCGGCGGGCAACCCGGTGCCCGAGACGCGGATGAAGGGCTCCGGTCGTGCCGTGGTCCTCACCGCGGATGGCGCGGTGGAGACCACCTGGCGCAAGAAGGTGAACCGCTCGACCCTCTCGTTCACGACGAAGGACGGCGCGCCGCTCACCATCGACCCCGGCAAGACGTGGATCGAGCTCGTCCCGCAGGGAGCGGGCGCGGTCTCCCTGCGTTGATCGGGAGGGGCTGACCGGGAGAGGTCGACCGGGAGGGGTCAGGCCTCGGCGTGCGGGTCGGTGAGCGACGGCAGCAGCCGCATGCCCGCGAGGATGCCGCTGATCGAGGCGAGCACCTCGGCCGACGCCTGCTCCGCGTCGTCGGCGTCGGCGACGTACTCCGAGCTCGAGCGGATGGCGCCGAAGAAGATGGCGGCGTAGGCCTCGCTCAGCTCGTTCGCCCCGCCGAGGTCGTCGAGCAGCGCGTCGACCGTGCGCTTGACGATGCCGTAGGAGGCGGCGCGCTCGGCGACGGCCCAGCGCTCGTGCCCGAGCGCGACCGGGCCCTCCTGCAGGCAGATGCGGCGGAACTGCGGCTCCCGGCACACCTCGAGGAAGCCCTCGAGGCCGATCTGGGCGCGCTCCCACGGGTCGTCGGCGGTGTCGATCCGCTTCTCGATCTCGCGCGTGGCCTTCTCCTGCAGCCGGTCGAAGACGCTCTCGAACAGCGCGAGCTTGCTCGGGAAGTGGTGGTAGAGCGCACCCTTCGTGACGCGGGCGGCCGCGACGACCTCGTCGAGCGACGTGCCCGCGTAGCCGTGCGCGGCGAACAGCTGGGTCGCGTTCTCCAGCAGGGCGCGCTTGGTGCTCGAGGAGTAGCCCGTCCGGCGGGTCGTGCTGCGGGCGGCGCGGAGCACCTTCTTCTGCACCTTCGCGGGACTGGTCATGGCGCCCATCCTACGCACGCGTGGTGGTGAGCCTCACAGCACGCCAGGTTGCCTGACCTGCGCAGACACAACATACTCGAAGTACGTACCGAGGGTATGTTCCCTCGAACGACGGTCCCCCGAAAGGAGCACCTCCATGACCTGGGATGCCTACAACCGTCGCAAGTCCGCCCTCCGCGGGGTCCTGCAGCTGGCCGACCGCCGCCGCGAGGACACCGCCGACCAGCTGCTCGATGCCACCCCCGGCGCCCGCGAGGCGTTCGGCGACGAGCTCTCCCTCCTCTTCGACGTCCAGATGGCCTGGTACCAGCGGCTCAGCGGCCAGCTCGACCGCACCGTGCTCGAGGGCGACGCCCCGGCGACGGTCGCCGTCGAGGCCTGGGTCGCGGCCGCTGCCGCCATGCCCGGCGCACGGGCGCTGCTCGACGCCCACCGCGACCGCCCCGAGCTCGCGAAGGCCTTCGCCAAGGAGCAGGCCCTGCTGGCCGTCTCCGCCGGGGTCTCCAGCTGGCACCCCGACCTGCTCGGCCAGGGCGAGCGGATCGTGGCCGAGGCCCGCGACCGCGCCGTCCACGCACCCGTCGACACCCTCCCGTCGCGTGACGGCGAGGGTCGGGCGAGCGCCTTCATCGCCCGGCTGCGCAACGCCCTCGCCGCCTGAGCGGTCCCCCTGACGTCACCCCGTCCGCGCCTTCTCCCTCCCTCCCGGCGCGGGCGGGGTGATCCCCTTCGTGCCGGGCGTGCGGGTCAGCCGTCGGCGTCTGCGGGAGCGCTGCGACCGCGCAGGCCCACCTCGGCCAGCTGCTGGCCGATCTCGGCGTCGATCGCCGCGGCCAGCTCCTTGCGGAACATCGCGTACGTGACCTGGCTCGCCACGGGCAGGAGCTTCTCGACCGCCCCCAGGACCTCCGGCGCCTCCTCGGGCGGTAGCCCGCGGTTCAGGAACGGCTGGGCGATCGCCTTCACGGCGTTTTCGACGAAGGAGTCCGCGATCTCGCGCAGGTTGCGCTGCAGCAGCGGGAACAGCTCGATGATGTCCTTCGGGGGCAGACCGAGGGCGACGGCGGCGGCACCGTTGCGGACGATCGCCGGCTGCACCAGCAGCACCGACTCGTGGTCGTCCTCGACCCAGGCCGCCAGCCCGAACTCGACCAGGGCCTCGATGAGGCCGTCGTCGCGGCCGACGTTCGCGAGCGCGGCCAGCGCGTCGCGGCTCATCAGCTCGGGCTCGACGTCGTTCCAGGGCTCGTCGAGCAGGTGCAGCAGGTCCAGCGCCGGGGCGGTCGCCGACGCCGGGCTCGACAACACCGCCTTCTCGACGGCCGCCAGCGTGTACCCACGGTCGAGCAGGTCGCGCACGAGCTGCAGCCGTTGCAGGTGCCCTCGGTGGTAGTAGCCGGTGCGGCCCTCGAGTCGAGGCGGCTCGATCAGTCCTCGCGCCGCGTAGGCGCGGACGTTCCGGACGGTCATGTTCGCCCGCGCGGCGAGCTCGTCGACGGTGAACTCGACGTCCCCGTCGGCGTCGTCCGGCCCGGATGGCCCCTCCGTCACTGACATGCGGGCATCATAGGGGGCATGGAGACGCTCGCCGGTCGACTCCTCGTCGCCACCCCGGAGATCGCTGCCGGCCCGTTCGCGCGCAGCGTCGTCCTGCTGCTCGACCACGACGAGGACGGCGCGCTCGGCGTGGTCCTCAACCATCCGCTGGAGGCCGACGTCGAGGACGTCCTGCCGGCCTGGGCCGCCGTGGTCGGGGCGCCCGACTGCCTCTTCCAGGGCGGGCCGGTCGCCACCGACGCCGCGCTCGCGGTCGGGGTGCTCGGTCCCTCGGCCGTGCCCGTGCCCGGCTGGCGGGCGATGACCGGCTCCTTCGGCCTCGTCGACCTCGACGGGCCACCGCCGCAGGGCGGCGCGCTGCGGGGCCTGCGCGTGTTCGCGGGGTACGCCGGGTGGGGTCCCGAGCAGCTCGAGGGTGAGCTGGAGGAGGGCGCGTGGCTCGTCGTCGAGGCGCGTGACGACGACCTACTGTCGCCCGTGCCCGAGCGGCTGTGGCGCGACGTGCTGCTGCGCCAGGACGACGACGTCCGCCTGCTCTCCACCTATCCCGAGGATCCCGGCCTCAACTGAGCCGCACGTCCACGACCCGGGTCCGGGGGCGCTCGACCGGTGGCTCGCAGACGTTACGATGAGCGACGTGGGATTCTTCGGCAGCGGCACCCAGACGGTCCAGGACGAGCGCACCGACCTGCGCGGGGACGAGCGGCTCGAGGACGGTGACCACGAGCGCTTCAGCCACTACGTCCCGAAGGACACGCTGACCGAGGCGATGGTCATGGGCACCCCTTGTGTCGCGCTCTGCGGCAAGGTGTGGACGCCCAGCCGTGACCCGCAGCGCTTCCCGGTCTGCCCGGAGTGCAAGGAGATCTGGGAGGGCATGCAGCCCGGCGACGAGGGCGGCTCCGGCTCGGATGCCTAGCCAGCGCCTCCGGGCCTGGCAACGCGACGCGTTCGAGCTGTACTCGCGCAGGGAGCCGCGCGACTTCCTCACCGTCGCGACGCCCGGCGCCGGCAAGACCACGTTCGCCCTGACGATCGCGGCCGACCTGATGCACCGCGGTGTGGTCGAGCGCATCGTCGTCGTCACCCCGACCGACCACCTGAAGACGCAGTGGGCGCTCGCCGCGTCGGGCCTCGGCATCCGGCTCGAGCCGGCGCTCTCGGGCGCGCTGGCCCCGGGCTTCGACGGCTACTGCGTCACCTATGCCGGCCTGTCGGTGAACCCGAACGGGCACCGCGTACGGATCGACGCCCGCAAGACGCTGGTGATCCTCGACGAGGTGCACCACGCCGGCGACTCGTTGTCGTGGGGCGACGCCGTCCAGGAGGCCTGCGAGGGCGCGGTGCGTCGGCTCTCGCTCACCGGCACCCCGTTCCGCTCCGACGACAGCCCCATCCCGTTCGTCACCTACGAGCCGCAGCGCGACGGCACCAAGCAGAGCGTCGCCGACTACTCCTACAACTACGGGCGGGCGCTGCGCGACGGCGTCGTGCGGCCCGTGCTGTTCATGGCCTACTCCGGACAGATGCACTGGCGCACCCGCGCCGGCGACGAGGTGGCTGCCCGGCTCGGCGAGCCGCTCACCAAGGACGCCACCGCCCAGGCCCTGCGGACCGCCCTCGACCCGGAGGGGGCGTGGATGCCGACCGTGCTGCGGGCCGCGCACCGACGGCTCCTGGAGGTCCGGCGCGACATCCCCGACGCGGGCGGTCTCGTCATCGCCTCCGACCAGGACTCCGCCCGTGCCTACGCGCGCCTGCTCACCGACCTGACGGGGGAGCGGCCCACCGTCGTGCTCTCCGACGAGGCCGGCGCGAGCGGACGCATCGCCGAGTTCTCCGCGTCGATGTCGCCGTGGATGGTCGCCGTGCGGATGGTGAGCGAGGGGGTCGACGTGCCGCGGCTCGCCGTCGGCGTGTACGCCACCACGATCGCCACGCCGCTGTTCTTCGCGCAGGCCGTGGGCCGCTTCGTGCGCGCCCGGCGTCGGGGCGAGACCGCGTCGGTGTTCCTGCCCAGCGTCGCCGGTCTGCTGGCGCTCGCCGCCGACCTCGAGGTCGAGCGCGACCACGTCGTCGGCCGGCCGGTGAAGGATGAGGACGACCTGTTCGCCGCGGAGGCCGAGATGCTGGCCCGGGCGCAGGCGGGGGAGTCGGCGTCGGCCGAGCTCGAGCAGGGCACCTACCAGGCGCTCGGCAGCGAGGCCGACTTCGACCGCGTGCTCTTCGACGGCGGCGAGTACGCCGCGCAGATCTCGGACTCCCTCGACGACGACGACCTCGACTTCCTCGGCATCCCCGGCCTGCTCGAGGCCGACCAGGTGGCCGAGCTGCTGCGCGCCAAGCGGTCGAAGGCGTCGGCGGCAGCTCCTCGCGCCGCCACCCGGACCGCGGAGGACGTCGCGCACGAGCGTCGCAGCGAGCTGCGCCGCGAGCTCAACGGCCTCGTCGGTGCCTGGCACCACCGCACGGGGCAGCCGCACGGCGTCACCCACGCGCAGCTGCGCACCGAGACCGGAGGGCCCGCCGCGGCGCAGGCCACCGTCGAGCAGCTGCAGCGCCGGATCGACCTGCTCCGACGATGGGCCCTGCGCGCGTCGGGCTGAGCGGCACTAGCGTGAGGGCATGGCGCTTCCTCTCAGGACCCGTGTGTTCGGCGTGCTCGTCCGTCTCGGCTCCACGCCCATCGAGGAGGTCGACGACCTCCACAAGGCACGGCGCGAACGGCTCGGGCTGCAGCGCAGCGCCGTCGGACGCTGGCTGTTCGGCACGGCCGACCCGTCGGTGCGCACCACCGAGAACCACGTGCAGGTCGACGGCCGGGCACGGCGCTTCCTGCAGCACCGCCCGACCGGCGCCGCGAGCCCCGGGTCGGCGCCGCCGGTCGTGCTGAACCTGCACGGCGGCGGCTGGGTGCAGGGCAACCCGGAGCAGTCGGCCTGGTTCGCGAGCCGGGTCGCCGCCCGGACCGGCGCCGTGGTCCTCTCCTTCGACTACCGTCTCGCGCCCGAGGACCCGTTCCCGGCGGCCGTCGACGACGCGTGGGCGGCGCTGCAGTGGGTCGTCGAGCACGCGGAGGAGCTCGACGTCGACCCCGACCGGGTGGCCGTCATGGGCGACAGCGCCGGCGGCGGGCTGGCCGCGACGACGGCGCTGCTCGCGCGGGACGCCGGGGCGCCCGCGCTGAAGGCGGAGGTGCTCATCTACCCGGGCGTCGAGATGTACGACCGGTGGCCGAGCGAGGACGAGTTCGCCGACGCGCCCGTGCTGTCGTCGGCGAACATGCGCGCCTTCGTCCGCCTCTACCTGCGCGACCAGCACGGCACCCTCGACTGGCGCGCCTCGCCCATCCGCGCCGAGTCGCACGCCGGGCTGCCGTCGACCCTCGTCCTCGTCGCCGGCCACGACCCGCTCTCCGACAACGGCCGCCGCTACGCCGAGACCCTCGGCGAGCAGGGCGTCCACGTCGTCCTGCAGGAGTTTCCCGACGCCCTCCACGGCTTCGTGAGCCTCCCCGGCGTCAGCCCCGCCGCCACCCAGGCCGTCGACGTGACGGCGAGGTTCCTGCGCGACGTGCTCTGACCTGCGGGGCTGCGGTCGGCGTGACCCTGCTGGTGCGCTGCCTCGGGAGGTCTGGGCTTGGTGCTGCGCTGCCGCAGGGGGTCTGGGCTTGCTGGTGCGCTGCCGCAGGGGGTCTCGTCGTGCTGCTGCGCTGCCTCGGCTGGCGCTGGAGGTGGTCTCCGCAAGGGCCTCGACCGGGCGGCTGGGTGGCGAGGTGGCTCGGGTTCTCGGGCTGTGGCTCGGGTTGGACGCAAGATTCTGCGTTCGTGCGTCGGAGGGCCAAGCCTTCTGCGTCTGTTACGGGATTCCGTCGTCAACGCAGAAGCGTTCGACCTCCAGCGCGCGAAGGAAGAATTGTGGGCGCCCTTGGGGGTGGGGTGGGCAATGCTTCTTCCTTCTCGTGGCACGGTCCACGAGAAGGGAGAAGCACTGCCACGTCTGGCCCCTCAGCGGTAGATCCACCACCCTTCGAGCGCTCAGAAGGGTGGCAGATCCACCGCCAAGGGCGATGCGGTGGCAGAACTACCGCTCAGGGGGCGAGAACGCAGAATCCTGCGTCCACCCCGAGCGCGACTCGCAGCCCGAGACCCCAGACCAGCGCGGTCGCCAACCGCCCGGTCGAGGCCTTTTCGGAGCGCAGGTCGACGAGAAGCCGCACCGACGCAGCCGCAGGTCGAGCGAGAATCCCGACCCGCGCAGCCGCAGGTCGAGAGCCAAGCCTCAGCCCCCCAGGACCTCCGGCACCACGTCGTCGACGATCGCGAGGAGGGTGCGGCGCAGGAGGGTATGGACCTGGGGGCGGGTGAGGGCGTCGTGGAGGAGCCACTCGCGGGCGGCGGAGCGGGCGAGGTGCCCGTAGGTGCGCACGAGGGCGCGCAGCAGGTCGCGGTGGGCCGCGTCGTCGCCGAGGTGGACGGCGTCGAGCACGCGGTCGACGGTGATGTTCTCGGCCTCCGTCAGGATCGCCTCGAGCTCGGGGTCGCGGCCCATCACGAACGGGTCGGCGGCCGCGATCCACGTCGTGCCCGACTCCTGCAGCGCGTCGAGGTACCAGGCCACGGCGGCGTCGATGCGCTCCTCGAGCGTCCCGTCCGGCAGCTCCTCGACGGCGACCGACGGGACGGTCGACGCCTCGCGCACGACCTCGAGGTAGAGGTCGCGCTTCGTGCCGAAGTAGTGGTTGATGAGGCCGCGCGCGACGCCGGCCTCCTGTGCGACGTCGGCGAGGGAGACGGCGGGGTAGGGGCGGGCCGCGAACGCCGCGGTGGCGGCCGCGAGGATCTCGGCGCGGCGTCGGTCCGCGTCGAGGCGCTGGAAGCGGGGGCCGGCGGGGCTCGTCGTCACCCGCCGAAGCCTGCCACGACCACGCATCGCTGCGCAGCCCCACCGCGCACCCGACCGTTGACGGCGCCACCACGGAGTGCCATTGTTGGCGGTGCGCCAACAAGAGTGACCTGGCGCACGCCACCCGCGTCCTCCGAGGAGTCGATGTGCAGCTCACCCAAGGCCTCCACCGTGCCGTCCAGACCAGCCCCGACGCCGTCGCCACCGTGTGCGGCGACCGTCGCCGCACCTTCCGCGAGCACGCCGACCGCGTCGCCCGGCTCGCCGCCGCGCTGCACGGCCTGGGGGTCCGCGAGGGCGACCGCGTGGCGATCCTGTCGCTGAACAGCGACCGCTACGCCGAGTACCTGCTGGCGGTGCCGTGGGCCGGCGCGGTCGTCAACCCCGTCAACATCCGCTGGAGCCCCGCCGAGGTCGTCTACTCCCTGCGCGACTCCGGCACCACCGTGCTGCTCGTCGACGACGCCTTCGCGCCCCTCGTGCCGACGCTCACCGAGCAGGTCGAGTCGCTCGTCGCGGTCGTCCACTGCGGCGACGGTGTGCTGCCCGAGGGTCTGCTGTCGTACGAGGAGCTCGTCGCCGCCCACGAGCCCGTCGACGACGCGCGCCGCTCGGGCGACGACCTCGCCGGCATCTTCTACACAGGCGGCACGACCGGCTTCCCGAAGGGTGTCATGCTCTCGCACGCCAACCTCGTCACGTCGGCCATGGGCGCGATGGCCTCCGGCGAGCTCGTGCGCCGCGGCTCGGTCCTGCTGCACGCGGCACCGATGTTCCACCTGGCCGACCTCGCCGCGTGGACGTCGCAGGTGCTGCAGGGCGGCACCCACGTGACGGTGCCGTTCTTCGAGCCGGCTGCCGTGCTCGACGCGATCGAGCGGCACGGCGTCACCGACATGCTCCTGGTGCCGACGATGATCCAGATGCTCGTCGACCACCCGGCCGTCGGCGACCACGACCTGTCGTCGCTGCAGCGCCTGCTCTACGGCGGATCGGTCATCTCCACCGGCGTCCTCGAGCGCACGCTGGCCACCCTGCCGGGCGTGCGTCTCACGCAGGCCTACGGCATGACCGAGCTGTCGCCGGTCGCCACCCTGCTGCTGCCCGACGAGCACGAGGGTCGTCGACTCTCGTCCGGCGGTCGCGCCGCGCTGCACGCGGAGGTGCGGATCCTCGACGCCGACGACCGGCCGGTCCCGACCGGCACGGTGGGGGAGATCTGCGTGCGCGGGGGACACGTCATGCAGGGCTACTGGAACAAGCCGGAGGAGACGAGGGCGGCCCTGCGTGGCGGCTGGATGCACACGGGCGACGGCGGCTACGTCGACGAGGACGGGTACGTCTACGTCGTCGACCGGATCAAGGACATGATCGTCACGGGCGGTGAGAACGTGTACTCGGCCGAGGTCGAGAGCGCCCTCAGCAAGCACCCGTCCGTGGCGCAGGTGGCGGTCATCGGGCTGCCCGACGAGCGGTACGGCGAGAAGGTGCACGCCTACGTCGTCGCGACGCCGGGCACGGCCCCGGACCCCGACGAGCTGCAGACCCACGCCCGCGGCCTGATCGCGGGCTACAAGGTGCCTCGGTCGTTCACCCTCGTCGACGCGTTGCCGATGTCGGGCGCGGGCAAGATCCTCAAGCGGGAGCTGCGGGCCCAGGCGGCGCAGGAGGTGACCGCGTGATGCGCATCCCCGGACTCCTGCCCCGCGACCACTGGGTGCGGCACGTCGAGACCCTCGACCCGACCGTCGACTACGAGGAGATCTCGCGCATCACCGGGCACCACGAGTTCCCGTGGGACCTGCAGCAGGCCCTCAGCTTCGCGTTGTTCCGCACCTACGCGGTGCCGTCGATCGGCAGCCTCCTGCACCGTACCGACGAGTTCACGGGCAGCACGCAGAAGCGGCACGACGACACCGTCATCGTGCTCGAGACCGTGCTCGACGACGGCATGGAGAACCCGGACGGTCGCGCCGCGATCCGTCGCATGAACCAGATGCACGGCAGCTACGACATCTCCAACGACGACATGCTCTACGTCCTGTGCACCTTCGTGGTGGCACCGGTGCGGTGGATCGAGGAGCTGGGATGGCGTCGGCTCACCGAGACCGAGCTGCGGGCCGCGGTCGAGTACTACCGGCGGCTCGGGCGGCTCATGGGGATCCGCGGGATCCCCGTTGACTACGCCGGGTTCGAGCGGCACATGGACCGCTACGAGGCGGCGCACTTCGCGTTCGACCCCGGCTCGCGCGCGGTCGCCGACGCCACGCTCGACCTCTTCACGACGTTCTACCCGCGACCGCTGCGCCCCGCGATGCGCACGTTCGCGATCGCGCTGCTCGACGACCACCTGCGCCGGGCGTTCGACTACCCGGCGCCCCCGCGCTGGGTGCAGCGGGCGGCGCGGCGCGCCATCCGTGCCCGCAGCCGGGTGGTCCGGCTCCTCCCGCCGCGCCGGCGTCCGTACGACCCTCGGCGCTCGCACCGCATCCGCAGCTACCCGGGCGGGTTCATGGTCGAGCGGCTCGGCACCTTCCCCTCGGGCAGCCGGGCCGACGACGTGACCACCTCGACCGCCTAGCGTTCTCCGCGCCGGGACCGTGACCTTCGACCCCGCCGGACGGTTGAGGGAGTGACGTCACCCTTCGTCGGGGTCCGTCCGGGCCCCGTCCCGGGGGAGGCCCGGACGGGCCGGCGCCGCCGGCCCGGGCAGCCCCGGCAGCGGGCGCCCGGGGAAGGGTTCACCGCCCGACGTTGTTGACCCCGGTATGCGCCTGTCCGTCCTCGACCTCGTCCCCGTCCGCACCGACCAGTCGACCGCGGACGCCGTCGCGGCCGCCGTCTCGCTCGCCCAGACCGCCGACCGGCTGGGCTTCGAGCGCTACTGGGTCGCCGAGCACCACAACATGCCTGCCGTGGCGGCGTCGAGCCCGCCGGTGCTGATCGGCGTGCTGGCGGGCGCGACGGAGCGGATCCGGCTGGGCTCCGGCGGCGTCATGCTCCCGAACCACGCGCCACTCGCCGTCGCCGAGCAGTTCGCGCTCCTGGAGGCCGCGTTCCCCGGCCGGATCGACCTCGGCATCGGGCGCGCCCCCGGCTCCGACCCGGTCACGTCGTGGGCGCTGCGTGGTGCTGCGGGCCGCGACGACACCGACGTCGAGAACTTCCCCCAGTACCTCGACGACGTCGTGGCCCTCATGGACGGTCGCGGTGTGCGGGTGCCGATCCCGCAGCAGCAGTACGTGCTGAAGGCGACGCCGGCGGCGACGTCGGCAGCCCGGCTGTGGTTGCTGGGCTCGTCGATGTACTCCGCGCAGCTCGCCGCGGCCAAGGGTCTGCCGTACGTGTTCGCGCACCACTTCTCGGGACAGGGCACCGAGGAGGCGCTGGCCCACTACCGCTCCCACTTCCGCCCGTCGGACCTGCTGGACCGCCCGACGACGTTCCTCACGGTCAACGCGTCGGTGGCCCCGACGACCGAGGAGGCGCTGGCCATGGCGCTGCCGAACCTGCAGAACATGGCGCGTCTGCGCACCGGTCAGCCGCTCACCGCGATCGACCTCGTCGAGGACGCGCAGGAGGCGGTGCTCGCACCGCAGCAGCAGGCCATGGTCGACGCGGGCACGACACGGCCGGTGCTGGGCGACCCGCAGACCGCCGCCCGGCAGGTGCGGGAGCTCGCGGAGCACTTCGAGGTCGACGAGGTCATGCTGCACCCGGTGGGCTCGGCCCGACGCGGAGCGGACCCCCGACGCTCTCCTGCCCGCGAGGAGACGCTCGAGCTGCTGGCCAAGGAGCTGCTCTAGCCCGCTCGTCCGGCACCGGTCACCTGACGTTCACGTCGGCGACCGGTGCCGTTGCGCTGCCGGGGTCACGCTGGCGCCATGAAGCACACGCTCACCCGTCGCGACCTGCTCGCCTCGATCCCGGTGATCGCCCTCGGGGCGCTGCTGTTCGTGCTGCCCCCGGCGCCGGACCAGCCCACGCAGACGCCCACGGCGTCGGCGGTCAGCGCTCCCTGACCTCGACCCGCGCCGCGCGCAGCTCCTCGCGCAGCGCGGGCAGCCCGGACGGGTCGACCGCAGCGGTCATCCCCTCGATCACCCGCACCGTGAAGCCCTCGCGGGCGCCGTCGAGCGCCGTGGCCCGCACGCAGTGGTCGGTGGCGATGCCGACGACGTCGAGCGTCGTGATGCCGTGCTCGTGCAGCCACGCAGCCATCGGGACCCCGTCGGAGGTCACGCCCTCGAAGCCGGAGTACGCCGCCTCGTACTCGCCCTTGAGGAAGACCGCGTCGAACTGGTCGTCGCGCAGCGGCTCGTGCAGCTCGGCGCCGGGGGTGCCGACGACGCAGTGCGGCGGCCACGAGTCCACGTAGTCGGGCGTGCTCGAGAAGTGCGGTCCGGGGTCGACGTGGTGGTCGCGGGTGGCCACCACGGTCGCGTACTCGCCGGACTGCAGGAGTGTCGCGACCCGGTGGGCGAGGTCGGCGCCACCGGCGACGGCGAGCGAGCCGCCCTCGCAGAAGTCGTTCTGCACGTCGACGACGACGAGTGCCGTGGACGGGTCGTGGGTCGTGGTCATGGGTCCTCCCGACAGGTGGGGGTGGGGTCGGTTCAGCGCTCGAAGACCGTCTCGAGCACGGGCTCGCCGGCGGAGAGCTTGTGCGCGGCGGCGGGCAGCTCGGCGATGGCCGCGGCATGGCGTGCGCGCGCGTCGTCGAGCGTGTCGTGGTGCACCCGCGTGCCGCCCTCGACGAACGGCACGAGGAGCGAGCGGTCGTCGCCGTCGTCGTGCGGCGGCGCGCCGATGCCGACCACCTCGGCCTGCGCCGTGCCCTCGGCCGAGAGTCGTCGCAGGGCCCACTTGCGGCCGCCGACGCTGGCCTTGTCGGCACTCTTCTTGGCCACCGGGACGAGGGCGTCGCCCGCGTCGGCGCGCGCGACGAGCTTGTAGACGAACCCCGACGTGGGGGCGCCGGACCCGGTGACGAGCGACGTGCCCACGCCGTACCCGTCGACCGGTGCGGCGGCGAGCCCGGCGATGGCGTGCTCGTCGAGGTCGCTGGTGACGACGATGCGCGTCGCCGTGGCGCCGAGCCCGTCGAGCTGCTCGCGCACGCGCCGGGCCAGCGACGGGAGGTCGCCGGAGTCGATCCGGACGGCGCCGAGCCCTGGTCCGGCGACGTCGATCCCGGTGCGGACCGCCTCCTCGATGTCGTAGGTGTCGACGAGCAGGGTGGTGCCGGTCCCGAGCGACGCCACCTGCGCCGTGAACGCGTCGCGCTCGGTGTCGTGCAGCAGCGTGAACGAGTGGGCGCTGGTGCCCGCCGTCGGGATGCCGTGCGTGCGCCCGGCCTCCAGGTTGGACGTGGTCGCGAACCCGGCCACGTAGGCAGCGCGTGCGGCGGCGACGGCGGCGCGCTCGTGGGTACGGCGCGAGCCCATCTCGATGCAGGGTCGTCCGTCGGCCGCGCCGACCATGCGCGCGGCGGCCGACGCGATGGCGGAGTCGTGGTTGAGCACCGAGAGGAACAGCGTCTCCAGGACCACCGCCTCGGCGAAGGTCCCCTCGACGACGAGGACCGGCGACGCGGGGAAGTAGAGCTCGCCCTCGGGGTAGCCCCACACGTCGCCGGTGAACCGGTAGTCGGCGAGCCAGTCGCACGTCGTGTCGTCGACCACACCCCGCTCGCGCAGCCAGGCGACGGTGCCGGGGTCGAAGCGGAAGTCCTCGAGGGCGTCGAGCAGGCGCCCGGTGCCCGCCACGACGCCGTAGCGCCGGCCGGTCGGCAGCCGGCGCGCGAACAGCTCGAACACGGAGTGCCGGTGCGCGGTGCCGTCGGCGAGCGCCGCCTGCAGCATCGTGAGCTCGTAGTGGTCGGTGAGGAGTGCCGTGGTCACCTCGCCAGCGTAGGGCCGCCGTCGGACGCGGCACCCCCACGCGGGCGCGTTTCGGTCAGCGGCGACCCTGGGACACAATGGGACGCGTGACCACCCCGGCCCCGATCGAGCTCGACGAGCCTGCGTCCGAGCTCGGCCTCGCGCTCCAGGACCCGTGGGTCACGATCGTCTGGAACGACCCGGTCAACCTGATGTCCTACGTGTCGTACGTGTTCCGCACGTACTTCGGCTACACCGAGGAGAAGGCGACCGAGCTGATGCTGGCGGTGCACCACGAGGGGCGGGCGGTCGTGTCCAGCGGCAGCCGCGAGCAGATGGAGCGGCACGTGCAGGCCATGCACGAGTACGGCCTGTGGGCGACGCTGCAGAAGTCGGACTCCGTCTGATGCGTCCCTTCAAGCGCCGCCGACGCGGCGGGGTCGTGGCCGTGTTCGAGCCCGACGAGGCGCACGTGCTGGCCAACCTGGCCGGGCAGGTGGTCGAGCTGCTGCGCGACCGCAACGGTGCCAGCGAGTCCGACCCCGACCCGCTCGCCGTCCAGCTCGGCATGGGTGGCCCGTCGCTGCCACCGGAGGACCCGGTGCTGCGCCGGCTCCTTCCCGACGCCTACGGCGACGACGCGGAGGAGTCGGCCGAGTTCCGCCGCTTCACGGAGCGGTCGCTCACGAGCGCCAAGGTCGAGAACGCCGAGCGTCTCATCGCGTCGCTCGAGGCTGGCGGCCTCGATCACGAGGAGGAGATGGACACCGTCGTGGAGGTCGAGCTCGACCCGGCCGACGTGCAGGCGTGGCTGCGCAGCCTGACCGACATCAGGCTCTCCATCGCCGTCCGCCTCGGCATCGACTCCGAGGACGACCAGCTCGCGCTGTCCGAGAGCGACGACCCCGCCGTGAGCACGATGGTCGACGTCTACGACTGGCTCGGCTACGTGCAGGAGACCTTGGTCGGCGCGCTCGACTGAGCGTCCGTCACGAGGGCGGACACAGGGGTCAGCCTCGGCGCAGGACCGCCGCCATCCCGCTCAGGCCGCGGGCCTCGGCGAGCTGGAGCGCAGTACGCCCCCGGCGGTCGCGGATCGTCGGGTCGGCGCCGGCGTCGAGCAGTGCCTGGACGACGGCCCGGTGGCGGGGGCCGCCGTCGCCGAGCACGACGGCCTCGAGGAGCGCCGTCCACCCGAGGTCGTTCACGTGGTCCAGGTCGACGTCGGTCGTCGACACCCAGCGGACGTACGCTACGTGCCCGCGCTCGCTCGCAGGGATCGGCGAGAGACCGCCGAAGCGGTTGCGCAGGGTGAGGTCGGCGCCCGCGTCGAGCAGCAGACGTCCCATCGCGACGCTGCCCGTGACCCCCGTGACCAGCCACGGGGTGTCGGACCGGTCGTCGACCGCATCCGGGTCGGCGCCGACGTGCACCAGCAGCTCCGCCACCTCGACGTGGTCCGCCGCCGCGGCGAGCAGCAGCGGGGTGCGGCGCCGTGCGTCGCGGGCCTCGACGTCGGCCCCGTCGCGCA
>NZ_JAMXRU010000062.1 GCF_024124745.1 Aeromicrobium sp. CnD17-E
ACCCGTGCCGCGCACGCGGCGGGCGCGGAGCACCTGCTGCAGGGTCGCGCCGAAGTCCGACACCCGCTGCAGCGAGGCGACGAAGGCGGCCACGGGCCGGTCGGGCAGGTGGAGCCGCTGCGCGAGCTCGTCGCCGAGGTCCGAGAGGTCGACGAACGCGACGACCACGGCCCCCGGCCACGCGAGCACCAGGATCCGCAGCGCCGCCACCGGGGCGTGGTCGGGGTTGCCGAGCCGCCAGGCGGAGTACGCCACCAGCCCGGCCGACACGCCGCACAGCGCGAGGCAGGCCAGCGGGTAGCGCCACGACGGCAGGACGAGCAGACCCGCCAGCGCCCAGGCGCTGGCCGCGGCGACGGCGGAGGGCAGGTCGCGGACGGCGAAGGAGCCGAGCAGCGCGGCCAGCCCGATCCACAGCAGCGCCAGCGGGTTCGTCTGCGCCAGGGTGCGTCTCATCGGGCCACCTCCACCCGGTCGGGCGCCAGGTCGACGACGTCGGTGTCGTGGGTGGCCGTCGCGACGACGGCACCCTCCCCCGCCGCGGCGAGCGCGAGCCCCACCACGGCCGCCCAGGTGTCGCGGTCCTGGCCCACGGTCGGCTCGTCGAGCAGCACGACCTCGGGCCGGTGCGCGACGGCCGTCAGCATCGAGACCCGTCGCTGCTCGCCGCCGGAGAGCCGGAAGGGGTGGGTCGAGGCCAGCGCACCCAGCCCGACGACGTCGAGCAGGGCGTCGACGTCGACGGTCCGACCGGTCCGCCCGGCGGTCAGCGCGACCTCCTCGCGCACGGTCGCGGCGACGAACCCGTGCTCGGGGACCTGGGACGACCAGCCGACCTGCGCGGCGAGCTCGCGGCTACGGAGCCGGTGACGCGACGGGGACACCCGCCCCGACGTCGGCTCGAGGAGCCCGCCGAGGGCGGCGAGCAACGTCGACTTGCCGGCACCGCTCGGCCCGGTGACGGCCGTGAGCCGACCCGGGTCCAGCCGGGCGTGCACGCCGTCGAGCGCACGGGTCCGCGTGACGCCGCGCATCGACCGACTGGTCAGGTCGACCACGAGGTCCTGGGCCACGACGGGGGTCGCCGGGTTCGCGGGGGTCACCAGACGCGGGTCGACCTCCAGGGGCGTGGGGGCGGGCAGGCCGGGCATCCAGAGCCCGAGCCGACCCATGGCCTCGACGTGGTCGCGCACGAGCACGTCGGGAGCGACGTCGGCCAGCAGCGTGCCGTCGCGCCCGAGCACCAGCACCCGGTCGACGAGGTCGAGCCACGGACCCATGCGGTGCTCGACGACGAGCAGCGTGGCGCCGCGGGCACCGACGGTCGCGCGCACCGCCTCGCGCACGGAGGCGGCGTGGTCGGGGTCGAGCATCGACGTCGGCTCGTCGAGCAGCAGCACGTCGGGCGCGACGGCCAGCGCGCCGGCGAGCGCCAGGCGTTGCAGCTCACCGCCGGAGAGCGCCGCCGTCGGGTGGTCCCGGCCGTAGGTCAGCCCGACGTCGGCCAGCGCACGGTCGACACGGCTCCAGATCTCCGGGCGGGGCAGGGCGCGGTTCTCCGGGCCGAACGCGACGTCGCGACCGATCCGCTCGGCCACCACCGCGTCGCCGGGCGCCTGGGGCACGAAGCCGACGACCCCACCGACCTGCACCGTGCCGCCAAGGTCGCCCGACAGCGTGGTGCCGAGGGCGCCGACCAGCGCGTGGAGCAGCGTGGACTTCCCCGCGCCGCTCGGACCGAGGAGCATCACCCGCTCCCCGGGCTCGACGCGCACGTCGAGGCCGGTGACCACCGGCTCGCGACGCCCGAGCGGGCGCCAGGTCAGGCCCTCGACGCGGACCTGACCTGGCTGGAGGTCGCTCAGACCGCGGTCCGCTCGTGCAGCTCGCGACCGGGTCCGAAGGCGTCGAGCACCCCGGCGCGGGCCAGCGCGCGCACCAGCAGCCACCCTCCGGCACCGGCGACGACCGCGCCGGAGAGGGCGAAGAGGCCGAGGTGGATCAGGCGGTCCGTCCCGGAGAACACGCCCTCCCAGTAGGCGAACCACTCGTAGACCGAGCCGAAGGCACCGGCTCCAGCCCCGGCCAGGACGGCGACGCCGAGGGAGAACCGTCGGTACAGGAACAGCGCGAGCACGAGCTCGGCGCCCAGGCCCTGCACCAGGCCCGAGGCGAGGACGCCCAGACCCCACTCGGTGCCGCCGGGGACGAGCGCCGACACCGCGGCGGCGGCGAGCTCGGTCACGAGCGCCGCACCCGGGCGGCGGACGATCAGGCCCCCGACGACGCCGGCGAGGAGCCAGGGCCCGGCCAGCGCGCCGACGGACGGCGGGAAGGAGAAGACCGCCAGGGCACTGATGCCGCCGTAGGCCTTCCCCCAGATCCAGAAGGTGACGCCGAGGGCGACGGCGAGCGTCGCGATCGTGACGAGGTCGACGGTGCGGTACCGGAACGACGACCCCAGGTCGGTGGACGGACGCGTGGATGCAGAACTACTCATCGTGACTCCCTTCGCCGGTGCTAACCGGAGCAGGTTCAAGGGTCTGCGGCTGTTCCGCACTCTCAGCGCCCTCTGCGGGTGGCGCTCCCCTGTCGTTGGTGAGGTCCACCCTAGCGTCGTCGCGTCTCGGGCGGCGCGCCGCGCCAGGGGGTGGACGGTCCCGTCCGGCGGAGCCGCCGGACGGACGACGGGCGCCCGGTCCGTGGTGGACCGGACGCCCGTCGGCGTGCTCAGCGCGTCAGCGGATGCGCACCCCCTTGGTCGCGCTGGTGCTTCCGGTGAAGGAGCCGTCGCCCACGTAGACCGTGCGGACCGACAGCGTGCCCTTCGTCCTCGGCGCCTTGAGCGTGGTCACGACCGTGCCGCCGGACAGCCGCACCGTCTTGGCCCAGGTGAACGACTTGGCGCCGGGCGCCTTGACATACACCCGCACCGAGCCCGACGGGGCGACGCCCGCCACGGTCGGCGAGACCGTCGCGCGCACCCGGTACGTCGCGCTCCGCCTGACCGACGACGTCGCGTTCGTGACCGTCGTCGTCGCGCGCTTCACGACGGTGACGTCGGCCGTGGCCGTGCCGCTCGCCTCGACCTCGTCGGTGCCGTCGAAGACCGCGCTCACCGTGTGCGAGCCGACCTTCAGCGTGGCCGGGAGCTCGAAGCGTCCCGTGCCCTGGGCGTCGAGCGCGACCGTCACGGGCGTGCCGGCGGCGGTGACCGTCACCGTGCCCTCGTCGGCCCCGGCGACCGCCACGGCACCCTTCAGCGGATCACCGAAGGTGCTCTCGGCCGACGCCATGACCAGCGCGATCGTCGAAGCACCCTTGGTGAGGGTGAACGACACCGCACCCGACTGCGACGCCTGCGCGGTCGCCGTCTTCGCGAGCGACGCGACCAGCTCGTGCGAGCCGGCCTTGAAGCCGGGCACCGCGAGGCTGGCCGTACCGGCCTCGACCACCGACGTGCCGAGCACCGTGTCGCCGTCGGCGAAGGTGACGGTGCCGCCGTCGCCGCCCGTGACCGTGGCCGTGAGCGTCACGGGCTGGTTGATCGCCGGGAGCTCCGGGTCGATCGACAGCTCCGTGGACGTCTCGGTCAGCACCTCGAGCGAGCCGGTCGACGTGAGGGCGTAGCCCGCGCCGACCGCCTTGACGGTCGCCTCGCCGATGGCGGCGTCGGCCGGGACGGTCGCGCTGAGCACGGCCGTGCCGGAGGGGTCGGCGATCGCGGTGCCGAGCGTGCTCGAGCCGAGCGAGAACGTGACGCCCTCGCCGGACCGGTAGCCCGACGCGGTCAGCGTGACCGCACCACCCGGGGCGGGCGTGGGGTCGTCGACCGTGACGGCGCCGACCTCGGTCGAGCGAGCCAGCTCCTCGCACGGGTCGCCCTGCGCGCCGACCGGCGGCAGCGCCGTGGCCGAGCCCGTGACGCCGTCGTCCTCACGGACCGTGAGGTAGCCGAACGCCTTGGCGCCCATGACCGCACCGGAGGTGTTGATCGCCGAGACCTTCACCGCGGTGCTCGCCGACGTCGACGCCAGGCTGTCGCCGAGGATCGACCCGGTGACGACCTTGCACGTCTCGCCGGGCGCGAAGGTGACCTTCTCCATCGCGATGCCGGCACGGCCCGAGGCGGAGCCCAGGACGCTGACGTACGCGACGACCGGCTTGGTCGCCGGCTGGGCGAGGTAGACGCCGACGTCGGCGGTACCGGCCGAGGCGCCCTCCTCGACCGCGGTCGCGAACACGTTGACGGTGTTCTCCTTCTTCACCGTCGGCGTCCCGAGCGAGGACGACTCCCACGCGAGGTCGGACAGGTACGCCGCCCCCGTGGTCGTCGCATCGGCGCCCGTGGCCGCGGTCAGCCGCACCTCGCGCACGTCGGACACGTCGAGCCCGGCGTCCTTCAGCGTCGAGGTCGGCACGTTCACCTGCTGCAGCACGATCTTCTTGAGCACCGTCGTCGTCGAGTCCGACGGCGCCGGCAGGCGCACGAGCGCGTACGGGTTGAGCGCCGAGACCTTCGACGACCACGTGGCACCCGAGCCGTCCTTGACCGCGAGGGTCAGGTCGGTGCCGGTCACGACGGTCTCGTCGGCGGCCACCTTGAGCGACAGCCGGTCGAAGCCCGACGCGTCGCGCTTGGCCTTCGGCACCGTCACCAGCACGGCTCCCGTGTCACCGGTCCAGGTGAACCGGGTGACGGGCGTCGCGGGCACGTTGCCGCCGTTGCTGGCGGGCGTCCAGTGCGGCACCTGCGACGACGCGAGCGTCGAGCAGGCGGGGGCCGCGGCCGGGATCGTGCGACCGGTCAGGCTCGCGCACGGCTGCGCCGTGGCCAGGCCCGACGTGCGCACGAGGGAGCTGGTCGACTCGAACGACGTCAGCGTCGAGCGCGCCGACGAGGGCGCGGTCGTGACGGTGCGGACGTCGGCGTTGCCGACGACCTCCGGGCGCGTGCCCGAGCCGTCGAACATCGGCAGGAACTGCTTCTCGCCACCGAGCGTCAGCCGGAACCAGCCGGCCATGTACGCCGTGCCCAGGTCGTACTGGGCGTCGGCCGACAGGCGGATCGACGTGGCGGCGACGGCCGGGACCGGACCACAGGTCTGGTTGGTCGACGTGGCGCCCCAGTCGTCGCTGACGCCGGCCGGGAACTTCCCGGGCGTCCAGACGGTGTTGAAGAAGTTGTGGTTCGCTCCCATGACCCACGTGGCGGCCCGCAACGCGTCGTCGTCGAACGCGTAGCGCGAGTCGTCGAGCATGTGCTGACCCTGCTGGTTCGACACGTCGCCGTCGCAGTACGGCAGGACGACGTTGAGCGGCACGTTCGGCACCGTCATGCGGCCGAAGTCGACAGGTGCGAGCGGCAGGAGGCTCTTGATGCCGAACGGCTCGTCGAGCGCCGCGTTCAGCGTGGCCGCCGAGGTGATGCCCTCACCACCGCGCGAGTGACCCATGAGACCCACGTCGGACAGGTCGAACCGGCCCTGCAGGTCGGCCGCGGTGAGCGGGTCCTGCAGCGCGTCGTCGAGGGTGACGTCGAGGTCGCGGGCGTCGTCGTGCAGCGTGACCGGCTGGCCGGCGTCGGCCTTGCGCAGCATCGACAGCGTGTCGAGGACGAGCTGGCCGCGCGCCTGTGCACCCTGGTCGGGCGAGCGCGGGTTGTCGTTGGCGTTCACGGCGTTCGCCGAGATCGAGATGACGGCGTAGCCGTGGCTCGCGAGCGCCTGGCCCGTGCCGTCGTACCCGGCGTAGCTCGGGATCGACAGCGGACGCGTGCCGGAGCACGGCCACGCGAGCGACGCGCTGGAGCTGCCCTCGGCGTAGCAGGTGGAGTGGCGTCCGTGCAGCAGCAGGACGACCGGACGCTTCCCGCCCGTCTTGGGCAGGTAGAGACGCCCCTGCATCTCACCGCGCACGCCGCCGATGTTGGCGAGCGCGACCGACTGGGTGCCGAAGTCGTAGTCGGCCTGCGTGTACTCGTAGGTGCCCGTCGACGCGGGGTTCGCGTCGAGCGTCTCCAGGGTCGCCGGGTCGGCGAGGTCCTCGGGCTGCGCCACCTCGCCGGTGCGCTCGGCCTTCGCTGACGCGCCGCGGCTCGCCCAGCCGGCCTCGACGCTGGACGCGTCGGCGACGGCGGGGTCGCTGGTCAGCACGGTGAGCGTGTCGCCCTTCGGCGACTCGGTGGCGATGCCGATGTCCTTGCCGTCGACGACGAGCGTCGGGGCGTCGTCCTTGACGGGCAGGGGGGTGTCGAGCTCGAGCGTGACGGCGTAGCCGCCCGGAGCGCGTTCGACGCTGAAGTCGGAGCCGGACGCCACGGTGGCGCCGATGGCGCTCGTGGTGCCCAGGGCTCCCAGGAAGGTCGCGGTCAAGGTGGCGGTCAGCAGACCGCCGGCGACCCGTCGCATGGATGCGTGCACAGGTGGTGTCTCCCTCGTGGTCGGCGACCGTGCGCAGGGGGGTGGCACGGCTCGCGCGCCCAGCCTCCGGGGGTCGCGTTTCGCGCACGAAGCGTCCGCCGACCCCACGACGTTACGTTTGTTGCCGGAGCGAACAATTTCGTGACGATGTGAGGAAAACGCCCCGGACCCGCCGATCGGCTGCTACCCGTGAGGAGCGGGCGTGGCCGGGTCGGTGGCCTCAGGCGGGCCCGACGAGGTCGGTGCGGCCGAACATCGCGGCGGTCTGGCGAGCGGTCGGGTGCCCGGCGTCGGGGTCGGCGCCTGCGTCGAGGAGCACCCGCACGACGTCGTCCTCGCCCTTGAACACGGCCCCGGCGAGCGGGCTCTGCCCCCGGTCGTTCAGGGCGTCGACGCTCGCGCCGCGCTGGACCAGCGCGGCGACGGTGGCGGCGTGGCCGTGGTAGGCGGCGAGCATGAGCGCGGTGTTGCCCGACGCGTCGGTCAGGTCGACGGGGACGCCGGCGTCCACGTGCGCCGCGAGCCGCTCCGTGCGGCCCTCCCGTGCGTCGTCGAGCAGGGACTGCGCGAGCTCGACCGCACGAGGGTCGAGGGGGGACTCGTCGGAGGTGGCGCTCATGGCGCGACCGTAGGACGGACGCGGCGTCCGCGCATCCCGCTCGCGTCGTCTCGGGGACGGCCCCGGCGGCTTCTGGCCAAACCGCCGGGGTCGTCCGTCCAGGGGATACCCGTCTGCCGCAGGTTCATGACCGGCCGTCGTCGAGCGCCCCGAACCCCTCCCGCGCGACCTGCTCGGCCACCTCGCGCAGCTTGACGTTGCGGTCCTGGGAGTAGCGGACGAGCACGTCGAAGGCCTGCTCGGAGCTCAGCCCGAACCGCTCGACCAGCCGCCCCTTGGCCTGGCCGATGACGTCGCGGCTCGCGAGGGCGGACTCGAGGTTGTCGACCAGGTCGGCACCCCGTAGCGCGACCGCGACGTGCGCCGCCAGGGCGAGACCCGCGTGCAGGTCGTCCTCGTCGAAGCCTGCGACGGTGTCGGAGTACATGTTCATGCACCCGAAGGCGTCGCCCGTGGTGAACAGCTGGACGCAGAGCATGGACCGGAACCCCAGCCGCTCCGCCACCACCGGCGACCACCGGGGCCAGCGGCCCTCCTCGCGCAGGTCGACGCTGCGGACCGTCTCGGACTGGTGGATCGACTGCACGCAGGGACCGTCCTGCAGCTCCACCTGCAGGGCGTCCGCCTGCTCGACCCGCTCCCCCGTGGACGCCTCGGTCGTCACCCGACCCCCCCGCGTGGACGACCGAGACCCCGGCCTCGTCGCACCCGCCCACGAGCCGCGGTGCTGACCGGACCGCGGTGAGGACGGTGTCCCTGAACCCTGACTTCGCGCTCATCGAGCGAGCGAGGTCAGCGAATTGTTCCCAGTCCTCGACGGCCATCCTGGGGACTCTTCCAGCCAGGACACGGTCTGACAAGAGCCGCTCCCCGCGGGGGACGAACGTGCCTAGGCTGGCGGCATGACCGTCGCGAAGAACCTGCTCCTGGTGGCGATCGATCCCCGCACCGGCCGGGTCCGCGTGGTGACGCGGACGGTCGAGTCGGCGCTCGGGGGCGCGGCCCTCATCGACCTCGTCCTCCTCGGCCGGCTCCGGCTGGAGGGCAGCGGGCGCAAGGCTCGCGTCGAGGTCGTCGACCGCACCCCCGTCTCCGACCCGGCCCTGCAGACGGCCTTCGAGCGGGTGCGCGAGCAGGGACGCCAGACGCCGAAGTCGACGATCGCCCGCCTCGGGCGACGCCAGCGCGCCGTCGTACTGCGCGACATGGAGGCCGCGGGGACGGTCCGGCGGCAGCGACGCCTCGTCCTCGAGCGGTACGACGTCGCCGACGTGGTGCAGCGCGACGACCTCGTGGGCCGGTTGCGCGCCGTGCTGCTGCAGGAGCAGCCGGCCGACGAGACCACCGGACCGCTGGTGGGACTGCTCCTGGCCACCGGCCACCTCGGCATCGCCGTGACCGACCGGCGCGAGCTGAAGGTCGCGAAGGAGCGGGCCAAGGTCGTCGCCGAGGGCGACTGGGCGAGCGAGGGCGTCCGCGGGGTCCTCCAGGACGCGCAGAACGCGATGACCGCCGTGCTGACGACCGGGGCCGTGCTCAGCGCGATCAACCCCTGACCGCGACCGCGCGACCCGTCGTCGGCCCGCACCCGCCAGGGCGGTCGGGTCCATGAGGGAGGATGTGGCCATGGCGTCCGTCCGCACCCCCGACCCGAACCCCGGCTGGCTCTCCGAGATCGCCCTCGAGGAGACCCGCTCCCGGGTGCCGATCCTCTACGTGGAGGGCATCCCCGTCCGGGTCGACTCCCACGGTCGCGTCGAGCACGTCGGGCTGCTGCTCCGCGGCTCCGCCACCACGGGCGCGATGAGCCGCACGTTCGTCTCGGGCCGCGTGACGCACGGCGAGTCCGTGCGTGACGCGCTGCTGCGCAACCTCGAGAAGGACCTCGGACCCACCGCCTTCCCGCAGCTGCCGGCCTCCATCGTCCCCTTCACGGTCGCCGAGTACTTCCCGCTGCCGGGCGTCGCCCCCTTGCACGACGCGCGTCAGCACGCCGTCGCGCTGGTCTACGTCGTGCCCGTCACCGGCGAGTGCAACCCGCGCCAGGACGCCCTCGAGCTCACCTGGATGACGCCGCAGGAGGTGCTCAGCCCCCTCGTGCTCGACGAGATGGAGGGCGGCCGCGGCACCCTCGTGCGCCAGGCGCTGGCGTACCTCGGCGCGCTCGACTGACACCCGACCCGGTCGCGCGGCCTCGTCGGTCGGGGCCCACCATGGAGCGGTGGCGTCCCCGAACCGATGGTTGATGCTCGCGGTCGGCATGCTGGCGCAGGTCTCCGGCACGGTCGCCGCCAACGCGGCCGTCGCCCTCATCCCGTTCCTCACCCGCGACCGCGGCCTGACCCTCGGCCACGCCGGCGCGCTCGCGTCGGCGTCGCTGCTCGGCACCACCGTCTCGCTCGTCGGGTGGGGCGTCGTCGTCGACCGGTGGGGTGAACGGCTCACCCTCACCCTCGGTCTCGTCGTCACCACCGTGGGCAGCGCCGCGGCGGCGTTCGCGGACGGCTACCTCCCGCTCGCCGCGTGCTGGTTCGTCGCGGGCGTGGGCGTCGCCAGCTCCAACGCCGCCAGTGGTCGGCTCGTCGTGGGTTGGTTCCCGCCGGAACGTCGCGGGACGGCCATGGGCATCCGGCAGGCCGCGCTGCCCCTCGGGGTCGGGCTCGCCGCCGTCCTCGTGCCGACCCTGGTCGAGGCCACCGACCTGCGGACCACGCTGCTCACCATCGCCGCGATCAACGCCGCCACGCTCGTGGCCTGTGCGGTGCTGGTCGTCGACCCGCCCCGCCGGGCCCGCGCCGAGGCCCTGCGCGACGGCGAGACCGCCAGCCCGTACGCCGGCGACGCGTCGCTCCTGCGCATCCACGCAGCGTCAGCCCTGCTCGTCGTGCCCCAGTTCACCGTGTGGACGTTCATGCTGACCTGGCTGATCGCCGAGCGCGGCTGGTCCGCGCCGGCCGCGGGCGCGCTCGTGGCCGTCACGCAGCTGCTCGGGTCGGCGGGACGCGTCGGCGTGGGGTGGTGGTCCGACCGGGTCGGCAGCCGCATGGGCCCGATGCGCGTCGTCGCGCTCGCCGCCGCCCTGGCGATGCTGGCGCTCGGCCTGCTGGAGCCGACACCGCTCGCCGTGGTGCTCGTCGTCGTCGCCAGCGTCGTCACCGTCGCCGACAACGGGCTCGCGTTCACGGCCGTCGCGGAACGAGCGGGTCCGTGGTGGTCGGGCAAGGCGCTGGGCGTGCAGAACACCGGCCAGTACCTCGTCAGCGCCGCGGTGCCGCCCGTCGTCGGCGTGCTCATCGCCGGTGCCGGCTACGGGTGGGCGTTCGGACTCGTCGCCGTCCTCCCCCTGCTGGCCCTCCCCCTCGTCCCCACCGAGCGCCGCCAGCCGGACCGGGCGTCCGAGGTCCGCCCCCCTCCGTTGGTCGAGTAGCGGCCACGCGCGACGAAGGAGCGCCGTGGATGCGATGGATTCGTCGCACGAGGGGCGTAGCCGCGACGGAGCGAGACCACCCGGCAACGGCCCAGCGCGGGCCAGCGCCCAGCGACCGCCTGGAGTGGTCTCGATACGCCTCCCCTCGCTGGCGCTCGTGGAGGCACTCGACCAGCGCAACGTTCCGCTGGTCGAGTAGCGGCGACGGCGAGCGCCGGCGAGCTCGTCGCCGCGTATCGAGACCATCCGGCAACGGCCCAGCGCGGGCCAGCCCCCAGCGACCGCTTGGAACGGTCTCGATACGTCCGCCCGGACTCCTTCGGCCCCCGCAAGCGGGAGGTGCCCCCAGCCGCTCGGCCTGCTCGACCAGCGATGTCCGAGTGGTCTCGAACGGCTCACACCGGCGGACAGAGGTCCGCCTCGGGGGTTAGGCTGTACCTACCCACCGGTAACCGACCGCTGACCTGCAGGATCAGGGTGGCCTTACCCCGCGGACGAGAACGCGAGGGGCTAGTGTCAC
The DNA here is from genome assembly GCF_024124745.1 of Aeromicrobium sp. CnD17-E. GTDB lineage: Bacteria > Actinomycetota > Actinomycetes > Propionibacteriales > Nocardioidaceae > Aeromicrobium. Next base: position 10,989 of record NZ_JAMXRU010000062.1, read on the forward strand.
CCCCACTGTCACGGTCGTCGCACCAAGGATTGAGGCTCCATGCAGCTCGTCGCGATCATCGTCTCGCTGGCCGTCACGGCCATCACGATCCCCGTCACGGTCATCGCCGTGCGCCGCATGACCGCGGTCGTGCGCGCCGGTGGACCCGCGCCCGGTCGCACCAACGACCCGGCGGCGCGCACGGTGAACATGCTGAAGGAGACGTTCGTCCACACCCGGATGCTCCAGTGGACCTGGGTCGGCATCCTCCACTGGTTCGCCTACGCGGCCTTCCTGGTGCTCAGCTCGGCCGTCGCCCAGGGCTTCGTCCAGCTGTTCGACCCCGAGTTCGTGTGGCCGCTCATCGGCCACTTCTTCCTCTACGAGTGGATCAGCGAGTTCATCGGCCTGCTCGGCGCGCTGGCGATCATCCCGCTCGCGGTCTACCGCCAGGTCAAGCACCCGCGCAAGCTCGGCCGGCAGAGCCGCTTCTTCGGCTCCCGCCAGGGCCAGGCCTACTTCGTCGAGTTCATGGTGTTCCTGGAGAGCATCGCGATCCTGTTCATCCGCGGCGCCGAGTACAACCTGCTCGAGGCCCAGGGCAGCAAGTACGCGAGCGGGTTCCACTTCCCGATCGCCCAGTTCTTCGGCAACCTCTACCCGACGGGCGAGGAGAACATCGAGACGCTGGAGACGATCATCGTCACCATCGCGATGATCAAGGTCGTCTCGGCCATGATCTGGCTGCTCGTCATCTCCACCAACCTGACGATGGGCGTCGCCTGGCACCGCTTCCTCGCGTGGCCGAACATCTGGTTCAAGCGCGAGTCCGACGGCGGCACGGCCCTCGGTGGCCTCAAGCCGATCCTCGTCAACGGTCAGCCGCTCGACCTGGAGAAGATGGAGGACCTCGAGGAGGAGGACTTCGAGAAGCTCGGCGTCGGCAAGGTCGAGGACTTCTCGTGGAAGGGTCTGCTCGACTTCACCACCTGCACCGAGTGCGGCCGCTGCCAGAGCCAGTGCCCCGCCTGGAACACCGAGAAGCCGCTCAGCCCCAAGCTGCTGATGATGGGCCTGCGTGAGCACGCCTACGCGAAGATCCCCGCGCTGTCGGTGCCGGAGGACGAGCGCACCGAGGAGCAGCAGAAGGAGGTCGAGCGTCCGCTCATCGGCGACGAGGAGATGTACGGCGTCATCGACCCCGACGTCCTGTGGTCGTGCACGAACTGCGGCGCCTGCGTGCAGCAGTGCCCCGTCGACATCGAGCACGTCGACCACATCGACGACATGCGCCGCTTCCAGGTGCTCGTCGAGAGCAACTTCCCGGCCGAGCTGAACAACATCTTCAAGGGCCTGGAGCGCAAGGGGAACCCGTGGGGCATGAACCCCAAGAACCGCCTCGACTGGACCAAGGGCCTCGACTTCGAGGTCAAGCAGGTCGGCGTCGACGTCGAGAGCCTCGACGAGGTCGAGTGGCTGTTCTGGGTGGGCTGCGCCGGTGCCTTCGAGGACCGTGCGAAGAAGACCACGCAGGCCGTGGCCGAGCTTCTGCACACCGCGGGCGTCGAGTTCGCGATCCTCGGTGACGGCGAGACCTGCACCGGCGACCCGGCCCGTCGCGCCGGCAACGAGATCGTCTTCATGCAGCTGGCCATGGAGAACTCCGAGGTGCTGAAGGAGACGAAGGCCAAGAAGGTCGTCTCGACCTGCGCGCACTGCTTCAACTCCCTCAAGAACGAGTACGCCGAGTTCGGCGTCGAGCTGGAGGTCGTGCACCACACGCAGCTGCTCAACCGTCTCGTGCGCGAGGGCAAGCTGAAGCCGGTCGCGCCGAAGGCGGGCGCTGCGGCCTCGGCCGAGCCGGAGAAGACGATCACCTACCACGACCCGTGCTTCCTCGGCCGCCACAACCAGGTGTACGAGGCGCCGCGCGAGCTGCTGAGCGTCATCCCCGGTGCGAAGTTCGCCGAGATGCCGCGCAACTCCGAGCGCTCCTTCTGCTGCGGCGCCGGCGGCGCGCGCATGTGGATGGAGGAGAACCTCGGCTCGCGGATCAACGTGAACCGCACCCAGGAGGCCGTGGCCACCGGCGCCGACCAGATCGCCGTGGGCTGCCCGTTCTGCCGGGTCATGCTGTCCGACGGCCTGACGGCCCAGCAGGCGGCCGGCGAGGCGCGTGAGGAGGTCGAGGTCCTCGACGTGGCGCAGATGCTGCTCGCAGCCGTCAAGCGTCCGGAGGAGCCGACGGCCGAGGACGACGCCGCGGTGGTCGAGGAGGCCGAGAAGGCGACGGCTGCGGCCGCTGCCACCGAGGCCGAGCCCGACGCGAAGGACGAGGCCGACCCGGCGTCGATCAGCGCGACCGAGGACGCCGCGCCCGCCGCCGACGCCCACGAGGACCCGCAGGGCACCGACGAGCCGGCCGAGGCGCCGAAGGACGACCCTGCCCCGGCCTCCGCCGAGGCGGACGTCGAGATGGCCGCGCAGCACAACATCGAGGTCGACGAGAAGGGCGACGCCGCCGGCTCCGGTGGCGACGCCGGCGAGGCGCCCGGCAACGAAGAGGTCGAGGCCTCCACCGCCAGCGCGTCCGACGACGAGCCCACGCCAGACCCGGAGCCCGAGCCGGGCGACGCCGTGGACCCGGAGGTCGAGTCGGTGCCCAAGGGGGGCGAGGAGTCGCCCGCCGAGGCCGACACCCCCGCGCCCGCCGAGGACGAGCCGGTCGACGGCGACGCCCGCGAGGAGGAGGCGGAGGCGGCCGGCGTCGACGACGCCACCACCGAGCCGACCGCGCAGGCGTCGACGCCCGAGGAGACGGCACCGTCGGCTGCTCCGTCGGAGGTCGTGGCGGTGGAGGATGCGCCGAACCCCGACCCCGAGTCCGACGACGTGGCGCCGCTGAGCGACGCGAACCCGTCGGGCCCCGGCGTCACCGAGGCGGCGACCGAGGTGGCGAAGGACGACGAGGAGCCGAAGGCCTGACGGCCGGAGCCACCTGAGCCGAGAGGGCGCCCGCACGCTGCGGGCGCCCTCTCGTCGTCTCGGCTACCGCTGGGGGGCGAGGGCGTGGTCGACGGCGTCGGTGGGACGGCCCTGCCAGACCGGTCCGTGACCGGGGGCGATCGTGTCGGCGTCGAGGTCGCGGAACCGCTCGAGGGAGCGGGCGGCGAGCGTGGGGTCGGCGGCGAAGAAGCCGGGCAGCTGCTGCGGACCACGACGCGACGTGGTGGCGTGGGCGGTCACGATCGCGTCGCCCGTCACGAGCACGCCCGCGTCGGCCAGCAGGAACGCCGTGTGCCCGCTCGTGTGCCCCGGGGTGTGGACGGGGACGGGTCGGCCGGGCAGGTCGAGCGGACCGTCGCCCGTCCACGTCCGCGCGTGCGGGGCGGTCACGTGCGCCGTGCCGCCGGCCCGTGTGATGCGCGCGGCCCACAGCGCCGTGCGGGGTCGCCACGCCCGGCGGGCGACGTCGAGCGGGGTGGCCGACTCGTGCCGCTCCCCGCGCACGTTCGCCAGCTCCTCCTCGTGGACCAGCACGGGCACGCCGTGGTCCCGCCACCACCGCTCGATGCTGCCCACGTGGTCGACGTGGGCGTGGGTCACGAGCACGGCGGCGACGTCGCCGGGCTCGCGGCCGAGCGACCGCACCGACGCGTCGAGCCGGTCGGCGTCGCCGGGGTAGCCGGTGTCGATGACCGTCAGCGCGTCACCGTCCTGCAGGAGCAGCCAGTTGACGTCGGTCCCGGTGGCGAGGTGCACGCCGTCGGCGATCTGGGTCGGACGCGTCATGGCTCGATGCTCCTCCTGAGCGTGACGTTCGCGGGCCAGAAACGCCGGTCCGACCCCGCGAACGTCACGCTCAGCGGGGAAGGGGGTGGGGAAGCGGGTGGGGGTGGGGTCAGGTGGAGCAGGGTGCGTCGCCGAGGGCGGCGAGGCCGGCGCGGTCGCCCGGGCCCCAGGAGGAGCGGGGGCTGCTGGGGTGCATGAGCTCCCCGAGGTCGTCGACGTGGTCGAGCCCGAGCACGTGGGCGAGCTCGTGCATCAGCACCCCGGTGGCGACCTCGCCGCCGCTGCCGCCGTCGACGAGGTCGGGCGCGTCGAGCATGACCTCGCCGGTCACGTACCGGCGCACCCCGTCGCGCTCGATCCAGGTGCTGCCGCCGAGGCCGGCCACCCGACCCTCCAGCTCCTCGACCTCGTCGGCGTCGGTCCAGCTGACCTGCACCGGACGCCAGCCGTCGCCGTCCTCGGGGTCGTCCAGGTGCGACTGCGGCGGGTCGTCGGTCCGGCCCACGACCCTGACGTCGAGCCCCGAGGCCTCGCGCACCTCGGCGACGGCCCGCTCGAGCACCGCGTCGGCGTCGTCGGGCGCGAGCCGCTCGTTGACCACCAGCCGCACGGGCGTGCACGGGTCGTAGGCGACCGGGGTCTCGCCGTCCGCCTGCGTCTGCAGGAAGGCGTACGACCCACCGCCCGGCACGGCGCGGGTCTCGCCCTCCGACGCCACCCGACCGTCCGGGAACGTCACCCCGGTGCTCTCCGGGGCCACCACGATCCAGCCCATCAGCCCAGCCAGGAGCGCGACGAGCACGCCGACGGCGAGGACGGCCCGTCGACGCGGGTCGTGCCGCCACCCCACCGATCCGCTCACGGGCCCAGCATGGCAGCCGCAGGCCCGCCGTTCAGGCGGGCAGCAGCGGGAGCGCCTCGGCCCCCGCCGAGAAGGTGAAGCCGTCGGGACCCTCGTGACGCTCGAGGACGCTGACGTACCAGGTGCCGGGACCCGGCGCCGTGAGCGTGACCCGGTCGGGCGCGCTCTCGTGGTCGGCCCACGTGGTCACGACGCCGCCGCGGGCGTCCCGCGCAGCCTCGGGCGAGCGGTAGTAGGCCAGGACGTAGACCCGGTGCTCCGCGGCGGCGACGTGGACACTGCCGTCGAGGACACCGGCCGGGCGAGCGTGGCGCTCACGACGGGTGGCACGGTCGCCACGTCGTGGCGTCGGCACGATCGACACGGTGTCCTCCCTCTGGGGCCCACCCCTGGACGGCCCCACGTCGATACAACCGCACCAATCACGGGAACCGAAGCCGGTCGCCGATAAAACATCGCGGAAGGTCCCGAAATGACTCGATCGGGCTACGGAATCAGTCGCCAGGTGCTAGACGCGGGGACGCGCGCCGCGCACGGCGATGCACCGCTCGGCCACCGCGCGGCCCGACTCGAGCGCACCCCGCACGTCGCGGGGGCCAGGACGCAGCCAGCACGCGAGGAAGCCGGCCGCGAAGGCGTCCCCCGCGCCGGTCGTGTCGACCACGGAGGTCCGCGGCGCCGTCACCTGCTCCCGACGCTCCACCCCGTCGACGTCACCGAGGAACGCCGCCCCCATCGACCCGAGCGTCACGACGACGCCGCCGAAGCGGGTGGCCAGGTGGTCGAGGTCGATCTGCGGACCCCGTGAGTCGACGAGCACCCGCGCCTCGTCGAGGTTCGGGAACACGAGGTCGGCCCCGTGGACCCAGTCGAGGAAGGTCGGGCCGCCGCACGCCCGCAGGAAGGAGACGGTGCTCGGGTCGACGCTGACCCCGGCACCGCGCGCCCGGGCCTGCGCGACGAGCCCGAGCGCCGTCGACCGGGTGCCCTCGTCGAAGAACGAGTAGCCGGTCAGGTGCAGCCAGGTGACGCCGTCCCAGACGTCGGCTCCGACGTCGTCGGGCGAGAGCCGCCCGTTCGCGCCACGGTCGACGAACATGGTCCGCTCGCCGACGTCGTCGAGCTGCAGCAGGATGGTCGCCGTCGGCAGGTCCGGGTCGCCCACCAGGCGGGCGTCGACGCCGTGCGCCGCGAGGGCCGCCGTGTGCCGATCGACGGCGTCGGCCCCCACCCGGCCGACGAAGCGGGTGGGCACGCCCAGCTCGCCCAGCCAGGCCGCGACGTTGGCCGCCGAGCCGCCGGGCGCCATGCGGATGGTGGCGGGGGTGTCGCTCGCGGGGGTGACCTCCGTGAGCGGTCGCACGCTGATGTCGTCGACCACGTCACCGACGACGAGCACCGTCACGGGCTAGAGCTCCGCCCAGGCGGTGGCGATCTCGGCCGCGACGCGGATGTTGTTCTCGACGATGCGCAGGTTGACGGCGAGGCTGTCGCCCTCGGTGAGCTCGACGATCGTCGAGAGCAGGAACGGCGTCACCTCCTTGCCCTCGATGCCCTTCTCCTCGCAGCGACGCAGGGCCTCGGCCAGGGCGCGGTCGTGCAGGTCGGGGTCGAGCTGCTGCTCGAACGGCAGCGGGTTCGCCACGACGATCGCCGTGCAGAGCTCGAGCTGCTCGCGTGCCTCCATGACCCCGGCGACGGCCTGACCGTCGGGCACCGTCCAGTCGAGCGGCTCGCCCGACGAGCGCAGCCAGAAGCTCGGGAACTCGTCGGTGCCGTAGCCGAGCACCGTGACGCCGAGGGTCTCGAGCCGCTCCAGCGTGGCGCCGATGTCGAGCACCGACTTGACGCCCGCGGACACGACCGTGATCGGCACCTCCGACAGGGCCTTGAGGTCGTTGGACTCGTCGAAGGAGGTGTCTGCACCGCGGTGCACCCCGCCGAGGCCGCCGGTCGCGAAGACGCGGACGCCCGCGTGGTCGGCGATGAACGACGTGGCCGCGACCGTCGTCGCACCGCTGCCGCCCCGCGCGAGCACCACCGGGAGGTCACGCATGCTCAGCTTCGGCACGTCCTCGGCGGCGATCCGCTCGAGCTCGGCGTCGGTGAGGCCGGCCTTGAGCTGACCGTCGAGCACGGCGATCGTCGCCGGCACGACGCCCGCGTCGCGCAGCTGCTGCTCGAAGCGCCGCGCGGCGGCGAGGTTGTCCGGCCGGGGCAGGCCGTGGGAGATGATCGTCGACTCCAGCGCCACGACCGGCCGGCCGGCGGCGAGGGCGTCGGAGACCTCGGGACTGATGGACAGGGGTAGCGACATGCTGGCTCGTGCTTCGGGTCTAGATGCTCGTCTGGTGGAAGTTGGCGTGCGACCGCGACGCCGTCGGGCCGCGCTGGCCCTGGTACCGGGAGCCGTACGCGGCGGACCCGTAGGGGTGCTCGGCGGCGGACGTCAGCCGGAAGAAGCAGAGCTGGCCGATCTTCATGCCCGGGTAGAGCTTGATCGGCAGCGTGGCGACGTTGGCCAGCTCCAGCGTCACGTGCCCGGAGAAGCCGGGGTCGATGAAGCCGGCCGTCGAGTGCGTGAGGAGTCCGAGGCGACCGAGGGACGACTTGCCCTCCAGGCGCGCCGCGACGTCGTCGGGCAGGGTGACGAGCTCGAACGTGGACCCCAGGACGAACTCGCCGGGGTGCAGCACGAAGGTCTCGTCGCCGGCCACCTCGACCGGGCGCGTCAGGTCGGACTGGTCGGCCGCCGGGTCGATGTGCGGGTACTTGTGGTTGTCGAAGACGCGGAAGAACTTGTCGAGCCGCACGTCGATGCTCGACGGCTGGATCATGGTGCGCTCGAACGGGTCCAGGCTCACCCGTCCGGCGTCGATCTCGGCCAGGATGTCGCGGTCGCTCAGCAGCACGGCAGCAACCTAACCCATCAGGAGGGCGCGGACGTACGGCGACGCTCCCGCCGGACGCCGACGACCACGAGGGCGCCGACGGCGAGCGCGACGACGAGGGTCGCGACGCCCCACGCGAGCCCGTAGTCGCCGGTCAGCAGGGTGGGGTTGTCGGGCTTGCCGCCCTGCCCCGACAGCACGTTGGCGACCGCCACGGTCACGAGGGCCCAGCCGGCGAGCAGCAGCAGGGCCGGGGTGCGGGTGGCCGGCGGAAGGAGGCGGCCGAGCACCAGGCCCGCGACGACGGTCAGCGGCGCCACGACGAGGTCGTGCACGAGCACGGCACCCGCGGCCCAGACGAGCACCGAGACGAGGCCGTCGGGCCGGTCGAGCAGCAGGAGGACGCCCCACACGATCGCGGCGACCCCGGGGAGCGCGAGGAGCAGACGAGCGGCCCTCATGCGCGGACCTCCAGCGTCCGTACCCACTTGGTCTGCAGCACGCCGGGCCGGTTGGGCGCGATGATGCGGCACGGGAAGCCGTGGTCGAGGTCGAGCGGCTCGCCCTCGAGCTCGAGCGCGAGCAGCGTGCGGTGGTCCTCGACGAACACGGCGGGCAGCTCGCTGCGCGCGAACGCGCCACGGGTCTGCATCGAGGTGACGAGGACCGTGGACGCGGCCGGCGCCCCGACCAGCTCGAGCAGGTCGCGCACGGCCACACCCGTCCAGGTGGCGCTGCGGCTCCAGCCCTCGACGCAGGCGATGGGCAGGCGGTGCGTGCGCTGCGGCAGGGCGGCGAGCTCGGCCCGGCTCAGCGTGACGCTGCGGTCGCCGTGCACGACCTCGAGCCGGAAGTCGGCGTCGGTGGCGGCCTCGACGGCGC
>NZ_JAMXRU010000063.1 GCF_024124745.1 Aeromicrobium sp. CnD17-E
GGGGGTGCCGGGCCCTGGGCGGCAAACAGCCCGGCGGGGGTGCCGGGCCCTGGGCGGCAGACAGCCCGGCGGGGGTGCCGGGCCCGGGCGGCAAACGAGCACAGCCTCGACACCGGGGCCGGTCGGTCCTGCGCCGACCGGCCCCACCTCTTCCCCGTCCGTCAGCCCACCGGGTCAGCCCTTGACGCAGAGCAGGGTGGTGAGCCGCGCCTCGACCGACACGAGGTCGGTCTGCGCCGCGATGACGGACTCGAGGTCCTTGTACGCCGCCGGGATCTCGTCGACCACGCCGACGTCCTTGCGGCACTCGACGCCCGCGGTCTGGGCGACCAGGTCGTCCTCCGTGAACGTCTTGCGGGCCCGGGTGCGCGACATCCTGCGTCCCGCACCGTGCGACGCCGAGCAGTAGGACTGCTCGTTGCCGAGCCCGCGCACGACGTACGACCCGGTGCCCATCGACCCCGGGATCAGACCGTAGTCGCCCGTACCCGCGCGGATGGCGCCCTTGCGGGTGACCACCAGGTCCACGTCGTCGTACCGCTCCTGCGCCACGTAGTTGTGGTGGCAGGAGATCGCGCGGTCGTACGCCACGTCGCGACCCCGGGCCCCGAAGTACGTCGTGACGACCTCGCGGACGAGGGCCATCATGACCGCACGGTTGCGCGCGGCGTAGTCCTGCGCCCAGTACAGGTCGCGCAGGTACGCCTGCATCGGTGCGGTGCCGGCGAGGAAGACGGCGAGGTCGCGGTCGGGCAGGTCCAGGTTGTGGTCCAGGCCCTTCGCCGCCGCGATGTGCCGCTCCGCCAGCTCCTTGCCGATGTTGCGCGATCCCGAGTGCAGCATGAGCCACACGCGTCCGCCGTCGTCGGACGTCACCTCGATGAAGTGGTTGCCGCCGCCGAGGGAGCCCATCTGCTTCATGGCCTTCGACTCGCGGTCGCGGACCTTCTCGTGCAGGTCGCGGAACCCGCCCCAGAACGTGTCCCAGCCGGCCCCGGCGCCGCCGAGGCCGAGCCGGTCGACGTCGGGTGCGACGTCGTGCGCGTGGAAGCCCACGGGCACGGCGCGCTCGATCTGGTGGCGCAGGCCCCGCAGGTCCTCCGGGAGGTCCTCGGTGGTCAGGTCGGTGCGGACCGCGGTCATGCCGCAGCCGATGTCGACACCGACGGCAGCCGGCGACACCGCGTCGCGCATGGCGACGACGGAGCCGACGGTCGCGCCCTTGCCCAGGTGCACGTCGGGCATGACGCGCAGGCCGTGGACCCACGGCAGGCGCGAGATGGTGCGCAGCTGGGACAGGGCAGCGTCCTCGACGTCGGCCGGGTCGGCCCACATCAGCGTGTCCGCGACGGCACCGGGCAGGCGCGTCGGGAACGCCGTGGCGTCGGGCGGGATGGTCGTGGTGGTCATGGTGGGCCGCCTCCTCGGGCGTGAGGTGTCGATGTGGGGTCATGAAGGACGTGCTGGGTCTCCCCGGGAGGGCTCGAACCTCCGACCTCCCGGCTCGCGACCGGGGGCTCTGTCCAGCTGAGCTACGGAGAGGGGGCTGCCCGACGGCGTGGTGCGGACGCCGTCAGGCAGCGGTCTGGGGCGTCGGCCGCGAGCGGCTCCCCCTCGGCCTTCCCCTGGTGGGGACGGCGGCCAGCGGGGTCCCGTCGGCGAGCAGCACCCCGCCCCAGACACCGCTCTCGGACCTCGCGATCGCGAGCGCGAGGCAGGTGTCACGGAAGGTGCACGTCCCGCAGACCGCCTGGGCGGCGGACAGCTGGCCGTCGTCGCTCGGGAAGAACAGCTCGGGGTCCTGGCCCGCGCACGCCCAGTCGTCCGCGAGGGCGCGCGGCGTCGGGTGGGCGAAGGCCGCGACCACGCCGTGCGTGGTCAGGACCGACGCGACCGTGCTCTCGGTGCGCGCCACGGTCCTGGCGCGGGTCCTGCCGTTCTGCGTCTCCATCGGTGGTCACCTCCCGGGTGGTTCGTCGGTGCGTGCTGGGGTCGTGCTTGCTGTGGTGCGTGTCGGGTCTGGGTCGGGGCCGGACGGCCGTCGGCGTCTCCGGACATGTGAAGGGGCCGCCCCCTCGAGTCGTCTGACTCGCTGGAGCGGCCCCGGGCCGGTGCAGGGGTGCACCTAGGTCATGGGTCGCTCCGTCGCGGGCAGCTTCTGGCCTCGCGGGTCCTGGTCCTCCTCGAGGGAGACGTGCTGCGAGACCACGAGGGCAGCGTGCAGCGCGCGCCCGGCCCAGGGGCCGGTCGCTTCGAGGCTGCTGCGATACGTGGTCACGGGTGGTCTCCTGCTGCGAGGGTGAGGGGTGGCCGGGTGGCGCACCGGTGACCACCGTAGGGGGCGTGGCGCGTCGTCGCCAAGCGATTAAACGAGGCGGTGCACTCGGCAGGCCGGACGCACCACGCCCGGCGGGGTGGGCGGCGCGGCCCTAGGCTCGTCGACATGGCCACTCTCGTCCTGCTGCGGCACGGCCGCACCACCGCCAACGCCTCCGGCGTGCTCGCCGGGCGGACGCCCGGGGTGCTGCTCGACGACCACGGGCGCGACCAGGTCGCGCGCGCGGGAGAGCGGCTCACGGACGTGCCGCTGGCGGCCGTGTACTCGAGCCCGATGGAGCGCTGCCGCGAGACGAGCGCAGCCGTCCTGGCGCACCAGGACCCCTCGATCGTGCTGCGGGTCGAGGAGGCCGTCAGCGAGTGCGACTACGGGTCGTGGCAGGGACGACCGTTGAAGGAGCTGGCGCAGGAGCCGCTGTGGAAGGTCGTGCAGTCGCAGCCGTCGGCCGCCGTCTTCCCCGACGGTGAGTCGATGACGACGATGCAGGCGCGCGCGGTCGAGGCCGTCCGGCGGATCGACGCCGAGGTGGAGGCCCGGCACGGCGCCTCCGCGGTCTGGGTGGCGGTCAGCCACGGCGACATCATCAAGGCGGTGCTGGCCGACGCGCTCGGCATGCACCTCGACCTCTTCCAGCGCATCCAGGTCGACCCGGCGTCGATCTCGATCGTCCGCTACACCGAGGCCCGCCCCTACGTCCTGGCCCAGAACACCCACGCCGGCGACCTCGGCTGGCTGCGCCCGGCCGCCGACGCCGCGGCCACCACCGACGCGGTGCCTGGCGGGGGTGCCGGGCCCGGTCACCAGCAGAGCGCGGCAGATGGTCCCGGCGGGGGTGCCGGGCCCCGGGCGGCAGATGGACCTGGCGGAGGTGCCGGACCCGGTGACCAGCAGGGCGCGGAGACGACGCTGGAGGCCTTGGAGGACGGTCCGGCGGAGCTGGCGGGGCCGGGCCGCTCCTGACGTCGCCGCGCGGCGGAGCGTGGCGACGGACCCTAGAGTGGAGGCATGGCCACCATCGTCCACGGATTCGACTGGCCCGACCGCTTCGTCGTCGGCACGGTCGGCTCACCCGGCGCACGCACGTTCTACCTGCAGGCGAAGGCGGGTCGTGAGCTCGTGAGCGTGGCGGTCGAGAAGGAGCAGTCGGCGGTCCTCGCCGACCGGCTCGACGAGGTGCTCGACGAGCTGATGGCCGAGGACGGCAACCCGTTCAGCATCCCGGCGAGCGCCCCGGACGGCCTGGCCGACCACGAGCCGCTCGACCAGCCGGTGGAGGAGCAGTTCCGCGTCGGTGCGATGGGCCTGGGGTGGGACCCCTCGACCGCGCAGATCGTGATCGAGGCCTTCCCGGTGCTCGACGTGGAGGCGGAGGCCGACGCCGAGGGCGTCGTCGAGGTCGACCCGCCGGAGGCTCTCGTCGTCCGCATCCCGGTCGGCAGCGCCCGCGCGTTCGCGCAGCGCACCCGCGAGGTGGTCTCGGCGGGTCGTCCGGCGTGCCCGATCTGCGAGGTACCCATGGACTCCCCCGACGACCACGTCTGCGAGCTGCCCGACGAGTTCCGGTGAACGAGCTCCCCTTGTCCGCCGACGTCGAGCCGGCGCTGCTGGAGGACGAGCTGGTCCTGACGGGCCGGGTGGTCTCGGCCTCGAACGCGACGTTCGTCGCGACGATCGGCGACGTCCAGGTGGTCTACAAGCCGGTCGCCGGTGAGCAGCCGCTGTGGGACTTCCCCGACGGGCTGCTCGCGCACCGCGAGCTCGCGGCGTACCAGGTCTCGAGGGCCACGGGCTGGGACGTCGTCCCGCCGACCTGGCTGCGCGACGGGCCGCATGGACCGGGCATGGTGCAGCGCTGGCAGACGAGCGACCCCGAGCAGGAGGCCGTGACCATCGTCCGCGCCCGCCGCGTCCCCGACGGCATGCTGCACGTGTTCGACGGCGTCGACGAGCGGGACCGACCGGTCTCGCTCGTGCACGAGGACACCCCGGCGCTGCGGCGGATGGCCGTGCTCGACGTCGTGCTCAACAACGCCGACCGCAAGGGCGGCCACGTGCTGGAGATGCCCGACGGTCACCGCTACGGCGTCGACCACGGTCTGACGTTCCATGCGGAGCACAAGCTGCGGACGGTGCTGTGGGGCTGGCTCGGCCAGCCGCTCACCGAGGAGGAGCTCGACGGCGTGCGCCGGCTGCGCGCCTCGCTCGACGACGCGGCCGGACTCGGTGGCGTGCTGCCCGACCTCGTCACCGCCGCGGAGGTGCAGGCGTTCGGCGACCGGTGCGACGCCCTGCTGTCCGCCGGTACCTTCCCCGCACCGCGCGGACCCATGCCGGCCGTGCCGTGGCCCCCGTTCTAGGAGGAACCATGACGTCCCCGGACACCCTGCTCGTCGGTTGCGGTCGGCTCGGCGCCGACGTGGGCCTGCGCCTCGCCGCGCTCGGCCACCAGGTGGTCGGCATCCGCAGGCAGGCCGCCCAGGTGCCGGCCCCGCTCGTCGGGCTCTCCGCCGACCTGTCCCGGGAGGAGCCGACGTTGCCGGACCTCGACCTCGACCTGCTCGCCGTCGTGCTGACGGCGCGACCGCGCAGCGAGGAGTCCTACCGCGCCACGTACGTCGACGGCATGCTCCGTGCGCTCGACGCCCTCGACCGCCAGGGCTCGCGCCCGCGTCGCGCCGTGCTCGTGTCCTCGACCGCCGTGAACGGCGACGGCGACGACGTGATCACCGAGCAGACGCCCCCGGCACCCGCCGACGCTCCCGCTGCCGTGCTGCTGGAGGCCGAGCAGGCGTTCCTCGACCGTGTGCCGACCGGCAGCGTGCTGCGCCTGTCCGGCCTCTACGAGGGCACCCCTCGCCTCGCCGACGAGGTGCGCGCGGGCGAGGTGAGCGACCCGCACCGGTGGACGAACCGGATCCACCGCGTCGACGCGGCGCGAGCCGCGGTGCACCTGCTGACCCAGGTCGAGGAGCCGGCGCGCGTCTACCTCGGCACCGACGACGAGCCGGCCCTGCGCGGCGACGTCGCTGCGTTCCTGGCCGAGCGGCTCGGGCTGGCACCCCTGCCTCCCGCGGACCCGGCGCAGGGTCACGGGAAGCGGATCTCCAACGCACTGCTGCGCTCGAGCGGCTGGACGCCGGACTACCCGACGTACCGCGAGGGACTCGCCGGCGTCGGCGCTGCGCACTGATCGCTCGACCCGCCGCCGAGGATCCGCGGCGCCCGCTCCGTTCGGGCTGCCGGCTCCGTCGACCGCGGTTAGCGTCGAAGAGCATCCCACCCGATCCCAGGAGGACCCCGTGACCACCATCGCCATCGTCGGAGCCGGCCGAGGACTCGGAGCGGCGGTCGCCCGTCGCTTCGGCAAGGAGGGCTTCGCCGTGGCCCTGCTGGCCCGCAACCAGGAGCGCGTCGACGCGCTGGCCGCCGACCTGCAGGCCGAGGGCATCGACGCCCGAGGCTGGACCACCGACGTCCGCGACCCCGACTCCCTCGCGCGGACCCTCGAGCAGGCCAACGAGACGCAGGGTCCGATCGAGGTCCTGCAGTACAGCCCGCTCCCCCAGAAGTCGTTCCTGCGGCCGCTGCTGGAGACCACCGTCGACGACACGAAGGGCGCCATCGAGTTCTCCGTCTACGGCCCGATCGCCGCCGTCCACGCCGTGCTGCAGAACATGCGCTTCGTCGGCCAGGGCACGGTCCTGTTCGTCAACGGCGGCACCGCGGTGCGCCCCGCGCCGAAGTTCGCCGGCACCTCGCTGTCGTTCGCCGCGCAGTCGGCCTACGCGCAGATGCTGCACGACACGCTCGCCGACGAGGACATCCACGTCGCGCAGCTGGTCATCCCCGGGTCGATCGAGGAGGGGCACCCGCAGAAGGACCCGACGGTCCTCGCCGAGACGCTGTGGTCGATGCACACGGGGCGCGACGAGTTCCGCGTGTTCGCGACCGACATGGACGACGAGGTCTCCGAGACCTCCGACTGACGTCCGCGCACGACGCCGGGCCGGGGCTCAGTGGCAGGAGCCCGGCCCGGTGTGGCAGGCGGACGTCGGCTGGGGCTCGACGTCGAGCGACGGGTTGCGGTCGAAGAACCCGACGGGCTTGAGCCAGAACGACACGATGTCGGCCGGCATCACCGGCCAGTCCTCGGGCCGCGTGATGTGGTGGATGCCGAAGGTGTACCAGAGCACGACGTCGGTGTCGGCCGTCGAGCGTCCCTGCTGCACCCACTCCGGCAGGCCGTGGTCGACCCGGCTCTGGTTCACGAACTCCCCCGCGGGCCAGCGCTCCTCGGAGTCGTGCGGGGTCACCCACACGGTGTGACCGATCACCTGCGCGCGCTGCAGCACCGGCGACGCCGGGTCGAAGAACGACGGGATCGCCCCGCCCGGCACGAGCTTGTAGGAGACGGGCGTCCCCAGCCCGTTCAGCGACCGCTCGTTGACCACCTTCCACGCGCGCTGGCTCTCCCAGCGGAAGTCGTCGTGGCCCTCAAGGGTGATCGGGGTGCTCACCTGCCGGATGCCGAGACCGAGCGGGTTCTCCGGCCCCAAGGGGTCGACGACCGTCTCGCTGCGCACGACCGTGTTCGTCCGCCCGTCGGGCTCGAGGTCGAGCCGGGCGACCAGGAAGTGCTGGTGGTAGGGGGCGTACGTGCGCTCGTCGACGAGCGTGCCGTGCGGGTGCGGCTGCCCCTCCTCGACGTGGGTGACGACCATGATGCCGGTCGCGCGCACCTCGCACTCGATGTTGCCGTCCTCGTAGAAGCGCCAGTAGGTGATGTACTCGTAGTTGGCGACCGTGACGTGGAACGACACCACGAACCGGCGCTGCCGCCGCACCTCGGCGCTGGGCCCGTGCGCACCGTGGTCGACGTGCTTCCAGCCGACGGCGCTGTCCTCCTCGTGCAGGCAGATCGCGTTCGCGATCGTGTACGGCTCGCCGGAGCTGTCGTGCAGGACGGCGTCGAGGTAGCGGATCTCGCCCAGGCAGTCGCAGCCCAGCTCGAGGGACTGCGTCATGAAGCCCAGGCCCCACTCGCCGATGTCGAAGGCGGTGCGCCGGTAGTGGTCGATGCTCGGGTCGCGGTACGGGACGACCATCTCGGCGAAGCTCAGCTGGTGCGCGACCTTGCGCGTGCGGCCCGCGTCGTCGTAGGTGACGGCGTGCAGCGTCATCCCCTCGCGGTGGTTGAAGCCCACGCGCATGGTCCAGTTCTGCCAGCGCAGCTCGTGGCCGTCGACCTCGAACCCGATGCCCTCGGGCTGGACGATCTCCAGCGGCTTGCGCGGCGGGCGATGACCCTTCAGCCGGTCGGGCACGTGCCGCGGGACGTACTCGCCCATCACGTCAGGGCGCGGCACGCTGTGGGTGTCCTCCACGCGCAGCAGCTCCATGCTGTTGAGGTCGATGACGCAGTGCAGGCCGTTGACCGGCCCGGCGTAGGGGTTGGCGCCCTCGGCCGCGCGGACCCACGTGTCGGACCAGCCGATCCGGCGGTCCCGCCACTCCTCGGGCATGACGGCGTCGCCGTAGGTCCACGTGTCCATGAAGACCAGCGAGAGGTCGGTGATGCCGCGCTTCTCCAGCGCGGCCACGACGTCGGGGTGCTCGCGCAGCACGGCGTCGGCCTCCTCCCACTCGTCGACCGTGACGTTCGCCTGCACGTCGGGCACGTGCGCGAAGTGGGTGACGGCGTCGGCGGAGAGGTCGACGCGCGCCCGGAAGGTGCGGTTGGTGGCGCGCTCCAGGCAGATCGCCTCGACCACGCGCGGCGGCACCGTGCCGTCTGCCGCGAAGGCGTCGAGCGCCTGCTTCGACGGCTGGAGGCCCTCGATCGAGCAGTACCGCCAGCCCTCACCCACGCCGTGCTCGGCGGAGAGCAGGGCCGTGGTCGCGCGGAACTCGTCGGACGTCAGCGGGTCAAGCGGATGGCTCACCTGCCGATCATGCCCGTCAGCACGGTCCGGTGGCGAGGAAAACGTCGCGATGTCACCGGAACGTCACGGAATCGGTACCACTGATCGCGTTCCGCGTCGTCGTCAGCTGGTGGTGGTGTCGTCGGCCGCCCGCAGTCGACCACTGCCACCGCGGTCCTGCGGCCGGGAGCGCCACTGGATCGCGCCGATCGACAGCATCCGCAGCTGCGTGGCGGTGGACCGCGCCACCTCCCGCTCGAACGCCGGCGTGCCGGGCCCCTGCAGCAGACGCTCGGCCGCCGCGACCATGGCGATCACGATGAGGTTCGCCGACGTGCGGAGGTCGTCGGTGGACCAGTGCACGGCACCGGGGAGGCGGGCGAAGTCGGTCGCGATCTCGGCCTCGAAGAGGTCCAGCTCGTGGCGGATCGCCGCTCGCACCCCCGGGAGGCCGCCCACCCGCTCGCGGCTGATGAAGCCGAAGTGCTCGGGGTCGGCGCGGACCCGCTCGACGAGGACCTCGACCGACGGACCGATGACGCCGCCGACCGACGGCTGCGCCGCGCGCACGTCGCGCAGCGTGCGCCGCAGGCTCGAGAACGACTCGTCGACGAGCGCCAGACCGAGGTCCTCCGCCGACGCGAAGTGCCGGTAGAACGCGGTCGGCGCGATGCCCACCTCGCGGGCCACATGACGCAGCGACAGGGCCGACAACGAGCTCTGCTCGGTCAACGTGAGGGCGGCGTCGAGGATGGCGCGACGGGTGCGCTCCTTGCGCTCGGTGCGCGTCGGGAGCGCGACGGGCTGGTCGTCCATGACCCAGATCATACGCATCGGTGGACACGTGACCACCGACGCGACGCTGTGACCTGGGCAAACACCGGACGTGCCCGCAGTCACAGCGGCAGGACGTTGACATCCGGGATGTCACATACCGACAGTTGGTGGACAGGTGTCCACCAACACCATCCATCCCGACCCGTGAAGGACACAGCCCGATGACCTCCACCGCCGCGCTCCCCCCGCTCGCCCAGCGCGTGCTCGGCTCCCGCCTGCTCGCGTCGCTCACCTCTCCGCACGGCGTCGACCACTACCTGCGCCAGATCAACCCGATGTGGGCCGCCACCGACGTCCGCGCCCGCGTCGTCGACGTGACCCGCGAGACCGACGGCGAGCACCCCGTCGCCACCCTGACCCTCGAGCCGACGAGCACGTGGCGCGGACACCGGTCCGGCCAGTACGTGCAGGTCGGGCTCGAGGTCGCGGGCCGTCGCACGACCCGCTGCTTCTCGATCTCCTCCGCCGCGTCGCTGCCCGGCGAGCGCTTCACCATCACGGTGCGCGCGCACGAGGAGGGCATCGTCTCCAAGTACCTCGTCCGCGAGGCCCAGCCCGGCCTGATCCTCCACCTGAGCCAGGCGGAGGGCGCGTTCACGGTGCACGAGAGCGCGGCGACGCCGACGAACAACCACCTCGTCATGATCTCCGGCGGGTCCGGCATCACGCCCGTCATGTCGCACATCCGCACCTTCCTGCGCGACGGCTACGACGGACACGCCCAGCGCAAGATCACCTTCGTCCACTACGCCCGCTCGCCCGAGGACCAGATCTTCGCCGACGAGCTGCGCGAGATCGCCGCCGCCGACAACGGCATCACGGTGCACCTGCGCTACGGACCCCACCTGTTCGACGCCGACGAGCTGCGTCTCATGGTCGGCGGCGACTACACCGACATGGACACCTGGGTGTGCGGACCCGCCGGTCTGGTCGAGCTCGTGCAGGAGGCGTACGGCGACTCGCCCCGGCTGCGCGTCGAGTTCTTTAAGCCGCCGGCGTTCGCGAAGGACGACGACGCCGAGGGCACCCTCGCCTTCAACCTCGCCGGGTCCACGGCCTCGAACGACGGGTCGAGCATCCTCGAGCAGGCCGAGGCCGCCGGCCTGACGCCCGAGTTCGGCTGCCGCATGGGCATCTGCTTCTCCTGCACGTCACGCAAGACCGAGGGCACCGTCCGCAACATCCTCACCGGCGAGACGTCGTCGCTGCCCGACGAGGACGTGCGCATCTGCGTCTCCGCCCCCGTCGGCAGCTGCGCCGTCGACCTCTGACCACCCGACCTCACGACCTCCCCCTCCCGGAAGGACACGACATGACCACGATCCCGTTCGTCCCTCGCGCCAAGAAGACCAAGACCCGCGCCTCCGACCCGAAGGTGCCCAACCTGACGCCCGAGCAGCTCGAGGCGTTCGGCAACGAGATGGACGCGCTGCGCCAGCGCATCCTCGCCGACCTCGGCGAGGAGGACGTGAAGTACATCCGCGGCGTCGTCAAGCGCCAGCAGCAGCTCGAGGTCGCTGGCCGCGCCCTCTTCTACGTGCCCCCGGCCTGGCCGCTGGCCGTCGCTGCACTCAGCCTCTCCAAGATCCTCGAGAACATGGAGATCGGTCACAACGTCATGCACGGCCAGTACGACTGGATGGGCGACCCGAACCTCAGCTCGCGCATCTACGACTGGGACAACGTGTGCCCGGGCGAGCAGTGGAAGTACAGCCACAACTACATCCACCACACGTTCACGAACATCCTCGGCAAGGACCGTGACATCGGCTACGGCATCCTGCGGATGGACGCCGACCAGAAGTGGCACCCCTACTACCTGGGCAACCCGCTGTACGCGTTCCTGCTGATGGTCTTCTTCGAGTGGGGCGTGGCGATGCACGACCTCGAGGTCGAGAACATCGTGAAGGGCAAGCGCAAGATCGAGGAGAACGCGCACATGCACTCCGCGATCATGAAGAAGGTAAAGAAGCAGGCCCTGAAGGACTACGTCGTCTTCCCCGCCCTCACCGGACCGCTCTTCCCGCTGACCCTCGCCGGCAACGCCGCCGCGAACCTCGTCCGCAACGTGTGGGCGTTCAACATCATCTTCTGCGGCCACTTCCCCGCGGGCGTCGCGACGTTCACCGAGGAGGAGTGCGAGGACGAGTCGCGCGGCCACTGGTACTACCGCCAGCTGCTCGGGTCGGCGAACATCAGCGGTGGCGAGCTGCTGCACCTGATGTCGGGCAACCTGTCGCACCAGATCGAGCACCACCTGTTCCCCGACATCCCGGCCCGCCGCTACCGGGCCATCTCCGTCGAGGTCCAGGAGATCTGCGAGCGCTACGGCATCGAGTACAACACCGGCCCGCTGCACAAGCAGCTGTTCAGCGTCGCCAAGAAGATCTGCCGCTTCGCCCTTCCCGACCGCAAGCCGCGCCAGGCCGCCCCGGCTCCCGCCGAGGCCACCCCCGCCGCCGCCTGACCGACCAACCCCACGCCGCCCCCACCCGTCCGGGTGGGGGCGGTGTTGGTTGATGGGCGAGGTGTTCGTGCCCTTGCCGGTGGGCCGGCGCGGAGGCTCTGGGCTTGCTGGTGCGTTGGCGCAGGAATTCTTGACCTTGCTGGTGCGCTGCCGCAGGGGGTCCCGTCGTGCTGGTGCGCTGCCGCAGGGGGTCTCGTCGTGCTGGCGCGCTGCCTCGGCTGGCGCTGGGTGTGGTTTCCGAAAGGCCTCGACCGGGCGGCTGGCAGCAGCGTTGGGTTGGGCACTCGGGCTGTGGCCCGCGTCGGACGCAGGGATCTGCGTTCGTGCGTGGGACTCCGAGGCTTCGGCGTTCCCTACGGGATCCCGTCACCAACGCAGAAGCGTTCGAGTCTCAGCGCATGAAGGAAGAATCGTGGGTGCCCTTGGGGGTGGGGTGGGCAGCGCTTCTCCCTTCTCGTGGCACGGTCCACGAGAAGGGAGAACCTCTGCCACGTCTGACCCCTCGGCGGTGGATCTACCACCTGTACAGCGCTGAAAAGGTGGCAGATCCACCGCCGACGGCGATTCGGTGGCAAACCAACCGCTCGACCTCCAAGACCAACCCGCAGCCCGGAACCCCAGACCAGCACGGTCGCCAGCCGCCCGGTCGAGGCCCTTTCGGAGCGCAGGACGAGTCGAAGCCGCACCAGCGCAGCCCCGCCCGAACGAGAAGCCGCGCCAGCGCACCCCCACCCGAGCGAGAAGCCGCGCCGACGCACCCCCACCCGAACGAGAAGCCGCGCCAGCGCACCCCCACCCGAACGAGAAGCCGCACCGACGCAGCCGCAGGCCGACGCCCCCTGTGGACGAGCGCTGGGCGTCCCGGAGTCGGGTGGGGAGGCTGAGGGGATGAGTCCTCTCGACTGCTCGCTCTCCTCCACGGCCGCGCTGACCGCCGCATGGCGGTTCGTCGACGGCGGCTTCGGGTACTCGGCGCCGCAGCTGTTCGTGCTCGTGCTGGACCGGCGGGCGCGGGTCGCGGGTCCGGTGATCCAGCTGTACGACGAGCACCAGGCGGCGGCGCCCGAGGACGAGCTGCTCGGGCTGCTCGTCGAACGGCTCGCGGAGACCCTCGAGGAGCAGGCGCCAGGCGGCGGGGTGGCGTTGATGAAGGCCCGACCCGGGCACTCGTCCGTCCTGACGGCGGCCGATCTGCGGTGGTGCCGCGCCCTGCACCGTCACCTGCAGGCCGCACCCTTCTCGAGCCGGCCCCTGTTCTTCGCCAGTGACGCAGGACCCCGCATCGTCGCGCCCGACGAGCTGATCGGCTAGGCGCGGGCGGCGAGCACCTCGCGGCCGCGCTCGGACTCCGGGAAGCGCGCGACCATCGCGCGCAGCTCGTCGGCGCCCACGTTCGCACCGAACGGCTCCGTCCCCGGCTCGAGCCGCACGCCATCGGCGAGCGACCCCACGACCACGGGGTCGAAGCCGAGCTCGTCGACGAGCCGCGACACCGCGGCCACGGCGTCGGCCTCGTCGCCCGCGACCGCGATCGCCCGACGGTCCGCCGAGCCCGACGGCTGCGCACCGTCCTCGAGGTCGTGGTAGCCCATGTGGTTGAACGCCTTCACGACGCGCGCGTCGGGCAGGAACGCCTGCACGACCTCGCTGGTCGACGTGCGCGGGTCGGTCAGGTCGTCACGGACGCCGTCGACCTCCCACCAGTAGTTCATGGCGTCGACGACGACCTTGCCCGCCAGCGCCTCGACCGGGACGGTGCGGTGCTTGCCGAGCGGCAGCGCCAGCACGACGACGTCGGCGCGGCGGGCAGCGTCGTCGGCCACGGTCGACGTCGCGCCCGGAGCGAGCACGTCGACGGTCAGCTCGATGTCCTCCGCCGGCCCCGACCCCGCCACCAGCACCTCGTGGCCCGCCGCCACGGCGAGCCGGGCGAGGACCGTGCCGACCTTGCCCGCCCCGAGGATGCCGACGGTGGTCATGCCTGCGCCGCCGCCGTCGGGACCGTCGCGTCGGCCGCCAGCAGCTCGCGCACCCGCGGGATCACCTCCGTGCCGTACAGCTCGACCGACCGCAGACGGTCGGCGGCGGGCGTGGACCCGGTCGTGTAGATCATGTCGAAGCGTCCGACGCCGAGCGTGCGGATGGCCGCAGCCATCTTCTGCGCGACCGTCTCGGGCGATCCGAGGTAGAGCGAGCCGTGGGCGATCTCGCGCTCGTAGTCGCGCGGCGTGACCGGCGGCCAGCCACGGTCACGGCCGATGCGGTCGCGCGACGCCTTGAAGTGCGGCCAGGCGATGCGCGCAGCGGCCTCGTCGGTGTCGGCGACGAACCCGGGCGAGTGCATGCCGACCGGGTGCGCGGTCGTGCCGAACTTCTCCGCGGCCCGGCCGTACAGCTCCAGGTAGGGCGCGAACCGGTCGGGCGACCCGCCGATGATCGCGATCATGAGCGGCAGGCCGTAGTGCGCCGCGCGGACGACCGACTGCGGCGAGCCACCGACCCCGACCCAGGTGTCGAGGTGCCCGGAGTCCGTCTTCGGGAAGACGTCGGCACCCTCGAGCGGCGCACGGGTGGTGCCCGACCAGGTCACCGGCTGCTCCTTCAGCAGCTCGGTGAACAGCTGGATCTTCTCCTCGAAGAGCACGTCGTAGTCGGCGAGGTCGAAGCCGAAGAGCGGGAACGACTCGGTGAACGAGCCACGGCCCAGGATCACCTGCGCCCGACCGTTCGACAGCGCGTCGAGCGTCGCGAAGCGCTGGAACACGCGCACCGGGTCGTCGGACGACAGCACCGTCACGCCCGACGCCAGCCGGATCCGCTCCGTGCGCGACGCGATGCCGGCCAGCACCGTCTCAGGGCTGGAGATGGCGAAGTCGTCGCGGTGGTGCTCCCCGAGCGCCATGACGTCGACACCCACCTGGTCGGCGAGCACGGCCTCCTCGACGACCTGGCGGATCGCGTCCGCGTGCGACAGCAGCTCCCCGTCGGGTCCGAGGGGGATGTCGCCGAACGTGTCGAGCCCGAACTGCACGGCGGGCGTCGTCGTGGTGTCGTCGGTCTGCGTGGTCATGCTGGTCACCTTCCGCTGTCGTCTCTCGACCAAAGTAGTTCAAGATTCATCTACTTCAAGCACCGGCCCTCCCCCCACTATTCCGCCTGCCCTCGCAGCGGCCGGCATTCCCTGCGGGACCGCGCCGGAACGCGTACGGTTCTGCCACCGACGGTGGTGGACGGCGAGGGGATCTGACGGTGACGGTGCACGAGGTGGAGCGACCCGCGTACGGGCGCCACCGGGCGGAGACCTCGGGAGGCGAGCGTCGCGTCGTGCTGCGACGACCCGGCACGTGCAGCCTGTGCTCCCGCGCGCTGCCCTCGCGCGCCACCGCGATCGCCGACCGCGACCACGGCACCGTCCGGTGCGTCGAGTGCGAGGGAGGCGCCGCCCTCGCGGCATCGGCGCGCCACCGCCAGGTCGAGCTCGACGACACCCGCCCGACCGAGCCTCCGGTCGCACCCGCCGACCTGAGGCACCGGCTCGACCAGCTGCGCGACCACGACGTGCGGCTGCTCCACGGCCGTCGCGTGCCCGGCTCGTCCGCCACGCTCGACCACGTCGTCGTCACGTCCGGCGGCGTCTGGGTGGTCGCCGAGTCCGACCTCCAAGGGGAGCTGCGGGTCGTCGTCGAGGGTGGCCGGCTGCGCCCCCGCAGCGAGCGCCTCGTCGTGGGTCGACGCACCACGACACGACTGGTCGACATGGTCCTCAAGCAGGCGGAGGCAGTGCGCGACGTCGTCGGCGCCGAGGTCCCGGTGCACCCCGTCCTGTGCGTCGCCGAGGACCGTCCGTCAGCCGACGGCGTGACCACCCGCGGGGTCGCGGTGGTGCGTCCGGCAGAGCTGGAGAGGCTGCTCCTGCGCTCCGGCGACGCCGGTGTCGACGTGCCCGCGGTCCGCCAGCGCCTCGCCGTGGTGTTCCGCGTCGTCTGATCCGCAGGTGTCGCGCACCGCGACGCACCTCTTGGAGTTTCCTCAGTCACCAAGACCCCGATCCGACCTGCGGGCGGGCCCGAGCCGGGCGAGGCTTGAAGCATGATCACCTCGCGCCTCCCGAGGTCAGCATCCGTCTGGCGACCGCTGCTCGTGCCGATGATCATGCTGCTGACCTGGGACGTCGGCGTGACCGTCGCGTTCCAGCTGAACTGGTTCGAGTTCCCGGGCATCACGATCCAGTACACGCTCTACGGCACGGCCATCGCCCTGTTCCTCGGCTTCATGGTCAACGCAGGCTACGCGCGGTGGTGGGAGGCGCGCACCCTCTGGGGCAGCATCGTCAACCACTCGCGGAACGTGGCGCGCGAGGCGACCACGCTGCTCGACCCGACCGTGCCGAACGCGCGGCGCGAGCTCGGCCCCGACATGGTGCGCGCCCAGATCGCCTACGTGCACAGCCTGCGGACGTCGTTGCGCCAGCAGGACCCGCCGCCGGAGATCGACCGCTACCTCTCCCGTGACGCCGCTGTCCGGGTCAAGAACGCCAGCAGCGGACCGACGGCGACCCTGACCCACCTCGGCCGACTCCTGGCCGAGGCGCGTCGTCGCGGCATGATCGACGACTTCGCCCGCGTGCAGGTGGAGTCGACGCTCAGCGTCCTGACCGACGCGCAGGGCGGCCTAGAACGGATCAAGAAGACGCCGCTGCCCGTGCAGTACCGGCTGCTGCCCTCGTTCTTCGCCCGCACGTTCTGCATCATCCTGCCGTTCGCGGTCTACCAGGACCTGCAGTGGTGGACGCCGATCGGCTCGGGCCTGGTCGGCATGATGTTCCTGCTCGCGGTCCAGGTCGGCAAGGACCTCGCGGACCCGTTCTCCGACGACGTGCACGACGTCCCGATGACGGCGATCAGCCGCACGATCGAGATCGACCTGCTCGAGATGATCGGCGCGGACGCTCCCGGCCCGGTGACGCCGGTCGGGCAGGTGCTGTGGTGACGCGACGTCGGCCCGACGTCGGCCCGTCCGGCGCTGAGCACGGCCATCCATCATGCCCCGTCCAGGAGACACCGCGCAGCCCTTCGCGGAAGGTGCGCGAAACTTGTCCATTCGCCTGACATGGCATCGGGCGCGGTCCTAGGGTGCACCGAGTCCTAGCGATCGGAAGTCCCCCGTGATCCCACGCCCCGTCCCCCTGCAGCGCGCCGTCCTCGCCGTCGTCGCCGCCTCCGCCCTCCTGCTCGGCCTCCTGGCCGGCACCGCACCCGCCCAGGCCGCGACCACGGTCGTCACCGGCACCATCACCTCCTTCGACGGCCACCCGGTGTCCACCGGCGTCGAGCTCTACGTCAACATCGCGGAGCCCGACCAGGCCCCGCTGTGGAGCTCGACCCAGCAGGTCTTCAGCGACGAGAACGGCGTCTACCGCTTCGACGAGGGCCTGGACGCCACCCAGTACCGCATTGGCGTCGCGTCCCAGTCGCTGTCAAGCTACGACGAGGAGACGGGCGAGACGACCTTCACGACCCTCGCACCCGTCTTCCACCCCGCCGCCCGCACGGTCGAGTCCGCGACCACCGTGAAGGTCCCCGCCGGTCGCACCACGACCGTCAACATCACCTCCCCCGAGGGCGGGACCGTCTCCGGCACCGTCACGGGACAGCCGGACCTGCGCCACGACAACCTCGCCGTCATCGCGCAGTACCGCGACCCGGCGACGGGCACCTGGGGAACGGCCGGCTTCGCACCGGTCTTCGAGGAGGACCACGCCTACGACCTCGTCCTGCAGCCCGGCAGCTACAAGCTGCGCTTCTACGACGGCAACGGCTACCACTACACGGAGTACTGGAACGACGCCGCCACCCGCGACGCCGGCCAGGACGTGACGGTCACCGCCGGCGGCACCCTCTCCGGCGTCGACGCCGAGCTGGCCCGTGCGGGCCGCATCGAGGGTCGCCTGACCCTCGCCAGCGGCGCCCCGGTCGACACCGACAACTCCTTCACGACGATCGAGCGACGCGACCCGGCCACCGGCACGTGGTCGCAGGTCGACGACGTCGACGGAGGCTACCTCGACGCGGAAGGTCGGTTCGGCTTCGGACCCCTCGTGGCCGGCACCTACCGCGTGAAGGCCGTCTCGAACGGGTACCCCGACACCTACTACGGCGGAGGCCCCGACGGCACCCCGATCACGGTCGAGACCAGCCAGGTCGTCACCGGCATCGACCTCAGCCTCACCAAGCCCGGCTCCGTCTCCGGTGCCGTGCAGCTGCCCACCGGCAAGGCCGCCCCCGGCGCGACCGTCGTCGTCTACGCGAAGGCGGAGTCCGGCACGTGGACCCAGGTCGACGAGTCGTCCACCGACAGCCGCGGCGGCTACGTCGTCAGCGACGTCCCGGCCGGCACGTACGCCGTGCAGGTCTTCCCGGGCAACCCGGCCTACGCACCCCAGGTCTACCTCGGCAAGACCTCGCTCGACGCGGGCACGCCGGTCACGGTCAAGGACGGCGCGCGCACCCGGCTGTCGACGGTGAAGCTGGCCGCCGGCGCCACCGTGTCGGGCACCATCACGCTGCCGAAGGGCGTCAGCGACCAGGTCGCGCGCACCGTCGACGTCGTCGACCCGGCCTCCGGCGACCTCGTCTCGCGCGTGGTCGCGTCGAAGCGCGGCTCCGGCACCAGCTGGACGTACGCCGTGCCGGGCCTCGCCGCCGGCTCCTACCAGGTGCAGTTCGCACGCTCGAGCGGTTCGTCCCTCGCCACCGGACAGTTCTTCAAGAACGTCCCGGAGACGCAGGGGCGCGCGAGCGCCACGGCCGTCACGGTGACCGCGGGCAGGACGACCCCGTCGGTCAACGCGACGCTGCGCACCGGTGCCACGATCACGGGCCGCGTGCTCGACACGCGGGGCGAACCGCTGCGCTGCTCGGTCCTGGCCGTGTCGGCCGACGGCACGCTCACCACGCGGGCCGCGGTGTCGTCCTCCTCGACGGGCGCCTTCACCCTCTCCGGGCTCAGCGCCGGCCAGTACAAGGTCCTCGTCCAGGGCGACGAGTCGGCGTGCGTCGCCGACCCGCAGTCGAACGACGAGACCTCGGGCTACTACTTCGACGGCGACGACACCGCAGGTCGCACGACCTGGGACCCCGCGCAGGCGAACCTGGTGACGGTCGAGGGCACGGGCACGACCGCCCTGGCCGACCAGTACTACGGCCCGGTCGAGGGTGACACGTTCGACAGCGCACCTGCTCCCACGGTCACGGGCAAGGCCGCCGTCGGCTCGCGCCTGACGTCGGACACGGTGGGTGACGCCACCCCCGGCCAGGACGGCATCGCCTACCAGTGGTTCCGCAACGGCAAGGCGATCAGCGGCGCCACCGAGACGGGCTACACGGTCGTCGCGGCCGACGCCGGCACGGTCCTGACCGTCCGGTACACCTGGCGCAAGGAGGGCTACGTCGACGTCGCCACGGCCTCGCGCGACATCAAGATCGGCGCGTACAACCTGGCGAAGCCGACCATCTCGGGCACGCCCGCGGTCGGCAGGACGCTGAAGGCCACCCGCGGCACCTGGGCCGGCACGGGCTGGACCTACGGCTACCAGTGGTACCGCGGCGACGCGGCCATCAAGGGAGCCACGGCGACGACCTACACGGCCACGCGGAGCGACCGCTCGAAGACGCTGACCGTGCGGGTCACCGCTCGCAAGACCGGGTACGCGAGCGCCACCGCCGCGAGCACGGGCACGAAGGTCCGCTGACCGCGGCAGGCACGGCGAGGCCGTCCGTCCCCTCGGGGGCGGGCGGCCTCGCTGTGCCGGGA
>NZ_JAMXRU010000064.1 GCF_024124745.1 Aeromicrobium sp. CnD17-E
CGCCCTCCGTGACCCCGTCGCCCTCGCCGGCGCCGACCGCCACCCCGGCGCCCGAGCCCACGGTCGCGCCCAGCCCGGATCCCGTCGCGACGCCCGAGCCGACGGTGACGCCGTCGGTCGAGCCCACTGCCGCCCCCTCGCCCGAGCCGACGGTGGCTCCGTCGCCCGAGGCGACGACCGCTCCGAGCCCGGAGCCCACTGCCTCTCCGACCCCCGAGCCGACGCCGACCCCTGAGCCGACGGCGACCTCCGACGACTGCGGGAAGGTCCGCTCGAAGGACGACGGCTCCGCGTGGACGTGCACCTTCGCCGACGACTTCGACGGCAACGCCCTCGACCGCAGCAGGTGGAGCCCGGCGACCACCGAGGCCACCGGCCTGACCTACGGGGACTGCTGGGTCGACCGGCCGCAGAACCTCGAGGTGAAGGGCGGCGCCCTGCGCCTGACGACGCGCAAGGAGTCCGAGCCCGTCACCTGCACCGCCAACGGCTCCACCGTCACGACGCCCTACACGTCGGCGTCCGTGACCACCTGGGGCCACTACACGATGAACCGGGGACGGGTCGAGATCCGCGCGAAGATGCCCGCGAGCTCCGGCCCCGGCGTCCACAGCGCCCTCTGGCTGTTCCCGCAGACGCTGAAGTACTGGGGCGACGGCCTCGGCACCGGCGAGATGGACATCGCGGAGTTCTACTCCCAGTACCCGGACCGCCTGATCCCGACCGTCCACTACGCGACGTCGACCCGCGACTACACGAACTACTTCTGCCTGGTCGACGACCCGACCGCCTGGCACACCTACGCGCTGGAGTGGGACAGCGAGCGCATCCGCGTCGAGTACGACGGGCAGGTCTGCCTCGACCACGCCATCCGCCCGACGGACACGTCGGTCGAGCAGGGCAAGCCGTTCGACCAGGACTACTCGATCAACCTCACCCAGATGCTCGGTGTCGACGGCAACAAGCCGACCGCGGACACCACCTTCCCCGCCACCCTCCAGGTCGACTGGGTGCGCGCCTGGCAGTGACGGCTCGGTCAGCGAGGAACGACGACCGGACGTGAGCGGACACCGTCACGCGCCGCCCCTCGGCTGGCGACGACACGCACCCGCACCGTGCGTCCGGCGTCCGCGCGCTGCAACCGGTAGCGCGGACCGGTAGCACCGGCGATCGGCCTGCCGTCGCGGTACCAGCGGTAGGCGAACCGTGTGGGGTGGCCGTTCCACACCCCGCGGTCGGTGGCCAGGACCTTCCCGGGAAGTCGCCGACCGGACACCCGTGGCGCGACGATCGGCGTGAGTCGCTCCACGAGACGGGCCCGCAGCACCTTCGTGTAGCCGATGTAGGGCCGGTGCATCGCGGCCGTGGCGAGGCTCGTGCCGCCGCCGACCCACAGGTTCGCGGTCTGACCGGTCGGGTCGACGACCCGCACCTTGTAGTTGCCCTTGGGGACCAGCGGTCTGGAGTCCCAGGCTCCCGTGTGGACGAGCCGATCCCCGTCGTCGGCGTCGAAGTACTGGGCGATCAGCCCGAGGGGATCCCGGCGTCCGAAGTCGAGAAGAAGCACGAATTGTCCAGGAGGCTCGGCTCCCGAGGCCCGCGGCACCGGTCGAGCGGGGATGCCGTTGCGTGAGGGACCGAGATCGATCTGCGTGCTGTCGTGGTACGCAAGTGTGCGTCGCACCGTCGGGTAGCGCCCGGCCGGGTCACTGACCGTGACCGTGATGGGCCCTTGACGTGTCGGCAGGTTGATCGGGTAGAACTCGTCGATGTTGTTCAGGGCCAGCAGCACCTCGGTCGGCTCGTCCGCCGAGCGCGCGACGATGGAGAGACCGTCCGGGGGCGCACCGCTCGAGTCGAACGGTGAGACGTTGGGACTTTGCAGGCGCGGCATCGCAGGGAGGGTGAGCGTCTGCCCCTCGCGCACCTCGACGATGGGACTCCCGCGGTAGGAGCCGTAGCTCGTGCCTGCCCAGAGCACTTCGTACACAGACGACGAACCCCTCATCCAACCGTAGAAGTAACGGCCGGCGTCGACGCGCGGGTCCGGGTCGTCGGGCCCCACGACCTGCGCCGGGCGCGAGCCGTCGACAGGTCGCAGGACAGCCGGGCGCTCGCCCAGCACCTTCACCCGTCCCTGCGGGCCCGGCCGGGGGATCTCGACGCGGACCGTCCCGGTGTCCACCACCGCGCCGGGCTCGAGATCCCACCACCCCTGCAAGGGCGACGGGTCGGGATAGTGATCCGCCCCTCCAAGCGGCCGCGTACCGACCCCGATGACGAACCTGTACACGCCCGCGAAGACGACATCGTCGTCGAGAGAGAAGTAGCCGTCCTTGTCGGCGTAGACGAAGGCCTCACGTTCCTGGGTGCCGAGGAGACTGACTTCTGCGGAGGGATAAGGCTTTCCCTCACCATCCACGATCCGTCCGCGGATGGTGACGGGTGCGCGCAGCTGGATGTCGCCGACGTCCTGAGTGCCTGTCTCGGCGCGCCTCTCCACGTAGATGGGGACTCCCGGACGTTCCCTGTCTGCAGGCGATTGCCTCGCCCACACCTCCCTGTACGACGTCAGACGTGCTGCTGGGTCGCGGATCATGACGTCACAACCACGCTGGCTCACCCACGGGAGCTCGAATCGACCATCGGTCCCGGTGCGGAATCGGTCCTCGGGTGGCGGAGAGGGTTCGCCACTGCACCAGGTCCAGACCTCGATCCCGGCCACCGGTCGTTCGTCCTCGTCGACCAGGCGGCCGACGTAGGTGCCGCTGCGCTCGGCAGCGACGGACGGCGAGTTGCCGAGTGCCAGGGCAAGAGCCGTGACGGGCAGGGCGATGACAGGGACGCGCACGATGACCACCTCGAGTGGCGCCAGGAGGGGGACGGCCCGGCGGTGAGGTCACCGTAGGGGCGCATCGCGTCGTCCGCACCCCGGACGACGACGGGGCCGCGCTCCGGTCGGTAGCGTGCTCCCGTGAGCGACTCGCCCCCGCGCCGGCTGCTGCTGGTGAACGGCCCCAACCTGAACCTGCTCGGCACGCGCGAGCCCGGCGTGTACGGGCAGGAGACGCTGGACGACGTCGTCGCGCTCGTCGAGCGGACCGCCGACGAGCTCGGCTACGCGGTGCGGGCGCTGCAGAGCAACCACGAGGGCGTCCTCATCGACGCGATCCACGAGGCCCGAGAGGACTGTGCGGGGGTCGTCATCAACCCGGGCGGGCTCACGCACACGTCGGTGGCGCTGCGTGACGCGCTCACCGGGGTGGCGCTGCCGTTCGCGGAGGTGCACGTGTCCGACGTGCACGCCCGCGAGGAGTTTCGCCACTTCTCCTACCTGAGCGACGTCGCCGCGGTCACCGTCGTCGGCGAGGGGGTCGCGGGCTACGGTCGCGCGGTCCGCGAGCTCGTCGCCGTCCTGGTCACCGAGGAGGACGCCTCGTGAGTGACGGACCCCGCCACGTCCCGCACAAGAAGCAGCTCGCCGTCTCCCGACGCGTGCGCGTGCCCGGGCCCGACGCCGACTGGGCGGCCCTGCACGCCTTCGCGCAGACCTTCGACGCGGCCTTCTTCCTGTCGTCGTCCACGGCGACGATCGTGCAGCTCGCCTACCGGCCCGCCTTCGAGGCCGTCGAGCGCGGAGAGCACCTGGGTGGCGACCTGGGCATCGCCCTGCTGCGCGCAGCCCTGTGGTTCCAGGCCAGGTCCGACACCTTCGCCGGCGCCTCCGACTTCTCCAGCCCCGAGGTCGAGCGGTTCTACCGCACCGTCTGCGAGGAGCTGCACACCCGCACCCACGGCTGGGTCGAGGACGCCACCTGACCCCTCCGCCGAGCGGATGGTTTCGCTGGTCGAGTAGCGCGGAGCCGCGAGGCACGAGCGTGCTTCGGGCGTATCGAGACCACTCTGGGCTGTCGCTGGGTGTCGGTCGGCGCTGGGCTGTTGCCGGGCGGTCTCGATACGCAGCGACGAGCTCGCTGGCGCTCGCCGTCGCCGCTACTCGACCAGCGGTTTCGCTGGTCGAGTAGCGCGGAGCCGCGAGGCACGAGCGTGCTTCGGGCGTATCGAGACCACTTCAAGCGGACGCTGGAGATTGAGTCGCGCTGATCCGTTGCCGGGTGGTCTCGATACGCAGGGACCTCGCAAGCTCGTCCCTGCTACTCGACCAGCGGAGCGTTCCGCTGGTCGAGTAGCGCGGAGCCGCGAGGCACGAGCGTGCTTCGGGCGTATCGAGACCACTCCAAGCGGACGCTGGAGATTGAGTCGCGCTGATCCGTTGCCGGGTGGTCTCGCTCCGCCGCGGCTACGCCCCTGTGCGACGGCTCCATCGCAGGGACCTCGCAAGCTCGTCCCTGCTACTCGACCAGCGATATCGCTGGTCGAGTAGTCGACCTCGTGACGAAGGAGCAGGCGGAGGGCTCGGCTCGTGCTCGTCGGCGGGGAGGGGAGATCGTGCCTACCGTGAGGCCATGACCCGCTACCTCACGATCTGCGCTGTGGCGCTCCCGCCGCTGTTCACCGCTGCGCTCGGGCTGACGCACCCGGCGGTGCTGACCGTCGAGGACGCCGCGCACTGGCAGATGATGCACACCGTCCTGCTGCCCGTCTTCCCGCTCCTCGCGCTGGGCCCGTGGCTCGTCGCCCGCCGGCACGACCGCGTCGTCGGCGTCGTCGTCGGGGTGCTGGCCTACGTGTACGCCTGCTTCTACACGAGCCTCGACATCCTCGCCGGGATCGCCGGCGGCGCGATCAAGGACGCCGAGGCGGGTGGTCTCGGGATCGTCTTCCCCGTCGCGGGCGACCTCGGCGCCATCGGGTCCTACGCCTACATCGCCGCGACCGCGCTCGCCGTCGGCGTCGCGAGCCGCGCCGGAGTGGTGCGGGCGCTGCCCGGCGCCGTGCTCACGCTCGTCGGCTCGGTGATGTTCTGGCAGGAGCACGTGTACCGGCCGTGGGGCGTGCTCTCGATGGCCCTGCTCGCCGCGGGCTGGACCTGGCTCGTCGTCGCTACAGGTCCGCGAGCAGCCGCACCGTCGACGCCCACGCCTCGCTCCGTGGGTCGATGACGACGAAGTGGTCGCCGTCGACGGGCGTGAGCGTCGCGTCGGCGCCGGCGTCGGTGGCTGCCGCGACGTAGGCCTCCGACTGGCTGATCGGCACGGTCGAGTCGTCGCGTCCGTGGACGCAGCGCACCGGCACGTCGAGCGGGACCTGGCCGGTCGGGTCGGCGTCGGGCACCCGGTCGACCGGCCGGCCGAGGAACGCCTCCACGGCCCCGCCGCCCAACGAGGCCGCCCCCGCAAGGTCGAGCACACCCGCCTGGGAGATCGCCGCCGTCACCGGGACCTTCGCATCCCTCCACGGCTGCAGCCGCTGACGTCCCGCCGCCCACACCGCGAGGTGGCCGCCGGCCGAGTGGCCGAGCGTCACGACGCGGGAGAGGTCGAGGCCGTCGACCTCCGCGAGCTTGTCGATGCCCGCGCTGACGTCGTCGGGCGTCTGCGGCCACCCGCCGCCGTTCCCGACCCGGCGGTACTCGAGGTTCCAGGCGGTCCAGCCCTCCTCCGCGAGCGACGCGGCGAGCGGACGGCCGAGCGAGAGGTCGTACTGCGCGCGCCAGAAGCCGCCGTGGATGACGACGACCACCCCTCGTGAGGCTCCCGAGGGACGGGTCAGCTCGGCGAACTGCGACGGGTCGGAGCCGTAGGCGATGCGTTCCACGTCGCCCATGCTGCCACCGCCCGACGTGGGTGCGCGGGGGCCGGAGCAGGCGGCGAGCGCGGCCGTGCCGACCGCCGCGGCCCCGAGCGAGAGGAATCGACGACGGTGCACCGCTCCATCCCACCGCACGGTGTGCGTCCCTGCAGGTCGATGCACGGTCGACGCTCGATAGGATCGGGTCTCGGCGAGGGTGGGAGGTCGGTGCATGGACGTCCACGACCTCGACGTGTTCCTCCTGGTCGGCTCTGGCGTCCTCATCGCGGCGATCCTCGCGGTCCGGCTCTCCGTCAGCGTGGGCCTGCCGTCGCTGCTCGTCTACCTCGGTCTCGGGCTTGCGCTCGGCGAGGAAGGCCTCGGCGTGCAGTTCGACGACGCCGACCTCGCCCTCGCGGTCGGCTTCGGCGCGCTCGTGCTCATCCTGGCCGAGGGCGGTCTGACGACCCGCTGGGAGCACGTGCGCCCGGCGATGGGCCTCGGCCTGCTGCTCGCGACGCTCGGCTCGGTGGTCAGCGTGCTGGTCGTCGCGGGCGCGGCGCACTACGTGCTCGACCTGCGGTGGGAGATCGCGGTCCTGCTCGCCGCGGTGCTCACGCCCACCGACGCGGCGGCGGTGTTCTCCGTGCTGCGCGCCGTCCCCATCGCCCCACGGGTGAAGGGCGTGCTGGAGGCGGAGTCGGGGCTCAACGACGCGCCGATCGTCGTGCTCGTCACCGCGCTGAGCGCCGGTGAGATCGCCGACAGCGGCGCCCTCTCCTTCGTCGGGCTGATCGTGTTCGAGATCGTCGTCGGCGCGCTCGTCGGCCTGGCGGTCGGGTTCGGCGCCGCGCGACTGCTGCGCCAGCTCGCGCTCCCGGCGTCGGGCCTGTACCCCCTCATCGTGCTGGCCTTCACGGTGCTCGCGTACGGCCTCGCCGTCCTCGGCCACGCCAGCGGCTTCGCGGCTGTCTACCTGTGCGCGCTGGTGCTCGGCAACACCGAGCTCCCGCACCGCGTCGCCACCCGCTCGTTCGTGGAGGGGATCGGCTGGCTCGCGCAGATCGGGCTGTTCGTCATGCTGGGCCTGCTCGCGAGCCCGTCGGAGTTCACGCTCTGGCACCTCTGGACGGGACTGGTCGCGGGTGCCGTGCTGACCTTCGTCGCCCGGCCGTTGTCGGTCCTGGTCTGCGCCACCTGGTTCAGGGTCGGCTGGCGCGAGCAGCTGTTCGTCGGCTGGGCGGGGCTGCGGGGCGCCGTGCCGATCATCCTCGCCACGATCCCGTTGGCCGCCGACGTGCCTGGCTCGCGCGACCTCTTCGACATCGTCTTCGTGGCGGTGGTCGTGTACACGCTCGTGCAGGCCGCGCCGCTCGCCCGCCTGGCGCGCTGGTGCGGGGTGCTGCGCGACGACGTCCGCGACCTCGAGGTCGAGGCGGCGCCGCTCGAACGCGTCTCGGCCGACCTGCTGCAGGTCCACGTGCCGCGCGGCTCACGGCTGGCGGGCGTGGAGGTGGGCGAGCTGCGACTGCCTACGGGGGCGTCGGTGTCGCTCGTCGTGCGCGACGGCACGCCGTTCGTGCCCCACCGCACCACGCGGCTCGTGCGGGGCGACGACGTGCTCGTCGTGGCCACGCGCGACGTCCGCGAGCTCACCGAGCAGCGGCTGCTCGACGTCGGCCGCCACGGGCGACTGGCCGGCTGGGACGCTGCCGACCCCGCCTGACCCGCCCCCTGTCGTGGTGCCGGTTCCGTCAGGCGGCCGGGACCGTGGGCAGGCAGACCGTGAAGCGACGGTCGTTGCTGGTGTCGCGGACGTCGCGCCCGAGCTGGCGGAACCCGTCGCCGACGACGACCGTCACCGACCCCTCGTCGACGGGGATGTCGGGCTCGACGTACTGCACGCGGGAGCCGAACTGCGCGCCGACGAGCCGCACGCGCGGGTCCTTCGGGTCGTCGGTGAGCACGGCGGCCACCCGCGGGCGGACCTTGCTCTCGGAGTTGCCGATCTGGCCGGCGAGGAAGCCGCGACGCTGCAGGTTGATGGAGACGCGGTTCGCCAGGCCGGCCCGACTGCTCGCGTTGTAGACGTCGACGCTCACGAGGCTGCTGGTCACGCGGTCGTCCTTCTCCACCACGCGGCGCTCGCAGGTGGGCGCGGCCTCGCCGGTGTCGGCCTCGGCGGTGACGAGACGGAAGCCGACGAACAGCCCCAGGAGGAGCACCAGCGCAGAGCCGAGCAGGACGAGGGGGCCGACGGCTCCGCTGCGGGGGTTCATCGTCGGGCTCCGATCGTCAGGACGCGGGCGTGCAGCATGGACCGCTGCTGCAGGGCGGCGCGGACGGCGCGGTGCAGGCCGTCCTCGAGGAACAGCTCGCCGTTCCAGGCGACGACGTGCGCGAACAGGTCGCCGAAGTACGTCGAGTCCTCGTCGAGCAGGTTGGCGAGGTCGAGCTGCGTCTTGGTGGTCGTGAGGTCGGAGAGGTGCACCTGCGTGGGCGACAGGTCGGCCCACTCGCGCTGCGACAGTCCGTGGTCGGGGTACGGCCGACCGTCGCTCACCCTCCGAAAGATCACGACGTCAGTGTAGACAGCACGACCGTCGCGCAGCGGTAGCCTGACCGCCATGAGCACGGCTGACGGGGACGGTCGACCCACCGACGGCGACGCGAGCGCCTCCGCCCTCGCCGCGGAGGCCGCGCAGGCTGCCGCTGCGGCGGAGGCGGCGGCCGTCGAGGCCCGACGTCGCGCCGACGAGCTGGCCCGCGCCGCTGCGGCCGAGCAGCAGGCGAGCGCCGCGGTCCCGGACGACCCTGTGCCGGACGACCCTGTGCCGGACGACCCTGTGCCGGACGACCCTGTGCCGGACGACTCTGTGCCGGACGACCGTGGGCCCCAGGACCCGGTGGTCGAGGAGGTCCGCGCGGGCTACGCGTTCGACGGTCCGGTGGTGGAGATCGGCGCCCTCGTCGTCGACGACGTGGCCGTGCCCTCGGCGCCCGTGCGCCTCCCGCTCGGCATGCTCAACCGGCACGGTCTGGTGGCGGGCGCGACCGGCACCGGCAAGACGCGGACGCTGCAGCTGCTCGCGGAGCAGGTCTCGGCGCACGGCGTGCCCGTGTTCGCGGCCGACGTGAAGGGCGACCTCTCCGGCATCGCCGTCCCCGGCACGCCGAGCGAGCGCCTGGCGGAGCGGTGCGCCGACGTCGGTCAGACCTGGCAGCCGCTCGGCTCGCCGACGGAGCTCCTGACCCTCGGCGGCCTCGGCACGGGCGTCCCGGTCCGCGCGAGCCTGGAGTCGTTCGGCCCGCTCCTGCTCGCGAAGGTGCTGGGCCTGAACGAGACGCAGGAGTCGTCGCTCGGGCTCGTCTTCCACCACGCGCGCGAGCAGGGACACCGGCTCGTCGACCTCGGCGACCTGCGCTCGGTGCTCACCTGGCTCGTCGGCGACGGCAAGGCCGAGCTGAAGGAGCTCGGCGGGCTCTCCTCCGCGACCGTCGGCGTGATCCTGCGCGAGCTCGTCGCCTTCGCCGACCAGGGCGCCGACGTCTTCTTCGGCGAGCCGGGGCTCGACGTCGCCGACCTGCTCCGGCTGGCGCCCGACGGCCGCGGCGTCGTGTCGCTGCTGGAGGTGCCGTCGGTGGTCGACCGGCCGACGCTGTTCTCGACGTTCCTCCTGCACCTGCTGCGCACGCTGTTCGCGACCCTGCCGGAGGTGGGCGACGTCGAGAAGCCGCGCCTCGTGTTCTTCTTCGACGAGGCGCACCTGCTGTTCGCCGACGCGTCGAAGGACTTCCTGGCGCAGGTGACCCAGACCGTGCGGCTCATCCGCTCCAAGGGCGTCGGCATCGTCTTCGTCACGCAGACGCCGAAGGACGTGCCGTCGGACGTGCTCGCCCAGCTCGGGTCACGGATCCAGCACCAGCTGCGCGCCCACACGCCCGACGACGCCAAGGCCCTCCGCGCGACCGTCTCGACGTACCCGACGTCGGGGTACGACCTGGGCGAGCTGCTCACCCGGCTGGCGATCGGCGAGGCCGTCGTCACGGTGATGGACGAGCGGGGTGCCCCCACCCCCGTGGCGTGGACCCGGCTGCGGGCGCCGCAGGGGTCGATGGCTCCCGCACCGGCCGACGTCGTCGCGGGACTCGTCGCGGCGTCGCCGCTGCTGCCCCGCTACGGCACGCGCGTCGACCCGCCGTCGGCGACGGAGGCGGTCGAGGCCGCCCGCGGACGTCTCGACGACGCCCTGCTGGACCCTGCCGCGGCGCTCGCCGAGCGGGCCTCGGAGCGGCTGCGGCTCTCCGGCGAGCACACGATCGTGGCGCTCGCGGGCGCCACGGGCTCGGGCAAGTCCTCGCTCTTCAACTGCCTGACCGACCTCGAGCTGGCCGGTGTCGGCGTGCGCCGTCCGACCACGTCGTGGGCCCTCGCGTGCTCGTGGGGACCCGACGGCGCCCAGGAGCTGCTCGAGTGGATGGGCATCCCCGCGCGCCACCAGGTGTCGCGCATGAGCATGCTCGACCGCTCGTCGGCCGACACGAAGCTCGACGGGCTCGTCCTGCTCGACCTGCCCGACCACGACTCCACCGAGGTCTCGCACCACCTCGAGATGGACCGGCTCGTCCAGTACGCCGACCTCCTCATCTGGGTCCTCGACCCGCAGAAGTACGCCGACGCCGCCATCCACGACCGCTACATCCGGCCGATGGCGGCCTACCGCGACGTCACGCTCGTCGTGCTCAACCAGATCGACCGCATCCACTTCTCCGAGCGGGAGCGGGCGCTGGGCGACGTGCGCGCCATCCTCGACCGCGAGGGTCTGCCGGGCGTGCCGGTCCTCGGCGTCTCCGCGCACCGCGGCGACGGGGTCGACGACCTCAAGCGCGAGCTCGCGCGCCGCATCCGGGCGAAGGCCTCCGCCAAGGAGCGCCTGGCGCAGGACATCGCGGCGTCGGCGGCGGGCATCGTCACCGTCGGCGGCCGCAGCGACATCCCGGGCATCACCGATATCGACCGCCAGGCGCTCGACCTCGCCCTGCTCGACAGCGTCGGTGCGCCGCAGCTCGTCGAGGCCGTCGAGGCCTCGACGCTGCGCACCGCGCGCCGGCACACCGGCTGGCCGCCGCTGCGCTGGGTCGGTCGCCTGCGCAAGGACCCGCTCCGCGAGCTCGGCATCGACCCCGACGGCTCCCTCGCGTCGCTCTCGCGTGCCGTGCGGCCGTCCGTCGGGCACGTCCAGCGGGCGCAGGCGGAGTCGGCCGTGCGCGAGATCTCCGAGAAGGCCGCCGTCGGCCTCGAGCGACCCTGGCGCGACGCCGTGCGCGAGGCGTCGGTCAGCACCAGCGCCGACGTCGTGCGCGAGCTCGACGAGACGGTCGACCGCATCGACCTCGGCCTGTCCCGCACGCCCTTCTGGTGGCGTGCCGTCGACGTGCTGCAGTGGCTCGCGTTCGCGGCCCTCGTCGTCGGCGTCGGTTGGGGAGCCGTCGAGCTGCTCAGCGGCCTCGTGGGCTGGCAGGTGGGTGACGCGCCGGTCGTGGCCGGCACGTCGCTGCCGCTGCTGCTCCTCCTCGGGGGGCTGGTCGGTGGCGTGCTGCTGGCCGCGTTGTCCCGCGCGGCGGTGCGGGCGAGCGCGCGGCGGCGGGCGCAGCAGGCCGACGCGACGCTGCGTCGCGCCGTCGCCGAGGTGTCCGAGCAGAAGGTCGTGGCGCCGCTGCAGTCCGAGCTCGACCGCTACGAGCGCTACCGCTCGGGCATCCTGCGCGCCCTCGGCTGAGCCCACCGACGCCGCGGACCACCGCGAGGCGCGGCACGTCGGCCGCCGTCGGTAGGCTGGGTGCCCTATGGCTGACTACGTTCTCTCCCTGCGCAACGTCCGCAAGGCCCACGGCGACAAGGTCGTCCTCGACGACGTGACCCTCTCGTTCCTGCACGGCGCCAAGATCGGCGTCGTGGGGCCGAACGGCATGGGCAAGTCCTCGCTCCTCAAGCTCATGGCCGGCCTCGACCAGCCGAACAACGGCGACATCGTCCGTGACCCCGAGGCCACCGTCGGCATGCTCCAGCAGGAGCCGCCCCTCACCGAGGGCAAGACCGTCCTGGAGAACGTCGAGGAGGCGGTCTCGGAGGTCAAGGACAAGATGAAGCGCCTCGAGGAGGCGTACGCCGAGATGGGCGAGCCCGACGCCGACTACGACGCCCTCATGGCCGAGACCGGCGACCTGCAGACGTTCCTCGACAGCGTCAACGCGTGGGACCTCGACTCCCGCCTCGACCAGGCCATGGACGCGCTGCGCTGCCCGCCGCCGGACGAGCTCGTCGACCACCTCTCCGGTGGTGAGCGCCGCCGCGTGGCGCTGTGCAAGCTCCTGCTCCAGCAGCCCGACCTCCTGCTGCTCGACGAGCCCACCAACCACCTCGACGCCGAGTCGGTGCAGTGGCTCGAGGGTCACCTCAAGACCTACCCGGGCGCCGTCCTGGCCGTCACCCACGACCGCTACTTCCTCGACAACGTCGCCGAGTGGATCGCCGAGGTCGACCGCGGCCGCATCCACGGCTACGAGGGCAACTACTCGACCTACCTGGAGACGAAGAAGGAGCGCCTCAAGATCGAGGGCGCGAAGGACGCCAAGCGCGCCAAGATGCTCGAGAAGGAGCTCGACTGGGTCCGCTCCAACGCCAAGGGCCGTCAGGCGAAGAGCAAGGCGCGTCTGGCCCGTTACGAGGAGCTCGCGGCCGAGGCCGAGCGCGCCCGCAAGATCGACACCAGCGAGATCAACATCCCCGCCGGCCCGCGCCTCGGCGACGTCGTGCTCGACGCGAAGAGCCTCAGCAAGGGCTTCGAGGGCCGCACCCTGTGGGACGACATCAGCTTCTCGCTGCCGCGCGCCGGCATCGTCGGCGTCGTCGGCCCGAACGGCGTCGGCAAGACCACCCTCTTCCGCATGATCACCGGCAACGAGGAGCCCGACGCAGGGACCCTCGAGGTCGGCCAGACGGTCAAGATCTCCTACGCCGACCAGAGCCGGGGCAGCATCGCCGCGGACAAGAACGTCTGGGAGGTCGTCTCGGACGGGCTCGACTTCATCAAGGTCGCGAACTTCGAGATGAACAGCCGCGCGTACGTGGCTTCGTTCGGCTTCAAGGGCGCCGACCAGCAGAAGAAGGCCGGCGTGCTGTCCGGCGGTGAGCGCAACCGCCTCAACCTCGCGCTGACGCTCAAGCAGGGCGGCAACCTGCTGCTGCTCGACGAGCCCACCAACGACCTCGACGTCGAGACCCTGTCCTCGCTCGAGGACGCGCTGCTCGACTTCCCGGGCTGCGCCGTGGTCACGTCGCACGACCGCTGGTTCCTCGACCGCATCGCCACGCACATCCTCGCGTGGGAGGGCACCGAGGACGAGCCGGGTCGCTGGTTCTGGTTCGAGGGCAACTTCGCCTCCTACGAGGAGAACAAGATCGAGCGCCTCGGCGAGGAGGCGGCTCGTCCGCACCGCGTCACCCACCGTCGCCTCACCCGCGACTGAGCACGTCGCACGATGCAGAGCACCGTCGCCCCTTCCTGGTCCAGGAAGGGGCGATGGTGTGTCGGGGCGGGGGGCTCCCCGTCAGAAGCCGCGACCCTCGAGCCCGGTGCGGACGGCCTCCAGGACCCGCCCGACGGCGGCGAGGTCCTCGCGGCTGCAGCGTGCGACGAGGTAGTCGTGGACGCCGCGCACGTGGGTGTGGGCGGCCTGGGCGAGCACGTCGTGGCCGTGGTCGGTGAGCACGGCGCTCACGCCTCGTCCGTCGGTGCAGCTCGCGGCGCGGCGCACGATGCCGTCACGCTCGAGTCGGGCGATGGTGTGGGTGATGCGGCTGCGCGAGTGCGAGACGGCGGCCGCGAGCTCGGCCATGCGGATCGAGCGGTCCTGCGCCTCGGACAGGCGGACGAGGATCTCGTACTCGGCCATGGAGAGGTCGTGCGCCGCGCGCAGGTCGCGGTCGAGCTGGTCCAGGAGCACGGTCGACCCGCCGAGGTAGGAGCGCCACCACCGCTGCTGCTCGGTGTCGAGCCACGGCGTCGTGTCCGAGTTCTCGTCGATGGGGGCGCTGGTCATGGGCACATCCTAGGTTCGTGGCGAGGCAGTCCAGGAGAGGGTGTTGATTGAGGCTTCAACTACATGGTAGCGTCTCTCTCGTTGACGGCTCAACCACGAGCTGCACCCCGACTTCAGGAGACACCCCATGAGCATCACCACCGGCACCTGGAACCTCGACCCCACGCACACCGAGATCGGCTTCGCCGTGCGTCACATCATGAGCAAGGTCCGCGGCAAGTTCGAGACCTTCGAGGGCTCGATCGTCAGCGCCGACCCGATCAGCGACTCCACGGTCAACGTCGAGGTCGACCTGTCCTCGATCAACACCGGCACCGCCGACCGCGACAACCACCTGCGCTCGAGCGACTTCTTCGACACCGAGACGCACCCGAAGATGACCTTCACCAGCACCGGCGTCGTCCAGAAGTCCGACGAGTCCTTCGTCGTCAACGGCGACCTCACGATCAAGGGCGTCACCAAGCCCCTCCAGCTCGACGTCGACTTCCTCGGCGAGGGCAAGGACCCGTGGGGCGGCACGCGCGTCGGCGTCGAGGCCACCGGCGAGATCAGCCGCAAGGAGTTCGGCATCGACTTCAACATCCCGCTCGAGGGTGACAAGGTCATGATCGGCGACAAGATCACCATCACGATCAACGCGGAGGCCGTGCTCGAGGCCTGAGCCCCCAGCACCGCTGCGCAGCACGACTGCGGCAGCACCTCAGACGGCGTCCACCCCTCGCGGGTGGGCGCCGTCAGTCGTCGTGGGCCAGGACCATCCGCAGCGCGAGCCGGGCGTGCAGCTCGGCGACGTCCTCGGGCGTCTGCGGGCCGGTGGGGGAGAACCAGCGCACGAGGTCGATGCTGAGCGACAGGATCGCCCGGGTGGTGCCGACCACGTCGTCGACGGCGAAGTCGCCCGACGCCACGCCCGCCTCGAGCACCCGCTGCATGACGCGCTCGATGGCGCGACGCAGTGCGGCGACCTCGGAGCGGTGCTCCGGGGTCAGCGCGTCGAACTCGTACTGCACGATGCGGCCGACGCGGCTGTGCGACGCGTGCCAGGCGCTGAAGTCGTGCACGAAGCGCCTCAGGCGCTCCGGGGGAGCGGCGGCCGGGTCGTCGGCGGACTCCACGACCTGCAGGGCCGAGCGGTGCCCGTCGATGCTGACCGTGAAGAGCAGCGACTCCTTGGTGTCGTGGTGGACGTAGACCGCTGCCGGGCTCATGCCGGCGCGCGCCGCGATGTCGCGGGTCGTCGTCGCCGTGAAGCCCTTCTCGGCGAACGCCTCCACGGCGGCCTCGAGGAGCCGCTCGCGCGCTGTGGCGGTCATGACATCGTCCCTTTCGTCGGTTGACAGCATGGCCCATGCCGGGCACGCTAAGCAAGCGCTTACCTACTGGCGCGTCACTTCACGTCCGAGCACGAGACACACCAGAGCACGAGGGACCCGATGGACCGCACCGTCTACACCGCCGACCACGAGGACTTCCGCGACACCTGCGCGACGTTCCTGGCCAAGAAGGTCGCCCCGCACATCGAGC
The DNA here is from genome assembly GCF_024124745.1 of Aeromicrobium sp. CnD17-E. GTDB lineage: Bacteria > Actinomycetota > Actinomycetes > Propionibacteriales > Nocardioidaceae > Aeromicrobium. The sequence continues at coordinate 15,319 of NZ_JAMXRU010000064.1, forward strand.
AGTACATCGAGGACAAGGCGCTCCCGCGCGACTTCTGGCTCGCCGCCGGCGAGCTCGGCCTCCTCGGCCTGGAGATCCCCGAGGAGTTCGGCGGCGCCGGGGCCGAGGACTTCCGCTTCAACGCCGTCTGGGCCGAGGAGCTCAGCAAGGTCAGCGCCGCCCTCGCCTCCTGCGTCGGCATCCACTCCGACATCACCGCGCCCTACATCGTCGAGCTCGGCACGCAGGAGCAGAAGGAGCGCTGGCTGCCGAAGATCGCGTCGGGCGAGTGCCTGCTGGCCATCGGCATGACCGAGCCCGGCGGCGGCTCCGACCTCGCCGCGCTGAAGACCACCGCCGTCCGCGACGGCGACGAGTGGGTCATCAACGGCTCCAAGACCTTCATCACCAACGGCTACAGCGCCGACCTGGTGGTCACCGCCGTCCGCACCTCGCCGGAGAAGGGCGCCAAGGGCATCACCCTCTTCGCCATCGGGGCCGGCGACGAGGGCTTCAGCCGTGGCCGCAAGCTCGACAAGGTCGGCCAGACCGAGTCCGACACCGCCGAGCTGTTCTTCGAGAACGTCCGCGTCGGCGACGACCGCATCATCGGCGAGCTCGACCGCGGCTTCATCCACATGATGCAGAAGCTCCCGCAGGAGCGGCTGAGCTGTGCGATCTCCAACATCGCCCACGCCAAGCAGATCCTCGTCGAGACCATCCAGTACGCCAAGGACCGCAAGGCGTTCGGCCAGGCCATCGGCAACTTCCAGTGGAACAAGTTCCTCATCGCCGAGCTCGTCACCAAGATCGAGGTCGCCGAGGCCTACCTCGACAACGCCGTCGCCGCCCACGCCGAGAAGAAGTTCAGCGCCGTCGACGCCGCCAAGGCCAAGTGGTACACCTCCGACGTCCAGAACCAGGTGCTCGACCACTGCGTCCAGATCCACGGCGGCTACGGCTTCATGAACGAGTACCGCGTGGCCCGCGCCTGGCGCGACGCCCGCGTGACCCGCATCTGGGCCGGCTCCAACGAGATCATGAAGGAGCTCATCGGCCGCGACCTCGGCCTCTGAGCGCTGTGTCCTTCGCCCCCAGCTGATCGCGGGGTCCCGGCACCCCGCCGGGCCGCCCCGCACTCCCCGCACGACGCCGCACGACCCCACCACCGGAAGGCAGCACCATGACCGAAGCCGTCATCGTCTCGACCGCCCGCTCGCCCATCGGCCGCGCCGTCAAGGGCTCGCTGAAGGACATGCGTCCTGACGACCTCACCGTGCAGATGGTGCAGGCCGCCCTCGAGAAGGTCCCCGGGCTCGACCCGAAGGACATCACCGACCTGCACCTCGGTGTCGGCCAGCCGGCCGGCGAGGCGGGTCACAACCTGGCCCGCGCCGTGGCCGTGCTCTCCGGCATGGACCACCTGCCGGGCGTCACCGTGAACCGCTACTGCTCGTCGTCGCTGCAGACGACCCGCATGGCGTTCCACGCCATCAAGGCCGGTGAGGGCGACGCCTACATCTCGGCCGGTGTCGAGACGGTGAGCCGCTTCCAGAACGGCTTCTCCGACCTGCCCGGCTCGGAGAACCCGCTGTTCGCGGACGCGATCGCCCGCACCGCGAAGCGCGCCGAGGGGGGCGCCGACACCTGGACGGACCCGCGCGAGAGCGGCGAGCTGCCCGACCTCTACATCGCGATGGGCCAGACGGCCGAGAACGTCGCCCAGCACCTCGGCATGAGCCGCGAGGAGCAGGACGAGTTCGGCGTCCGCAGCCAGAACCTCGCGGAGGCGGCCATCGAGTCCGGCTTCTGGGCCAAGGACATCACCCCGGTGACGCTGCCTGACGGCACCGTCGTCTCCAAGGACGACGGACCTCGCGCCGGCGTGACGCTGGAGGCCGTGAGCCAGCTCAAGCCGGTGTTCCGTCCCGACGGCACCGTGACGGCCGGCAACGCGTGTCCGCTCAACGACGGCGCCGCCGCCGTGGTCATCATGAGCGACGAGAAGGCCAAGGCGCTCGGCCTGACGCCGCTCGCGCGCATCGTCTCGACGGCCGTCACCGGTCTCTCGCCGGAGATCATGGGCCTCGGCCCCGTCGAGGCCATCCCGGCCGCGCTGCGCAACGCCGGCATGGGCATCGACGACATCGACCTCTACGAGATCAACGAGGCCTTCGCGGTCCAGTCGTGGGGCTCGGCGAAGGTGCTCGGCATCCCGCTGGACAAGCTCAACGTCAACGGCGGCGCGATCGCCGTCGGCCACCCGTTCGGCATGACCGGCGCGCGCATCACCAGCACGCTCATCAACTCCCTGCAGTGGCACGACAAGCAGTTCGGCGTCGAGTCGATGTGCGTCGGCGGCGGCATGGGCATGGCGATGGTCATCGAGCGGCTGTCCTGATGGCCGCCGGGGAGGGTCGCTTCGCCGGGAAGGTCGCGGTCGTCACCGGCGCGAGCCGGGGGATCGGCCTGGGCATCGCGCAGCGCCTCGTCGACGACGGGGCGCGGGTGCTGGTCACGGCGCGCAAGGCGGACGCGCTCGAGGAGGCCGTGGCGTCGCTCGGGGCCGACCGGGCCGCGTTCGTCGCCGGCTCGGGCGACGACGCCGCGCACCAGGAGGAGGCGGTCCGCACCGCGATCGAGCGGTTCGGTCGGCTCGACTTCCTGGTGAACAACACCGGCATCAACCCGGTGTACGGGCGCATGATCGACATCGACCTCGAGGCCGCGGCGAAGATCTTCGCGGTCAACGTGCTGTCGGCCGTCGCGTGGGCGCAGCAGGCCTACCGGCAGTGGATGGCCGAGCACGGCGGCGCCATCGTCAACGTGTCGTCGGTGGCCGGGCTGAAGCCGGCCCCGAACATCGGCATGTACGGCGCGTCGAAGTCGGCGCTCATCCACGTGACCGAGGAGCTGGCGGTCGAGCTCGGCCCGGACATCCGGGTCAACGGTGTCGCGCCGGCCGTCGTGAAGACGAAGTTCGCGAAGGCGCTGTACGAGGGCCGCGAGGACGAGGTGTCGGCGCCGTACCCGCTCAAGCGGCTCGGCCTGCCCGAGGACATCGCCGGCGTCGTCGGCTTCCTGCTGTCCGACGACGCGGCCTGGCTCACCGGTCAGACGATCACCGCCGATGGCGGCCTGCTGCTGACCGGCGGCGTCTGACGACGCTGGAGTCCTGGACGACCCCGCGGCCACCTGGTGGCTGCGGGGTCGTCCTGCGTCGTCCTGCTGCTGCGCTGCTGCGGCTGGGTCCCGGGTCGGTCTCCGAGAGGCCTCGACCGAACGGTGCGTGGGGCCTGGCCGGGTCTGCGGGGCTCCCCGTGTCGTGGGTGGCTGAGCAACCACAGCGGGCGTCCTGTCGTTGCTCATCCACCGATGGGGGCGCCGGGCCGGGCCGTCGGTGGCTCAGCAACCGCAGGGACGCTGCTGATGTTGCCGATCCACCGATGGCGGGCCCGCAGGCTCGGCCGACCGGCGCGCACCGGCCGGTCGAAGCCCTTTCGGAGGGCAGGTCGACGCCGAGCCGAGGCAGCGCAGCCGCAGGTCACGAGCAGCCCGGGCGCGCGCACCCTGATGTGACACGAAGAACATGAGGAAACCCTCGGAATAAACTTGAGGTTCCTCTCACGTTTTGCGACGATGGCATCTCCGCCCACCTGTCGCAGCGAGGTATCACGACGTGACCACCACCCCCACGAGCCCGACGAGCACCACCACCGCCACGGGAGGCCGCCGCGAGGCGCTGGTCGACCGGCTCCGAGGGGGCCAGCGGTACGCCGTGGTCGCCGGCGGGCAGGGGGAGCCGTGGCTCGAGCCGCTCGCCGCGCTCGTGCGCGACTTCGCCCTCGAGTCCGACGTCGCCGGTCTCGTCGCGCGCGCCGAGCAGCGTCTCGCGCCGGTCGCCACCGAGCTGCTGCG
>NZ_JAMXRU010000065.1 GCF_024124745.1 Aeromicrobium sp. CnD17-E
CGGGTCGCCGAGCGGCGTGGCCGCGGCACCGTCGAACGCCACGCGCGCCGCGCGACCACCGTCGTGCGTGCGGTAGCCGGTGCGCTCCACCCCGTCCGCGGACGGGTCGACGAGGAACACGCCGACGCCGGCGTCGGTGCGGGCCGTGACGACCAGCAGGTCGGCGCGGGCGCCGTGCAGCACCGGTTCCTTGACGCCGGACAGCGTCCAGGCGTCACCGGACTGCGTCGCGACGACCGCGTCGGCGATGTCGTGGTGGGCGAAGGAGAGCACGAGCGCGCCCTCCGCGACCCGGCCGATCACGTCGGATCGCTGCTCGGGCGAGCCGAGGTCGGCGACCAGGCCACCAGCCAGGATCGTCTCGAGGTACGGCTCGGGCGCGAGCACCCGCCCGATCTCCTCGGCGACGATCGAGACCTCCACCGGTCCGGCACCGAAGCCACCGTCCTCCTCGGCGAACGGCAGGCCCAGCGCGCCGACCTCGGCCAGCTGGCGCCACACGTCCTCGGAGAAGCCGGGGTCGGTCTTGGTGATCTCGCGACGGGTCTCCGTCGAGTCGTAGCTCTTGCTCAGCAGGCCGCGGACGGCGTCGCGCAGCGCGGTCTGCTCGGAGTCGAGGGTGAAGTCCATGGCTGCCTCACAGTCCCAGGATGGTCTTGGCGATGATCTGACGCTGCACCTCGTTGGAGCCGCCGTAGATCGACGCCTTCCGGTAGTTGAGGTACTGCGGGGTGCTGACGCGGGCCCAGTCCGGCACGCCGGAGCCGTCGCCGGCGCCCGACGCGAGCGAGAGCGGGCCGGCCAGGTCGACGTACAGCTCGGTGACGGCCTGCTGCAGCTCCGTGCCGCGCAGCTTCAGCACCGAGGAGGCCGGGTGCGGCTTGCCGTCGGCCGAGTGCGCGACGACGCGCAGCGCCGTCAGCTCGAGCGCGAGCAGCTCGTTCTCGAGGCCGGCGACGCGCGTGGCGAGCACCGGGTCGCCGGCGATGCGGTCGCCGGCGAGCTCCTTCGCGGCGGCGAGCCAGCGCTTCGTCGACCCGACCGGGGCCACGCCGACGCGCTCGTTGCCCAGCAGGAACTTCGCGTAGTCCCAGCCGCGGTTCTCCTCGCCGACGAGGTTCTCGGCCGGGACGCGGACGTCCTCGAAGAAGACCTCGTTGACCTCGTGGCCGCCGTCGATGAGCTCGATGGGGCGCACCGTCAGACCGGGGGAGGTCATGTCGATCAGCAGGAAGGAGATGCCCTGCTGCCTCTTCGGCGCCTCGGGGTCGGTGCGCACGAGCGTGAAGATCCAGTCGCCGTACTGGCCGAGCGTGGTCCACGTCTTCTGGCCGTTGACGACGTACTCGTCGCCCTCGCGGCGGGCGACGGTGCGCAGCGACGCGAGGTCGGAGCCGGCGTCGGGCTCCGAGAAGCCCTGCGACCACCAGATGTCGAGGTTCGCGGTCGGGGGGAGGAAGCGCTCCTTGACCTCCTGCGAGCCGAACGCGGCGATGACCGGGCCGACCATGGAGGCGTTGAACGCGAGCGGCGCGGGCACGCTGGCGAGCTGCATCTCCTCGTGCCAGATGTGGCGCTGCAGCGGGGTCCAGTCCTTGCCGCCCCACTCGACGGGCCAGTTCGGCACGGCGAGCCCGGCAGCGTTCAGGATCTGCTGCGTCTCGACGATCTGGTCCTTCGTCAGCTCACGGCGGGCCGCGACGGTGTCGCGGATGGACTGCGGGACCTGGGTGGTGAAGAACGTGCGCATCTCCTCGCGGAACGCGGCGTCCTCCTCGGACAGGCGAAGCTTCATGGCAACTCTCCGGTCAGTAAGCGCTTGCTTAGTCAGCACGATACGCCCTGCCCCGTCAGCCTGCCAGGGCCCCACGACGTCGGCCCGGTGAACGGGTCGGGGTCAGCCGCGGCGACCGCGTCCGGTGCGGGCGCGGAGGGGGCCGACCAGACGGGGACCGGCCAGGCGACGCTCCAGCCGGCGGGCCTCGTGGCCGAGCGGCTGCGCGACGTACTGCCCGAGCAGCACGCCGGACGCGAGGGCGATGGCGATGCCCGCTGCCGTGATCATCGGCAGCAGCCCGCTGATGTCCTCGCCCGCGAGGAGCGAGAGCGCCCGGTAGATCGACAGACCGGGCAGCAGCGGGACGATGCAGGAGACCACCACCACGAGCGGTGGTACGCGGAAGTTGCGCGCCATGTAGTAGCCGAGGAAGCCGATCGTGAACGCTGCGGCGCCCGCGGCGCCCGGCCGGCCGACGTCGGACTGGGTCACCAGCAGGAAGGCCCCGGACGTCAGTGCCGCCAGCAGGGCGATCGGCGTCACGATGCGCTTCGGGGAGTAGGCCGACACCGCGAACGCGCCGGCGGTGACGCCCGCGCCCAGCATCACGCCCGGCAGCTGCCCCAGGCCGGAGGCGCCCGGGTCGATGCTCAGGTCGAGCCCGAGCCACTCGCCCACGTGCAGGCCCGCGGAGACGCCGACGATGATGCCGACGGTCGCGATCATCACCTCCATCAGGCGGGCGTTGGCGGTGATGGTGAACCCGGTCAGGGCGTCCTGGATCGCACCGATGAAGCCCAGACCGGCCAGCAGCATGACGATCGCCGCCGTGACCACGACCGACGGGTCGACGGGAGCCGGCGACGCGGCGACGGCCACCGCGATGAGCGTGCCGACGAGTGCGCCGGCGACCTGGGAGTAGAAGAACGGCAGCCGCAGCCGCTCGATCCGGCGCTGCACGACCTCGATGACCGATCCCGCGACCGCGGCCACCGCGAGCACGATCCAGGTGCCGCCCAGCAGCAGCGCGATCCCGGCGCCGGTCACGCCCCAGCTGGCGGTGATCGCCCAGCGGGGGCGCGGGTGACCGGTCGAGGCGATCCTCAGCACCGACGAGGCCGCCTCGTCACGGTCGATCTCGCCGGCGAGGAGCGCCCGGACCAGCAGGTCGACCGCCGTGAGGTCGGCGTAGTCGACCTCACGGTGCGTCACGTGCCGCCGCATGACGATGGGCGTGTCGTCGACGCTCTCCTGGTGACTGAGGGTCAGCGACGTGAACGTGACGTCGACGAGCGTGTGCCGCAGCCCGAGGTGGTGCGTCACCGACGCCATGGTGGCGGTCACGTCGGCCGCGCCGGCCCCGTTCGACAGCAGCAGCTCCCCGATCCTCAGGGCGAGGTCGAGCGTGCGCTGAACGTCCTTGGTGTCGCTCACGGGCACCATGGTGACGGGTGGTCCCCGGCGCCTGCGGGGCGGCCACGGCGTCGGCTGCCGTACCCTTCGGCTCTCGGTACTCTCAGGGTCGAGGAGGTCACACCATGTCGGACATCGTGGACGACGGACTGGACGGGCGGCTCGCGGCGATCGCGCAGCAGCTCGCCGCCGAGGACACCCCGGAGAGCACGTCCGAACGGCTCACCACCCTGGCGCTGGAGCTCGTGCGCGGAGCCTCCGACGCGGGCGTCTCGCTCGTGCGCGGGCGCGGCCGCGTGGAGACCGTGGCGCCCACGAGCGACCTCGTCGCGTGGGCCGACGACCTGCAGCACGAGCTGTCCGAGGGTCCCTGCGTCGACGCCCTGCACGCCGACGAGGTCGACGTCCCCGACCTGGCCGCCGACCCGCGCTGGCCGTCGTGGCGCCCGAACGTGGTGGGCAAGGGCGTGCGCTCGATGTTCTGCGTGCAGCTGGCTCTGGCCGACCGCGAGCTGGGCGCCCTCAACCTCTACGCGACCGAGCCCGAGGCCTTCGACGAGGCCGACCGGATCGCCGCCCGCCACCTGGCGAGCCACGCCGCCATCGCCATCGCCTCGGCCCGCGAGCGCAGCACCCTGCAGGAGGCGCTCGCGACCCGCACCGTCATCGGTCAGGCCGAGGGCATCCTCATGGAGCGCTTCGGCATCGACGCCGACCAGGCGTTCGGCGTGCTCGTCCGCTACTCCCAGCACCGCAACCAGAAGCTGGCGGTCGTCGCGAGCGAGGTCGTGCGCACGCGCACGCTGCCCGACGACGTCTGAGCGCTCGCGGACGCGCGAGGTCACGTCGGCTCAGGGCCGCCCCGGTCGCCCGGGGCCTGCTCGGGGAGCTCCCCGTTCTCCACGAGGTGACGTGCGACGTCGCGCAGCTTGAGGTTCAGGTGCTGCGAGTGCCGCACGAGGACGCCGAACGCGCGCTCCACCGACAGGTCGTAGCGCTCCACGAGCATCCCGATACCGATGCCGATGAGACGACGGGCAGCCACGGCACGGTGCAGGCCGTCGCGGTCGAGCGCGACCGAGAGGGCCGACGACGCCACCGTCGCGACCTCGCCGAACGCGACGACCTCGGCGTCGGAGAACGCGTCGGTGCGGTCGGCGTGCACGGCCAGCACGCCCGGTGGTCGGTGCATCGTCCGCACGGGTGCGACCAGGACGGAGCACACCCCCAGCCCGACCAGCGTGGTCGACCAGGTCGGCCAGCGGGCGTCGAGGGACGTGTCGCGGACGACGACGATGTTCTCGGCGAGGTCGTCGGGGCCGGGGCCGCCGGCGATCCCCAGGGCGACCGACGCCAACGTCGTCGAGGTGGCGACCAGGTCGTCGACGTCGTGCGGCGTCGCCAGGACGAGCCCGCCGTGCGGCGTGCCGGCCGCGGTCGTGGCGAGCGTCACGACGTGGCGCGCCAGCGCGGGCGTGGTGGGAGGTCCGTCACGGAGCGGGTCCGGCGGAACGGGGGAGTGGGTCAGGGCGACCACCTCCAGGCGTGCGAGGTCGTCGGCTGCTGCTCAACCGAGGGACAGCGAACCACAGGGGTCCGGTGCGTCCCTCGACCGGGTCACTCCTCGTCGATCAGGCCCTCCTGCCGAGCCTCCTCCACCAGGCGGCGCACGTTCTCCGTCCGGCCGCAGTCGGCGTCGATCTGCTGGTTGCGCTCCGTCGCGAACGCCTCGCCGAGCCGGGCGAGGACCTCGGGGCCGAGCTCCTCGCGCGCCGGGTTGAGGATCGTCAGCTCCTCCTCGGTGAGGTGGTGGCTGATGAGGCGGGTCAGCTCCTCGACGGCGTCGTCGAACTTCTGGGTGTCGGTCGAGGCGCACTCGAGGACGGCCAGGAGCGCCTCGTTGCCCTCGGCGTGCTCGTGCTCGCCGTGGTCGGCCTCGTGGGCGTCCACCGCGCGCCGCTTCTTCAGCTGTGGGTACACGTGCCGCTCCTCCGCCTCGGCGTGCGCGACGTGCAGGGCCGCGAAGGCCTGGCGGACGGCATCGCGGTCCGACGCGGTGCTGCGCAGCTGGCGCAGCAGGTCCTCGAAGCGACGGTGGTCGTCGAGGATCAGGTCGACGACGTCGCCCGAGACGGGCCGGCCCAGGTCGATGGTGGTGTCGATGCTCATGCGGCGAGCGTAGGCACGGGGGAGACCCTGCGCACGTCGGCGCATGGCCGGCGCCGCGCCGGGTACGGCGTGCACATGACCCGTCTCCTGGAGACCGCGCGCGACCGTCCCGGCGTCGTCGTGCTGAGCGTCGACGACGACCGGGACCGCCAGCAGCTGCTCGCCCTCGAGGACGCGCCCGACCGCGACGCCGTGCTCTGCCTGGTGCCCGCCGACGTGGACCCGCCGGCGGACACGCAGGCAGCGTGGCACCGGCTGGCCCGGCGGCGGTTCGTGCTGGTCCTGCGGCACGACGGCGTGTGGTGCCGTGCGCGACGTCAGGACGTGCCGGACGGCCTCGGCGCGGTGTCGACGGTGGCCCGGTGGGTCGCCCGGCGCACGGAGCCCGGGCTACGGATCATGCTGCTCGAGCCCAACGTCGTCGAACACGGCGTGGACGAGCCGGCACCCGACGTCCTCGGCCGGTCCGAGATGCATGGCTTCCGGATCCGGGGGAACGTCGAGGTCACGACCGTGACCGAAGGAGTCCGCATGACCCTCGCGCCCGATGCACCCCTGCCCGACCCCGACGTCGAGCCGGTCGAGCCGACCGACCCCGACGACGTGCCCGAGGTCCCCCTCGAGCCGACCCCCGCCCCCGACGAGACAGGTATCCGATGAGCGACGGCTTCCCCGCCCAGCAGCAGGACCCGCCCGGCAGCACGGCGGCGATGGACCCCCGGCCCGACCACGGCGAGGAGTCCTACGTCGGTCACGGCAGGCTCGAGGGCAAGGTCGCCCTGGTGACCGGTGGTGACTCCGGCATCGGCCGCGCCGTCGCGATCGCCTACGCGCGCGAGGGCGCCGACGTCGCCTTCACGTACCAGCCCGAGGAGGCCGACGACGCGGCCGAGACCACGCGGTGGGTCGAGGACGCCGGGCGTCGCGCGCTCGCCGTCGAGGTCGACCTGCGTGATCGTGCGGCGTGCGACGACGTCGTGGCCCGCACGGTCGACGAGCTGGGTGGCCTCGACGTGCTCGTGAACAACGCGGGCTACCAGATGGCGCGGGAGGAGGGCATCGAGGCGATCACCGACGAGAACCTCGACCGGGTCCTCAAGACCAACCTGTACGCCACGTTCTGGCTCACGCGGGCGGCCGTGCCGCACCTGCGCGAACGTCGCGGGAGCGTCGTGAACAACACGTCGATCCAGGCGTACGAGCCGTCGACGTCGCTGCTGGACTACGCCTCGACGAAAGCCGCGCTCAACAACCTCACGGTCAACCTCGCCGCCGAGCTCGGCGGCGACGGCATCCGCGTGAACGCCGTGGCGCCCGGCCCGATCTGGACGCCGCTGCAGCCCGCCACCCAGCCTCCGGAGAAGCTAGAGCAGTTCGGCTCCGACACCCCGCTCGGTCGCGCCGGGCAGCCCGCCGAGGTCGCGCCGGCCTTCGTGTTCCTGGCCTCCGAGCGCGACGCGAGCTACGTCTCTGGCACCGTGCTCGGGGTGACCGGCGGCAAGCCGGTCTTCTGAGCCGCCACCCACCGAGGAGGACACCATGCCCGCAGGCAAGGACGCGCGCGACGAGCCGTCGCTGAAGAACCCCGAGATGTACGAGTCGCTGCGCGACGACGGCGCCTCGAAGGAGAAGGCGGCGCGGATCTCCAACGCCGCCGCGCGCGACGGCAAGAAGACCGTCGGCAAGCGCGGTGGGGAGTCCGGGTCGTACGAGGACTGGACGGTCGAGGAGCTGAAGGACCGGGCCAAGGAGCTCGGCGTCGAGGGCTACTCCGACCTGCGCAAGGACGACCTCATCGAGAAGCTCCGGAACCACTGACCGCGCCTCCGATCCACGTCGTCCCCCCGGGCGGTAGGCCTGCCACCTCACCCCGAGGGGCGGTGGCTCAGACACCCCTCGATGGTCTCGAAGGGTGCTCCACCTACCGCTGTGGCGGATGGGGTGGCTCACCTACCGCCCGGAGGAGGGCGTGGGCTGGGAGGATGGCGTCATGAGCGACGCCGTCCCGGACCCGTCCGCGCCCGAGCCGGCGCAGCCGGGCATCGGCGACCTCACGGCCGGGGCGCTGGTGTTCGGCTCGTCCGCGGCGGTGCTCGTGGTCGAGATCGTGGCGCTGCGGCTCCTCGCTCCCTACCTGGGGCTGACGCTGGAGACGTCGACGACCGTCATCGGTCTCGCCCTCGCGGCGATCGCGGCGGGCTCGTGGGCCGGCGGGCGCGCCGCCGACCGCATCGACCCCCGCAGCGCCGTCGCCCCGCTCCTCGGCGTGTCGGGCGTCGTGGTGGCCCTGACGCCGTTCGCCGTCCGCGCGTCTGCCGAGCCGGGCTCGTCGGCACTGCTGTTCCTGGTCGCGGCCGCGACGATCGTCGTGCCGGGCGCGCTGCTGTCGGCGGTCACGCCGATGGTCACGAAGCTGCTCCTGCACGACCTCGACGAGACCGGGACCGTCGTGGGCCGACTCTCGGGCATCGGCACCGTCGGCGCCATCGTCGGCACCGTCCTCACCGGGTTCGTGCTCATCTCCCACGTGCGGGTGAGCGCCATCCTGGTCGGCCTCGGCGTGCTCCTCGGCGTCGCCGCCGCGGCGTTCGAGCTGCGTCGACGCGGCCCGGCGGTCGGGCTGCTCGCCGTCGGCGGCGCCCTGCTGGCCGGGGGCACCGCAGGGCTCGTGCCGAGCGGCTGCGAGGTCGAGACCACCTACCACTGCGCGACCGTCGAGGCCGCCGGCAGCAGCACCGGCGGCCGGCTCCTCGTGCTCGACGGCCTGCGGCACTCCTTCGTCGACCTCGACGACCCCACGTACCTCGAGTTCTCCTACACGCGCGCCTACGCAGCGGCGATCGACACGATGTTCCCGGGCGACGGTCCGCTGAGGGCCCACCACCTGGGCGCGGGCGGCGTGACGATGCCGCGCTGGCTCGCCGCGACCAGGCCCGGCAGCACGAGCGTCGTCTCCGAGATCGACGGCGGCGTGGTCCAGCTCGACCGCGACGACCTCGGGCTGCGGACCAGCCGGGCCCTGCAGGTGCGGGTGGAGGACGGCCGGCTCGGCATGCGCGACGTCGACGCGGGCAGCCTCGACCTCGTCGTGGGTGACGCGTTCGGCGGGGTCAGCGTGCCGTGGCACCTGACGACGCTCGAGATGCTCGACGAGGTGCACCGTGCGCTGGACGGCGACGGCGTGTACGTGCTCAACCTCATCGACCACGGCCGGCTGCGGCTCGCCCGCGCCGAGGCGCGCACGCTGCAGGAGCGGTGGTCGCACGTCGCCGTGCTCGGTGCGCCGGCCCCCGACTCCTCCGGGCCGACGTCGACCGGCAGCCCCGCCTCGACGGACGAGGTCGAGGGCGGCAACCTCGTGATGGTCGCGTCGCAGCGTCCGCTCGACGTCGACGCCCTGCGCGCCCAGCTCGACGAGCGGCAGGTGGGCTGGACCGTCCTCTCCGGCTCCGCCCTCGACCGCTGGGTCGGCGACGCACCGGTGCTCACCGACGACTACGCGCCGGTCGACCAGCTGCTCACGACTCGCGCGGGCGCCTGATCCGGCGCCCGCGGCGTCGGGCCCGGGACCAGGTGCCGACGATCGCGGCGCGCAGCGCCCCCGGTCGGAAGGCGTCGCCGCGTCGGACGGGGTCCTGGGGTCGGTGTGGTCGGCGGTGGTCGCTCATCGGTGCCTCCTGCGGTCTCACCCGCGGCGTACCCGACGCGCCTGCGCGCATGCGGACGACCCCGGGCTGTCGGCTCAACCCGGGGACGTCCTGGTGCCAGGCTGTACCCGGCGGGCCGGTCCCGCAGGCCGAGAGGAGCCGTCGTGGCCCTCAGGCGGCGGCTTCGCCCACCTCGCGTCGCAGCCGCGTCAGCAGGTTCGACAGCCGTCTCGACACCTGCATCTGGCTGATGCCGAGCCGGGTCGCGATCTCGCGCTGCGGCAGCTCGTCGACGAACCGCCAGGCGAGCAGACGTCGGTCGTCCTCGCTCAGGTTGTCCCGGAGGGAGCGGACGGTCAGCCAGGCCTCGACGCGGGCGTAGCCGGCGTCGTCGTGCGCACCCGCGCCGAGCTCGTCGTCGATCCGGTCGCTGGTGAAGCAGCTGCTCGCCGCCATCGCCTCGCGGACGTCGGCGAGCGGCACGCCGAGGCGGGCGGCGAGGGTCTCGGGCGCGACAGGTCCGGCGCCCGTCTCCCGCGCGATCTGCGCCTGCAGGTCCTGCAGCCGCCGGGGCGGACGCACGCTCCAGGCGAAGTCGCGGAAGTAGCGCTTGATCTCGCCGCGGATCGTGCTCGCGGCGAACGGCGCGAACGCGCCGACGCCGGCGTCGAAGCGTTCGGCGGCCTTCACGAGGGCGAGGCGAGCGACCTGGAGCAGGTCGTCGTCCTCCACGCCGCGGCCGCGGTAGCCGCGGGCCAGTCGCGCGGCGAGGTCGAGGTGCTCGGTGACGAGCGGGGTGCAGTCAGCCATGTCGGTCCCCCCAGAGGACGGTGACGTGATGGCTGCTGCTGAACCGCCCCCACTGTCGCCCCGTGCCGCGCGGGCCGCAACTCGGCGTGGTTCGCCCGGCGGCGTGTGGGGTACGCGGAGGACGTGGACACGACAGCCCCGACCCCCGACCACGCCGCCTCCGCGGCGACGGAACCGAGCACCCGGACCGTCTCGTTCGGACCGCTGGAGATCCAGGTCGACGGGACCGTCCTCGAGCCCCGGCCGTGGACGTACGCCCAGTCGACGTGGGCCGCCGAGCTCCTCGATAGCCTGCCGCCCGGCGACGTGCTCGAGCTGTGCGCCGGCGCGGGCCAGATCGGCCTGGGCGCCGTGCACGGCACCGGGCGGCGGCTCGTCATGGTCGACGCGGAGCCCCGGGCCTGTGCGCTCGCCCGGGTCAACGCCGAGCAGGTCGACGAGGACGTCGAGGTCCGGGAGGGCCGCTTCGACGCCGTGCTCGACCCTGGGGAGCGGTTCGCGCTCGTCGTGGCGGACCCTCCGTGGGTGCCGAGCCAGCGCGTCGGGGAGTTCCCGGACGACCCGGTGTGGGCGATCGACGGCGGCATCGACGGTCTCGAGGTCGCCCGACGTTGCGTGCGGACGGCGTCGCGGCACCTGGCGGCGGACGGCCGCGTGCTGCTGCAGCTGGGCAGCGTCGAGCAGGTCGAGGTGCTCGACCACACGTGCGAGACGTCCGGCCTGGAGGTCCTGGCCGTCCGGGAGGCCGGCGAGGCCGGCTCGCGGGGGGTCCTGGCGCTGCTGGGACCGGAGGCCTGGACGGGTCCGCGTCCGCAGGAGGGTTGACGTAGGACCGTTCCCGTGGTGCCGTGGGAGGGAGGTTGAGCCAGCAGCCGCACTCGCACGACGAGAGGCAGCACCATGGACTCGACCGATCCTGACGCCCGGACCTGCGAGACGCTCGACGAGGCGGCCCACGCCTCGCCGCTGGAGCGGTTGCGGCTCCAGAACGGCGTCGTCACCGAGTACACGCCGATGGCCCGACGTCTGGCACGGCGCTACCGCGACCGCGGCGTGGAGGCCGACGACCTCGAGCAGGTGGCCCGGCTCGGGCTGGTCAAGGCGGTGCGCCGCTTCGACCCCGCCCACGGGTCGTTCGCGGCCTACGCCGTGCCCACCGTCCTGGGCGAGCTGCGGCGCCACTTCCGCGACAAGGCGTGGGCCGTCCGTCCGACGCGCTCCACGCAGGAGCTGCAGAGCGCGGTCAACGCGGCGCGGGACGCCTTGCGCACGGAGCAGCAGCACACGCCGACCGACGACGAGGTGGCAGAACGGCTGCACGTCAGCCGCGCCGAGGTCCGTGAGGCCGACGCCGCGCACGACGCGTTCGCGCCGCAGTCGCTCGACCGTCCGTCGGCCGTCGACGGCCTGCCGGGGCACGAGCACGTGGGCGCCGAGGACCCTCACCTCGACGCCGTCGAGCGGCTGCAGAGCGTCGTCCCGGCGGTGCGGTCGCTCCCGGTGGAGGACCGTCGGCTGCTGGAGCTGCGGTTCGTCGACGACCTGACGCAGCGCGAGATCGGCGAGCGGCTCGGCATCAGCCAGATGCAGGTGTCGCGGCGGCTCTCGCGGGCGATCGACCAGGTCCGCGACCGCATGGGCGACCTCGACGGCTGAGACGCATGGCGCGTCCCTGTCGGGGAACGCCCTGCCCATGAGCACATCGCAGCACGACCCCGACCGGGCCGAGACCCAGGACGACACCGGCACCGACACCGACACCTCCACCGACGACCGTCGACCCGACGAGAAGCCCTTCGGCGACGACGCGCAGGATCGCCAGGGCGACGACGCCGCCAGCGGCGGCTCCTGACGCGTCATGGCGCGGGGGCCGGGTACGTGGAGCACATGAGCACCTTCGGCAGCACGCCCCATTCCGGCCCCGGCACCCACGGGAACGCGCCGGTCGACCCCGCGACGTCCCCCGAGACCGAGCCCGACACCGACGAGCCCCCCACCGAGCCGTCGCTGGACGCGTCGGAGCTGGAGGACGACGAGGACGACGACTGAGCGCCGGCCCGAGGGCGGCGCCGGGGCCGTCCGTGGGCCCGGTCGAGGTGTGGACCTGCCGGTTCGCCGGTAGAACCGGACCATGAGCACCTTCGGCGGCACCCCGCAGTCCGGTCCCGGCGCGAGCGAGACGCGTCAGGTCGACCCCCGCACCTACCCCGGCACCGAGCCCGAGGCCGACGCCACGCAGGCGGAGCCGTCGCTCGACGCGTCCGAGCTGGACGACGAGGAGCAGGGCGGCAGCGACGAGGAGTCGTCCGCGTCCTGACGCGGGGCTCCCTGCGGCCCAGGTCGGATGGTGCTCAGTGCACCAGTGCCCGCGCGGCGGCCCGGTGGTGCGCCTCGGCGAGCCGGCGGTCCTGCTCGGCGGCCTGCTCGGCCAGCATCTCCAGCTCCTCGCGGTCGAGCGCCGCGTGCACGTCGACCACCGCGAGCAGCGCCTGCCATCCCGCGCGCTTGCCGCTGACGGCCACCCGCATCGCCTCCAGCTCGACGAGGTCGGTGAGCGGGGTGCGCTCCGTCCACGACCCGTTGGGCTTGAGCCGGGCGGCGCGTTCGCCCGCCCGCGCCGCGAGCGTCATCAGGTAGGCCTCGCCGACGCCCAGGTCGTCGGCCATGCGGCGCAGGCGCCGACGCTCGTCGAGCAGCTCCTCCTGGATGTCGCGGACGAGGGTGGCCGCGTCGGGGTCGAGCAGCCCGGCCGCGCTGCGACCGAACAGGTCGATGCCGGCGGCCGACCCTGCCAGGTGCGTGTGGACGTGGTGGGCGATCGGGGATCCTCCAGGTACGAGCATGCCCCCGTGGTACCCGGTCCGCCCGGCTCGACGCAACGTCGGGGCGTGCCGTGCGTCGCGTCCGGGTCGGGGCGTCGGACTCCTGTCGTCGGGTACGTCCCGCGTGACCCATCCCGACCCGAGGAGGACCCGTGAGAGCAGTGACGTGGCAGGGACGCCGTGACGTGCAGGTGATGGACGTGCCGGACCCCCGCATCGAGGACCCGACCGACGTGGTGCTGAAGGTGAGCAGCACGGGGCTCTGCGGCTCCGACCTGCACCTCTACGAGGTGATGGGACCGTTCATGCACGCGGGTGACGTGCTCGGCCACGAGACGATGGGCGAGGTCGTCGAGGTCGGGTCGGGGGTCTCGCGGCTCTCGGTCGGCGACCGCGTCGTCGTGCCGTTCCAGATCTCCTGCGGCGACTGCTTCATGTGCCGTCGGGGGCTGCAGACGCAGTGCGAGACGACGCAGGTCCGCTCCTCCGGCATGGGCGCGGCGCTGTTCGGCTACAGCGAGCTGTACGGCAGCGTGCCGGGCGGGCAGGCGGAGTACCTGCGCGTGCCGCACGCCGACTACGGCGCGATCACGGTCGGTCCCGACCTGCCCGACGAGCGCTACGTCTACCTCTCCGACGTCATGCCGACGGCGTGGCAGGCGGTGCGCTACGCCGACGTCCACGAGGGCGACACGCTCGTCGTCGTGGGGCTGGGGCCGATCGGCGACATGGCCTCGCGCCTCGCGCTGCACCACGGCGTCCGCGTGATCGGCGTCGACCTCGTGCCCGAGCGTCTCGAGCGCGCCCGTGCCCGCGGGGTGGAGGTGCTGCACGTGGAGCAGGACGACGTCGCGGCCGCGGTGCTCGAGGCGACGTCAGGACGCGGTGCGGACGGCGTCGTCGACGCGGTGGGCATGGAGGCGCACGGCTCGCCCGGCCCGTCGGCGCTGCAGAAGGCGGCCGGGCTGCTGCCCGACGGTCTCGCGAAGCAGGTCATGACGTCGGCGAGCGTCGACCGGCTCGCGGCGCTGCACCTCGCCACCCAGCTCGTGCGACGGGGCGGGACGGTCTCGCTGTCCGGCGTGTACACCGGCACGCACGACCCGATGCCGATGCAGCAGCTGTTCGACCGGCAGGTGACCCTGCGCATGGGACAGGCGAACGTGAAGCGCTGGGTCGACGACCTGCTCCCGCTGGCCGAGCGCTCGGACGACCCGCTCGGCCTGGAGGACTTCGCGACGCACCGTCCGTCGCTCGAGGACGCCCCCGAGGCCTACAGCGCCTTCCAGAAGAAGCAGGACGGGACGGTCAAGGTCGTCTTCAAGCCCTGACCACCCCCGATGTGGAACGTCATCGCCCCTTTCGAGCGCTGGAAAGGGCGATGACGTTCCGCATCGCGGGGAGGTCTCAGGCGAGGCGCTTGTGGGTGCCGTCGCACCAGGGGCGACGCGCCGACGCCTCGCAACGGCAGAGCGCGACGACCGGGCGGCGCGCCTGCGTGGTCTCGCCGTCGGCGTCGACGACGAAGCCGACGCCGCGCACGAGCGCCGGGCCCTGCGCGGCGAGCTCGCGCAGGGCCTCGCGGGGCGACGGCCCGGTGCGGTCGCTGCTCATGCCGGCACCGCCGCCGGCACGAGGCGCTCGGCGCACCGGTCCTCGAGGTCCACGCACACGAACGCCCCGAAGAGCACCTCGCGCTCCAGCGCGGGGTCGCCCTCGGTCGCGAGGTCGCAGATCCGACGGGCCAGGTGCTCGTGCACCGCGTCCGCCTCGACGTGCTCGTCGTAGTACCGCCACACCGGCTCCGCGAACCCGAGCCGCTGCAGCCCGCGCACCATGTCGGCGCTGGGCAGCGCGCTGGTCGCCTCGAAGGCCGCCAGGTGGCCGAGCGCGGCGTGGATGAGACGACGGTTGAGGCACAGCAGCGAGATCGCGTTGTTGAGCGTGAGCGTCTCCTCGTCGGCGTCGTCCACGTACGCGCCGTAGGTGGGGTCGAGCCCGGCGGCCTCGAGGGCCTGGGCGAACAGGTGCTGGTGGACCAGATCCGGTTCGCCGTCGCCGAGCTCGTCGTACTGGAGCTCGGTCAGGGCGGCCTTCGCGGCGGGACGCAGCCGCGGCAGCAGGAAGCACTGCGGGTCCGCCTCCTTCAGGTGGTACACGCTGCGCTGCACCAGGATCCGCTCCACGTCCTCGACGCTGGCCCGCTCCCGCACGAACCGGGCGACGCCGGGCGTCTGCGTGTCGGCCGAGACGAGATCCTCGACGGTGCCCGGGACGGTCGCCTCCGCGAACCGTCGCCGCAGCCACGCCTCGAGGTCGCGCGACAGCCGGTTCCGCAGCCGCAGGACGTCGGGCGACCACTCCAGGTCGGGGTCGACACCGTCGAACCCGCGGTAGGCCAGCTCGTGCAGCGTCCAGAGCGCGAGCGCGTGGTCGCGCGACGTCGGGTCGGGCGTGTCGGGCAGCTCGAGCAGGGGCGTGCCGGACTCCAGGTGGTCGTGCACGGCCCGGCTCACCGGGCCGCACGGCGTGGGGATCCTCATGACCGACACGTACCCCGGGTACGGGCCGGCGACACGTGCGTGCGGGGGAGGGACGGTTCGGTCGAGCAGGAACGGGTACGGGAGGAGTGGGTGACGCGGTCCCGGTGCCCGCCTCGCGCAGTGTGGGTGCCGGGCCGCGCCGCCCCAGGTGCCACCCCTGTCGCGCGACCGGCGGCCGTGCGGATCGGTGCCCGTCGGCCCGCGGGACGCGGTCGCGTGTCCTAGGCTCTCCTCGGCGAGATGCCGGGGGAGCACGAGGAGGCACGATGACCGACTGGCGGCCCGACGTCCTGGGCGACGGCTACGAGCAGCTCACGTACGCGCTGGGCGACGACCCGGACGGGCAGGGCGAGGTGTTCGCCACGCTCGTGCGACGCACCTGGACCGAGGCGGAGCCGGCGCGCCGGGCCGTCCTCTACGTGCACGGCTTCAGCGACTACTTCTTCCAGACCGCGATGGCCGACTTCTTCGCCGACCGCGGGTTCGCCTTCTACGCGCTCGACCTGCGCAAGTGCGGCCGGTCGCGGCGCGAGGGCCAGACGGCCCACCACGTCACCGACCTCGCGCACTACGACGTCGAGCTCGACCGCGCGCTGGCCACGGTCCGGGCGGAGGTGCCCGACGGTCCGGTGCTGCTGTCGGCGCACTCCACCGGCGGCCTGGTGCTCCCGCTGTGGCTCGACCGCCTCAACCGGGGTCCGGGCGGCTCGAAGGGCGCCGGGATCAGCGGGCTCGTGCTGAACAGCCCGTGGTTCGACCTGCAGGGCAAGCCCTGGATGCGCGAGGTCGGCACGCTCGTCATCCGCGGGATCGGCCGGGTCAAGCCGTTCGACGTCATGAAGCTGCCGTTCACCGATGCCTACGGCAGCAGCCTGCACGTCGGTGCCCACGGGGAGTGGGACTACGACGTCGCGCTGAAGCCGCTCAACGGGTTCGAGGTCACCTTCGGCTGGCTCGGTGCCGTGCGCGCCGGCCAGGCGCGTCTGCACCGCGGGCTCGACGTCGGCGTGCCGTCGCTCGTGCTGCGCTCGGACAAGAGCCGCTTCGCGCGGTCGTGGTCGGAGGAGGTCGACCGTGCCGACGCCGTGCTCGACGTCAAGCAGATCGCCCGCTGGGCCGGCTGCCTCGGCGACGCGGTCACGTCGCTGCCCGTCGCGGACGCCCGGCACGACGTGTTCCTGTCGCTGAAGGAGCCGCGTGAGGCCGCCTACGAGGCGGTCGACACCTGGTTGCGCACGACCTCGCTGGTCTGACCGGCGCAGCGTGGCGCGGTGGGGTACACCTGGACCGTGACCGCCATGCCGATGTTCCCGCTCGGGACCGTCCTGCTCCCGGGAGGCCTGCTGCCCCTGCGGTTGTTCGAGCCGCGCTACCTGGCGCTGCTCGCCGACGTCCTCGCCGACGACGAGCCCGAGATCGGGTTCGTGCTGATCGAGCGCGGGGTCGAGACCGGCGGCGGCGACTCCCGGTTCTCGACCGCGACGGTGGGCCGCGTGGTGCAGGTCGAGCCGCGGCAGCAGGAGATGGGTCTGGTGGCCGTGGGCGGACGGCGGGTCGAGGTCGAGGGCTGGCTGCCCGAGGACCCGTACCCGCGGGCCAAGGTGCGTGAGCTGCCGCCGCTGGAGCTCGACGTCGACCTGGTCGCGGTCGCCGAGGTGCACGAGCGCGCCACGACCGCGGCGGTGCGGCTGGGTGCGATGCCTCCCGAGCCGCCGCCCCACGACCTCGAGGCCGCCTGCTGGCACCTCGCGGACGGCTGCCCGGTGGGCCCCTACGACCGGCTCGGCCTGCTGCGGGCGACGTCGGCGAGCGCCCTCCTGGCGGCGGTCGAAGACGCCTACGAGCAGGCCGTCGTGCTGCACGAGGCCTTCGGCTCCGGTGGCTGACCGCACGCCGTGACCGGTGTCGGGCGGCGCGGCTAGGCTCGGGGCCGTGGATGCCCCTCTCGCCCTCTACCGCCGGTACCGTCCCGAGACGTTCGCCGAGGTGATCGGGCAGGAGCACGTCACCGACCCCCTCCGCCACGCGCTGGCCGCCAACCGGGTCAACCACGCCTACCTGTTCTCCGGCCCGCGCGGCTGCGGCAAGACCACGAGCGCCCGCATCCTGGCCCGCGCGCTGAACTGCGAGCAGGCGCCGGTCTCCGACCCGTGCGGGGAGTGCCAGAGCTGCCGCGACCTCGCGAGAGGCGGCCCGGGCAGCGTCGACGTCATCGAGATCGACGCCGCGAGCCACGGCGGCGTCGACGACGCCCGCGACCTGCGCGAGCGCGCGTTCTTCGCGCCCATCAGCAGCCGGTACAAGGTCTACATCATCGACGAGGCGCACATGGTGAGCCCGCAGGGCTTCAACGCGCTGCTCAAGCTCGTCGAGGAGCCGCCGCCGCACCTGAAGTTCATCTTCGCCACCACCGAGCCCGACAAGGTGATCGGCACCATCCGGTCCCGCACGCACCACTACCCGTTCCGGCTCGTGCCGCCGAAGGCGCTCGGGGACTACCTGAACCAGCTGTGCGAGGCCGAGGGCGTGCGCCTCGAGCCGGCCGCGCTCCCCCTCGTGGTCCGCGCCGGTGCCGGCTCGGTGCGCGACACCCTCAGCGTCCTCGACCAGCTGCTGGGCGGGGCCGGGCCGGAGGGCGTCACCTACGACCTCGCCGTGCAGCTGCTGGGGTACACGCCCGACTCGCTGCTCGACGAGGCCGTCGCGGCGTTCGGTGCGTCCGACGGCGCCACGGTGTTCGGCGTCGTCGACAAGATCATCGAGTCGGGGCAGGACCCACGGCGCTTCGCCGAGGACCTGCTGCAGCGGCTGCGTGACCTGGTCGTGCTGCGGGCCGTGCCCGACGCTCTCGTCACCGGTCTGCTCGACGTGCCGGGCGACCGGGCCGAGCGGCTGCAGAGTCAGGCCACGTCGTTCGGTCCGGCCGACCTGACGCGCATGGCCGACATCGTCAACGCGGCGCTCACGGAGTTCCGCGGTGCGACCGCGCCGCGCCTGCTGCTCGAGCTGATGTGCGCGCGCATCCTGGTGCCGGCCTCCGACGCGTCGGGTGTGGTCGCCCGCGTCGACCGGCTCGAGAAGCGACTCTCGATGGGCGGCGTGCCGGCCGACCAGGTGCCGGTCGACACCCGTCCCGCTCCGGCGCCCAGCGTCGAGGCGGCGGCCCCAGCACCCCAGACGCCCGCACGCCAGACGCCCGCACCCCAGACGCCAGCGGCCCAGTCGTCTGCGGCCCAGCCGTCCAGCCCGCGCGAGGCGGCGCTGCGGCAGGCCGGGGCTGCGGCGTTGCC
>NZ_JAMXRU010000066.1 GCF_024124745.1 Aeromicrobium sp. CnD17-E
CCAGCTGGGACGCCTGTCTGCCGTCGAGGTGCAGCTGGTCACGTAGCCAGTTCTTCAGGCTCGAGCAGCCCTCGGTCTCGAAGTCGCGATGCTCGTCCACCTCCGCGACCAGCGCCACCTTCTCCGCGTCGATCGCGTTCGAGAGTCCCTGCAGCAGCCGCAGCGCCTCGGTGCTCGTCGGGTACGCGCGCAGCTCGGCGGCGACGGCCTCGAGCCGGTCGGCGAGCAGCGTGTTGGACATGACTCCATGATACCGAACGGATGTTCGAAAACAAAGCCACTGAGGTCACCTTTATCCTCGGATTCCAGCAGATTCGACGCCCAGCGAAGGTCCTGAACTCGTGCACGGCCTCCGCGGCCCCCGGGCGTGCGACGCTTCCTCCATGACCGACGCGCAGTGGCTGGAGATCCTCGTCCGCATGGTGGCGGGGGAGACGTCCGAGGAGCCGACCGAGGGTGTGCTCGCGGTCCGTCTCGACGAGGAGTCCGACGAGCTCACGCGCTTCCGCGTCCGCAAGCACGGCCATCGATGGCGAGTCGAGGACGAGGCCGGTCGCCTGTGGAGCATGCAGGACGACCGTCATGGCTACGTCTTCGATCCCGAGACCGATGCCGACGGGCCGCCGCAGAGGCTGGGGCGAGGGATGAGTCGGATGCACGGTGCTGTCGGTGAGGCGCTCAGCAGGCCGCGGCCGATCGACTGGGTGATCGGCGGCGACATGCGGTACGACGACGCCACCGAGCTCGCTGCTCCGCCTCGAAGGACGAGCTACCTCGGCCAGGATGTCTGGGAGGTCCGGCTCGTCCTCCCTGGGAGCCGGCGTGAGATGCGCTTCCTGGTCGACGTCGTCAACGGCCGGACCCTGTTCTCGGAGCACGAGGAATCAGGGATCCTGTTCCGTTGGGAAGAGGTGGCGGTCGTGGATCCGCACCGGCCGGAGCTCTTCGCTTGGACCGGCCCGTTCGAGTCGGGTTTCGTCACCTTCGGCGAGGACGACGACCTCCCCGAGCACCTTGCAGAGGCACTCGTGCGTCATCGCGCCGCAGAAGATGAGGTCGTCGAGTCGATCCCGCTCGGCGACCTGACGGTCGCGGTGCACGGCGACGTCATGGCGTTCGTCGACGAGTCGGGCCCCGATCGAGTACGGCTGGACTGGCACGCCCAGGGCGCCTTCCACCTCTTTCGTTCGCCTCTGGACGACCCCTGGGACCACGAGGACAGCGACGGCGTGGCGACATCCTGGGTCGACGATCGCTGGCGATGGTCGGTGGGCGCCGTCGGTGTGGCCCCGGGTGCGGCTGAGCGCCTCGTCGCCGACCTCCAGGCCCGCACCCGCGCCCTGTCCGCCACCCCCGACCCCTGATCGGCTCGCGGTCCACCGCTGCTAGGCTCGAGCCGTTCCATCCGACGTCCTTTAACCACCGTCCCGTGAGGCGGAGAAGGAGGTCAGACATGGTCGTGCCCGACGGCACTCCCGGTCCTGACACGCGTGACCCGGCACCCGGCGCTTCCGCCGCAGACGAGGCCGGTCGCACGGTCCTCGACGAGACCGACATCTCGCGGGCGCTGACCCGCATCACCCACGAGATCCTCGAGCGCAACCGCGACGCCGACGGGCTCGTCATCCTCGGCATCCCCACCCGGGGCGTGCCGCTCGCGCGCCGGATCGCGGCGCGCATGAGCGAGGTGGAGGGCCGGACGATCACCGCCGGTGCGCTCGACATCACGATGTACCGCGACGACCTGCACAGCGGCCCGGTGCGGTCACTGGAGCACACCGAGATCCCCGAGGACGTCGACGGACGCACCGTCGTGCTCGTCGACGACGTGCTGATGAGCGGTCGCACCATCCGTGCGGCGCTCGACGCCCTCGCCGACCTCGGCCGGCCGAAGGCCGTGCAGCTGGCGGTCCTCGTCGACCGCGGCCACCGGGAGCTGCCCATCCGCGCCGACTTCGTGGGCAAGAACCTGCCGACGTCGCTCGCGGAGAAGGTGCGGGTCCGGCTCGCCGAGGTCGACGACCAGGCCGACTCCGTGACGATCCGAGGAGGGGTCGCGTGAAGCACCTGCTGAGCGCCGGCGACCTGAGCCGCGACGAGGCCGTCCGCATCCTCGACACCGCCGAGGAGCTGCTCGGCGTGGCGCAGCGGCCCATCAAGAAGCTCCCGACGCTGCGCGGCCGGACGGTCGTCAACCTCTTCTTCGAGGACTCCACGCGCACCCGCATCAGCTTCGAGGCGGCGGCCAAGCGGCTCTCCGCCGACGTCATCAACTTCTCCGCCAAGGGCTCGAGCGCCTCCAAGGGCGAGGGCCTGAAGGACACCGCCCTGACGCTGCAGGCGATGGGCGCCGACGCGGTCGTCGTCCGCCACGGGGCGTCAGGTGCGCCGCACCGCCTGGCGCACGAGGCCTGGACGAAGGGGGCCGTGGTCAACGCCGGCGACGGCACGCACGAGCACCCCACCCAGGCCCTGCTCGACGCCTTCACCATGCGTCGCCACCTGGTTGGCGGGGGTGCCGGGGCGCGGGCGGCGGATGGTGCAGGCGCCGACACCGGTGCCGACCTCGCCGGCAAGCGGATCACCATCGTCGGCGACGTGCTGCACAGCCGTGTCGCCCGCTCCAACGCGCTCCTGCTGCACACGCTGGGCGCGCACGTCACGCTCGTCGCCCCGC
The DNA here is from genome assembly GCF_024124745.1 of Aeromicrobium sp. CnD17-E. Lineage (GTDB taxonomy): Bacteria > Actinomycetota > Actinomycetes > Propionibacteriales > Nocardioidaceae > Aeromicrobium. The sequence continues at coordinate 2,678 of NZ_JAMXRU010000066.1, forward strand.
CGACGCTGCTGCCGGTCGGCGTCCACACGTGGCCGGTCAGCACGTCCTACGACCTCGACGCCACGCTCGAGGGCACCGACGCGCTCATGATGCTGCGGGTCCAGGGGGAGCGGATGAACGCCGCCTACTTCCCGAGCGCCCGCGAGTACAGCCGCCGCTACGGCCTCGACCGCGCGCGCATGAACCGGCTGCCCGACCACGCGGTGGTCATGCACCCCGGCCCGATGAACCGCGGCATGGAGATCAGTGCCGACGTCGCCGACTCCGACCGCTCCGTGATCGTCGAGCAGGTCACGAACGGCGTCGCGGTGCGGATGGCCGTGCTCTACCTGCTCCTCGGTGGCGCGCCCGCCGACGGCTCGAACGAAGGAACCGCATGACCGCCTACCTCCTCCGCAACGCGCGTCCGCTCGGCGGCGACCCCGCCGACCTGCTGCTGCGCGACGGCGTGATCGTCGAGATCGGTGCAGGTCTCGAGGTCGACCAGGACGTCACGGTCGTCGACGCCGACGGCCTCGTCGCGCTGCCCGGTCTCGTCGACCTGCACACCCACCTGCGCGAGCCGGGCCGCGAGGACGCCGAGACGGTGCTCACCGGCACGCAGTCCGCCGCGCGCGGCGGGTTCACCTGCGTGCACGCGATGGCGAACACCTCGCCGGTCGCCGACACCGCGGGTGTCGTCGAGCAGGTCTGGCGGCTCGGCCGCGAGGGCGGCTTCTGCGACGTCCAGCCCGTCGGCGCCGTCACCGTCGGGCTGAAGGGCGAGCGCCTCGCCGAGCTGGGCGCCATGGCCGACTCCGCCGCGGGCGTGCGCGTCTTCTCCGACGACGGCATCTGCGTGTCCGACGCGGTGCTGATGCGCCGCGCGCTCGAGTACGTCAAGGCCTTCGACGGCGTCGTCGCGCAGCACGCGCAGGAGCCGCGGCTCACCGAGGGCGCCCAGATGAACGAGGGCGCCCTGTCGGGCGAGCTCGGCCTGGTCGGCTGGCCGGCGGTCGCCGAGGAGGCGATCATCGCCCGCGACGTGCTGCTCGCCGAGCACGTCGGCTCCCGCCTGCACGTCTGCCACCTGTCCACGCGCGGCTCCGTCGAGATCGTCCGGTGGGCGAAGAGCCGGGGCATCGACGTGACCGCGGAGGTCACGCCGCACCACCTGCTCCTCACCGACGAGCTGGTCCGCAGCTACGACCCGATCTACAAGGTCAACCCGCCGCTGCGCACCGCCGACGACGTCGCCGCGGTCCGCGAGGGCCTGGCCGACGGCACCATCGACATCGTCGCGACCGACCACGCGCCGCACCCCATGGAGGACAAGGAGTGCGAGTTCGCGGCCGCCGCCTTCGGGATGATCGGCCTCGAGACCGCGCTGTCGATCGTGCAGCAGACGATGGTCGACACCGGCGCCCTCACCTGGGAGCAGGTCGCCGAGGCGATGTCGGCGCGGCCGGCGCGCATCGGCCGTGTCGCCGAGCACGGCCGACCGCTGGCCGTCGGTGAGCCGGCGCACGTCGTCCTCTACGACCCGTCCGCCACGCGCGTCGTCACCCCCGGCGACACCGCGTCGCTGTCGCGCAACACCCCCTACGCCGGGCACGAGCTGCCCGGCCGGGTCGTCGCCACGTTCCTGCGTGGCGTCCCCACCGTCCTGTCCGGCGAGCTGACCGAAGGAGTCCACCCATGAGCCAGACCCACGAAGCCTTCTCCTCCCGCCGGCCGGAGCGCCGCGTCCCCGCCGTGCTCGTGCTCGAGGACGGTCGCGCGTTCCGTGGCGAGTCCTTCGGTGCGCAGGGCACGACGATCGCCGAGATCGTCTTCGCCACGGGCATGACCGGCTACCAGGAGACGCTGACCGACCCCTCCTACCGCGGCCAGATCGTCGTCATGACGGCGCCGCACATCGGCAACACCGGTGTCAACGACGAGGACTTCGAGTCCCGACGCGTGTGGGTCGACGGCTACGTCGTGCGCGACCCCTCGCGGGTGCGCAGCAGCTGGCGCTCGAACCGGTCGCTCGACGACCTGCTGACCGAGCAGGGCGTCGTCGGCATCAGCGCCGTCGACACCCGGGCGCTCACGCGTCACCTGCGCGAGCGTGGCTCGATGCGTGCCGCGATCAGCAGCGACCCGCAGCACGTCGGGGGCTCGCTCGACGCCCTCGTGGCGCTGGTGAACGAGGCACCCCCGATGGAGGGCTCCAGCTTCCTCGACGACGTCACGACGCCCGAGCCCTACGTGGTGCCCGCGGTGGGGGAGAGGCGGTTCACCGTGGCCGCCGTCGACCTCGGCATCAAGGGCATGACCCCGCGCCGGCTGGCCGAGCGCGGCATCGAGGTGCACGTGCTGCCCGCCTCCTCGACCATCGACGACGTGCTGGCGGTCGGTGCCGACCAGGGGGGGCCGAGCGGCGTGTTCATGTCCAACGGCCCCGGCGACCCGGCCACGGCCGACCACGTCGTCGGCGTGCTGCGCGAGGTGCTCGAGCGGCGCATCCCGTACTTCGGGATCTGCCTGGGCAACCAGATGCTCGGCCGCGCCCTGGGTCGAGGCACCTACAAGCTGAAGTACGGGCACCGCGGCATCAACCAGCCGGTGCAGGACCGCACGACGGGCAAGGTCGAGATCACGAGCCAGAACCACGGCTTCGCGGTCGACGCGCCGCTCGACGGCACGTTCGAGACGCCCTACGGCGACGCGCACGTGACCCACGTCGGCCTCAACGACCAGGTCGTCGAGGGCGTCGCGCTCGTCGACGGACCCGCGTTCAGCGTCCAGTACCACCCGGAGGCCGCCGCCGGCCCGCACGACGCGGCGTACCTGTTCGACCGGTTCGTCCAGCTGATGAACGACCACGCCCCCGACCACGCGAAGGTGACCGACTGATGCCCAAGCGCACCGACATCTCCTCGATCCTCGTCATCGGCTCCGGCCCGATCGTCATCGGGCAGGCCTGCGAGTTCGACTACTCCGGCACCCAGGCGTGCCGCGTCCTCCGCGAGGAGGGCATCCGCGTGATCCTCGTGAACTCCAACCCCGCGACGATCATGACCGACCCCGAGTTCGCCGACGCCACGTACGTCGAGCCGATCACGCCCGAGTTCGTCGAGAAGGTGATCGCGAAGGAGCGTCCCGACGCCCTGCTCGCGACCCTCGGCGGCCAGACCGCGCTGAACGCGGCGATCGCGCTCGACAAGGCCGGGACGCTCGAGAAGTACGGCGTCGAGCTGATCGGCGCGTCGGTCGAGGCGATCGAGAAGGGCGAGAACCGCGAGATCTTCAAGCGGATCGTCGAGGGTCTGCCGAAGGAGTGGGGCGCCGAGGTGGCCCGCTCGGTCATCTGCCACACGATGGACGAGTGCCTCGCCGGCGTCGAGCAGCTCGGCGGCTACCCCGTCGTCGTGCGCCCGTCGTTCACGATGGGCGGGTCCGGCTCGGGCCTGGCCTACGACGAGGACGACCTGCACCGCATCGCCGGGTCCGGCCTCGCGCTGAGCCCCACCACCGAGGTGCTCCTGGAGGAGTCGATCCTCGGCTGGAAGGAGTACGAGCTCGAGGTCATGCGCGACACCGCCGACAACGTGGTGATCGTCTGCTCGATCGAGAACTTCGACCCGGTCGGCGTGCACACGGGCGACTCGATCACCGTGGCCCCGGCCCTGACGCTCACCGACGTCGAGTACCAGCGGCTGCGCGACATCTCCCTCGGCGTCATCCGCGAGGTCGGCGTCGACACCGGCGGCTGCAACATCCAGTTCGCGGTCAACCCGGAGAACGGCCGCATCGTCGTCATCGAGATGAACCCACGCGTGTCGCGCTCGTCGGCGCTCGCGTCCAAGGCCACCGGCTTCCCGATCGCCAAGATCGCCGCCAAGGTGGCCATCGGCTACACGCTCGACGAGATCCCGAACGACATCACCCGCGAGACGCCCGCGTCGTTCGAGCCGACGCTCGACTACGTGGTGGTGAAGGTGCCGCGGTTCGCGTTCGAGAAGTTCCCGGCCGCCGACTCGACCCTGACGACGCACATGAAGTCCGTCGGCGAGGCGATGGCCATCGGCCGCAGCTTCACCGAGGCGCTGCAGAAGGCGCTGCGCTCGCTGGAGCGCCCGGGCGCGGAGTTCGACTGGAGCAAGGAGTGGGTCGAGCTCGACAAGGCGAGCCTGCTCGAGGAGATCGAGCGCCCGCACGACGGCCGCCTGAAGAAGGTCATGGACGCGATCCGCGCCGGTGCCACGCCCGACGAGATCTTCGCGGCCACGAGCATCGACCCGTGGTTCGTCGACCAGCTGGCCCTCATCAACGAGGTGGCCACGGAGCTGATCGAGGCGCCCGAGCTGTCGCCGGCGCTGCTGCGCCGGGCGAAGCGGCACGGCTTCTCCGACGCGCAGCTCGGCCGGATCCGCGGCATGTCGGCCGACGTCGTGCGCGGCGTGCGGCACGCGCTCGGCGTGCGCCCGGTCTACAAGACGGTCGACACGTGCGCGGCGGAGTTCGCGGCGCGCACGCCGTACCACTACTCCTCCTACGACGAGGAGACCGAGGTCGAGCCGCGCGAGAAGCCTGCCGTGCTGGTGCTGGGCAGCGGCCCGAACCGGATCGGCCAGGGCATCGAGTTCGACTACTCGTGCGTGCACGCGGTGCAGGCGCTCAGTGCGGTGGGCTACGAGACCGTCATGGTCAACTGCAACCCCGAGACGGTCTCGACCGACTACGACACCGCCGACCGGCTCTACTTCGAGCCGCTGACGCTCGAGGACGTGCTGGAGGTCGTGCACGCCGAGCAGCAGGCGGGCCCGGTGGCCGGCGTCGTCGTGCAGCTGGGCGGCCAGACGCCGCTCGGTCTGGCGGCGGGCCTGGAGGCCGCGGGCGTGCCCATCGTCGGCACGCAGCCGTCGGCGATCGACCTCGCGGAGGAGCGTGGCGCCTTCGGCCAGGTGCTCGACGCGGCCGGTCTCGTCGCGCCCAAGAGCGGCATGGCCACGACGTTCGAGCACGCCCGGCAGATCGCCGACGAGATCGGCTACCCGGTGCTGGTGCGTCCGTCGTACGTGCTCGGCGGGCGTGGCATGGAGATCGTGTACGACGAGCAGACGCTCGAGGAGTACATCTCGCGCGCCACGGAGATCACGCCCGAGCGTCCGGTGCTCGTCGACCGGTTCCTCGACGACGCCATCGAGATCGACGTCGACGCCCTGTTCGACGGCGAGGAGCTGTTCCTGGGCGGGGTCATGGAGCACATCGAGGAGGCCGGGGTGCACTCCGGCGACTCCGCGTGCGCGCTCCCGCCGATCACGCTCGGTGGGCTCGAGGTCGACCGCATCCGCGAGGCCACCGAGGCCATCGCGCGGGGCGTCGGGGTGCGCGGGCTCGTGAACATCCAGTTCGCGCTGTCGTCGGACATCCTCTACGTCATCGAGGCCAACCCGCGGGCGAGCCGCACGGTGCCGTTCGTCTCCAAGGCCACCGCGACGCCGCTCGCGAAGGCCGCCGCCCGGATCATGCTGGGGGAGTCGATCGCCGACCTGCGCGCCGAGGGGCTGCTGCCCACGGGCCGCGACGGTGGCCTGCTGCCCGACGACGCGCCGATCGCGGTCAAGGAGGCCGTGATGCCCTTCAACCGGTTCCGCACCTACGAGGGCACCTACGTCGACACGCTGCTCGGGCCGGAGATGCGCTCGACGGGTGAGGTGATGGGCTTCGACACGACCTTCGGCACGGCGTTCGCCAAGAGCCAGGCAGGTGCGCAGAACGGCCTGCCCACGTCGGGCAAGGTGTTCGTGTCGGTCGCCAACCGCGACAAGCGGCACATGATCTTCCCGATCAAGCGCCTCGCGGACCTCGGCTTCGAGATCCTCGCGACGAGCGGCACGGCCGTCGTGCTCGCACGCAACGGCGTGCAGGCCACGGTGATCCGCAAGCTGCACGAGACACCGCTGCCGGGGCAGGAGCCGTCGACGATCGTCGACAAGATCCGCGAGCAGGACGTCGACCTCATCATCAACACGCCGCACGGCATCTCCGCCGGCACGAACGCCCGCATGGACGGGTACGAGATCCGCACGGCCGCGGTGGCCGAGGGCATCCCGTGCATCACGACGGTCCAGGGCCTGGCGGCCGCCGTGCAGGGCATCGAGGCGCTGCAGGAGCAGCGTGTCGGGGTCCGCTCGCTGCAGGACTGGGCGGCGCGGGTGACGGCGTCGTGAGCTTCGGCTCGCGGGCCCGTGCCGCGATGGACGCGTACGGGCCGGTCTGCGTCGGCATCGACCCCCACGCCTCGCTGCTCGAGGCGTGGGGGGTCGGTGACACCCTCGACGGGCTCGACCGCTTCGCCGCAGCCTGCGTCGAGGCGTTCGCCGGCCAGGTCGCGTTCGTGAAGCCGCAGTCGGCGTTCTTCGAGCGGTTCGGGTCGCGCGGCGTCGCGATCCTGGAGCGCACGCTGCAGGACCTGCGCCACACCGGCACGCTCACCGTGCTCGACGTCAAGCGCGGCGACATCGGCTCGACCGCCTCCGCCTACGCCGAGGCCTACCTCGACGAGGACAGCCCGATGGCGGCCGACGCGGTGACCGTGAGCCCGTTCCTCGGGTTCGGGTCGCTCGCGCCGTTCCTGGAGGAGGCCGAGAAGAACGACGCCGGCGTCTTCGTCCTCGCGCTCACCTCCAACCCCGAGGGTCCGCAGGTGCAGCACGCGACCGCGGGCTCGGGCCGCACGGTCGCCGGCGACGTGCTCGCGGCGCTGCGCGAGGCGAACGCGGGCGCGACGCCGATGGGCTCCTACGGCGCCGTCGTGGGCGCCACCATCGGCTCGACCGACGAGGACCTCGACGTGAACGGGCCGCTGCTCGTCCCCGGGTTCGGAAGCCAGGGCGGCACCGTCGACGACCTGCGACGCATCTTCGACGGCGTCACCCGGCACGTGCTGCCGTCGACGTCGCGACAGGTGCTGCAGGCCGGACCCGACGTGGCCGCGCTGCGCGGCGCCGCCGTCGCCGTGAACGACTCCCTGCAGTTGTAGGCTCCCCTCGTGGCCGACGTCCGTCGGCCCTGGTCAGAGCATCCCGACCCCTCGAGGAGACCCGCATGACGCGACCCCGTGCGAAGCACGTCGCCACGGCTGCCGCGGCCGCGCTGTCGACCCTGCTGCTCACCGGGTGCGGTGGCCAGAGCCCGTACTGCTCGGCCATCGAGAAGAACGCGGACGCGCTCAACTCCTTCGGCAAGACCCGCACCGACGCCGGCTACGCGGCGTACGCGAAGGCCTTCCGGACCGTCTCGAAGGAGGCGCCGTCCTCCGTCCGCAAGGACTGGGCGGCGCTGGCCGACGTCACCGACGGCGTGCTCGCGGCGCAGAAGAAGGTCGGCCTCCCGCTGGAGGACATGAAGGACAAGGCCGTCGTGGCGAAGCTGGACGAGACCCAGCTCAGCACCCTCAACGACGCCTACGAGAAGTTCAACGACACGTCGGCGCAGCGGACCGCCGTGGTCAAGAACGCGAAGACCGAGTGCGAGATCACCCTCAAGTGACCGCCCCGCATCCCGCCCACGCCGGCCCGACGACGCGCCCGGCACGAGAGAGGACGACATCGTGGCCCTCCCACAGCTGACCCCCGAGCAGCGGCAGGCCGCCCTCGCCAAGGCCGCGCAGGCCCGGCAGGTGCGCGCCGAGGTGAAGAACCGCCTCAAGCACTCCGGCGCCAGCCTGGCCGACGTGATCAACGAGGCGCGGGTCGACGACGTCATCGCCAAGCTGAAGGTGAGCGACCTGCTGCAGTCGATGCCCGGCGTGGGGAAGGTCCGCGCCAAGGAGATCATGGACCGTATCGGCATCGCCGACAGCCGTCGGCTGCGGGGCCTCGGCGTCAACCAGGTGCAGGCGCTGCTGCGCGAGTTCGGCAGCCGTGAGCGCTGACCCGGCCACGTCCGAGTCACCCGTCCGCTCCCGGCTCGTCGTCCTCGCCGGCCCGACCGCGGTCGGCAAGGGGACGGTCGCGGCCTGCGTGCGCGAGGAGCGGCCGGACATCTGGATCTCCGTGTCGGCCACCACCCGCCCGCCCCGTCCCGGTGAGCAGGAGGGCGTGCACTACCACTTCGTCAGCGAGGCCGAGTTCGACCGGCTCGTCGAGACCGACGGGCTGCTCGAGTGGGCCGTCGTGCACGGTCGCCACCGCTACGGCACGCCGCGCGGCCCGGTCGAGGAGCGCCTCGACGCGGGGGAGCCCGCCCTGCTCGAGCTCGACCTGCAGGGCGCGCGCCAGGTGCGCCAGGCGATGCCGGACGCCCTCATGTGCTTCCTCGCGCCGCCGTCGTTCGAGGAGCTCGAGCGCCGTCTCGTGGGACGCGGGACCGAGGGACCCGAGGAGCGGGAGCGCCGCCTGCGCACCGCCCGCGAGGAGCTCGCCGCCGAGGAAGAGTTCGATCTGACGATCGTCAACACCGACGTCCGGGCCGCGTGCCGGGAGTTGATAGACTTGTTCGACGGGCCCGCGCGGGCCTGACCCGAACTTTCCGCCATCCATTCTCTGCGAGGCACAGTGACCAGCACGCGTTCCGTGGCCGAGGGCATCACGAACCCGCCCATCGACGACCTGCTCGACAAGGCCGACTCCAAGTACAAGCTGGTGCTCTACAGCGCCAAGCGCGCGCGTCAGATCAACGCGTACTACTCCCAGCTCGGCGAGGGCCTGCTGGAGTACGTCGGACCTCTGCTCGAGACCGAGGTCCAGGAGAAGCCGCTCTCCATCGCCCTGCGCGAGATCAACGCGGACCTGCTGACGGTCGAGGAGACCGACGGCAGCGAGGGCTACCAGAGCAACGGGGCTGCTGCGTCGTCCCAGGTCTGACCTGCCCCGCATGAGCGAACCCGTTCCGGGCGACGTCCGACGTCCCCGCGTCGTGCTGGGCGTCGGCGGGGGCATCGCCGCCTACAAGGTGGCGTCCCTGCTGCGCCTGTTCACCGAGTCGGGTCACGACGTCCGCGTCGTGCCCACCCGGTCCGCGCTGCAGTTCGTCGGCGCCCCCACCTGGGAGGCGCTGAGCGGCCAGCCCGTCGCCACCGACGTGTGGTCCGACGTGCACGAGGTGCCCCACGTGCGGCTCGGCCAGGAGGCCGACCTCGTCGTCGTCGCACCGGCGACCGCCGACCTGCTCGCCAAGGCCGCGCACGGCCTCGCCGACGACCTGCTCACCAACACCCTGCTGACCGCGCGGTGCCCCGTGGTGCTCGCGCCGGCCATGCACACCGAGATGTGGGAGCACGCGGCCACGCAGGCCAACGTCGAGACGTTGCGCTCGCGGGGCGTGCTCGTGGTCGAGCCCGCCGCCGGCAGGCTCACCGGCAGCGACACCGGCAAGGGTCGGCTCCCGGAGCCCGACCAGCTGTTCGCCGTCTGCCAGGACGTGCTCGACGCCCACGACCAGGACCTCGCCGGGCAGCACGTCGTGGTCTCCGCGGGCGGCACGCGCGAGTTCCTCGACCCCGTGCGCTACCTCGGCAACCGCTCGTCGGGGCTGCAGGGCATCGCCATCGCGCAGGCCGCGGTCGCGCGCGGCGCCAGCGTCACGCTCGTCGCCGCCAACGTCGGTCTGCCCGCCCCGGCCGGCGTCGACGTCGTCGAGGTGGTCACCACCGCCGAGCTGCACGCCGCCGTCGTCGACGCCGCGGCCCGCGCCGACGTCGTCGTCATGGCTGCGGCACCTGCCGACTTCCGTCCGGCGGACGTCTCGGGCAGCAAGATCAAGAAGCGCGCCGACGGGCGCACGCCGGTCGTCGAGCTCGTCGAGAATCCTGACATCCTCGCCGGCCTCGTCCGCGACCGCGGCGCGGCGCGACGTCCGTTCATCGTCGGCTTCGCCGCCGAGACCGGCGACGAGAACGCCAGCGTCGCGGGCCACGGTCGCGCCAAGCTCGAGCGCAAGGGCTGCGAGCTGCTCGTCGTCAACGACGTCAGCGAGGGCAAGGTCTTCGGACGGGAGGACACCGAGGCGGTGATCCTGGCCGCCGACGGCAGCGAGGTGCCGGTGCCGCCCGGCTCCAAGTCCAGGCTCGCCCACACGCTGTGGGACGAGATCGTCCGACGCGCGGGACGGCAGAACCCTTCGCGCTGAGCGTCGTTACACTCCGGGGAGTCACCCCGCCCACCGCCCGACGCCGTCGGGCGCCAGCGCACCCAGCCAACAGGAGAGATCGAGTGAGCCGCTTCTTCACGTCCGAGTCGGTGACCGAGGGCCACCCCGACAAGATCGCCGACCAGATCAGCGACAGCGTCCTCGACGCGCTGCTGGCGGAGGACCCCAAGAGCCGTGTCGCGTGCGAGACGTACGTGACCACGGGCCTCGTGCTCGTCGGCGGCGAGGTGACCACCGAGGCGTACGCCGACATCGCGCGCATCGCCCGCGACCGCGTCCTGGAGATCGGCTACGACTCCTCCGTCAAGGGGTTCGACGGTGAGTCCTGCGCCGTGCAGATCACCCTCGACGCGCAGAGCCCCGACATCGCCCAGGGCGTCGACAGCGCGTTCGAGAACCGCGCCGACGGCTCGGTCGACCCGCTCGACCTGCAGGGTGCCGGCGACCAGGGCCTCATGTTCGGCTTCGCGATCGACGAGACCCCCGAGCTGATGCCGCTGCCGATCACCATCGCGCACCGTCTCGCCGAGCAGCTGACCGCGGTCCGCAAGGACGGCACGCTGCCGTACCTGCGCGCCGACGGCAAGACGCAGGTCACCATCGAGTACGGCGACGACGACAAGCCCAAGCGGGTCGAGGCCATCGTCGTGTCGACGCAGCACGAGGAGGGCATCGACCTCGACGCCCAGCTCCGTGGCGACATCAAGAAGCACGTCATCGACGTCGTGCTCGGCCAGTACGACATCGACTCCAGCGACTACAAGCTGCACGTCAACCCCACCGGCCGCTTCGTCATCGGCGGGCCCATGGGCGACGTCGGCCTGACCGGCCGCAAGATCATCGTCGACACCTACGGCGGCTACGCCCGCCACGGCGGCGGCGCGTTCTCGGGCAAGGACCCGAGCAAGGTCGACCGCTCCGCCGCGTACGCGATGCGCTGGGTCGCGAAGAACATCGTCGCCGCCGGCCTCGCCACCAAGGCCGAGGTCCAGGTCGCGTACGCGATCGGCGTCGCCAAGCCGGTCGGCTTCTACGTCGACACCTACGGCACCGAGACCGTCCCGGTCGACACGATCCGCGAGGCCGTCCTCGAGGTCTTCGACCTGCGACCCGGCGCCATCGTCCGCGACCTCGACCTGCTCCGCCCCATCTACGCACAGACCGCCGCGTACGGCCACTTCGGCCGCCCCGGCCTGCCGTGGGAGGACACCGGCCGCGCCGAGGCCCTCAAGGCTGCCGCGCACGCCTGACCTGCAACGCCACCACCGCCCGCCATCCGCCCGGATGGCGGGCGGTGGTGCGTCGGGGCTTCGTCCTGCGGTTGCGGTGGTGTGGTCGGTCGTGGACCCGCTCGCTGGTCGCCGGCGGGGCGGTAGGTAGCCCGCGTCATCGAGGCCCGGTAGCGCGTGTCAGCTACCGCCGACCCGCGTTCCGCCACTCACCTACCGCCCGGGCGGGGGCTGCGGAAGAAATTCGTTGTCCGCGACACGAAATTGTCTGAAGATGCTGGACGTGACCCCGATCACGCGATAGGTTCACGCAAACAACAATTGCGTCCGGGTGTCGATCAGATGTCGTCTCCGTGTCGCGCGAGATGAATCAAGGAGGCGGTTCGTGTGAAGCGGACGCGCAATCTGGTGCTGGCCGGGCTCATGGGTGCCACGCTCATGCTGAGCGCCTGCGGCAGCAGCGACTCGGGGAACGACGGCGGCGACAACAAGGGTGACGCGGGCAAGATCGGCGTCATCCTCCCCGACACCAAGTCCTCGGTGCGCTGGGAGTCGGCCGACCGTCCGGCGCTCGAGAAGGCCTTCAAGGAGGCCGGCGTCGAGTACGAGATCCAGAACGCCGAGGGCGACGCCGACAAGATGGCCACCATCGCGGACAGCATGATCGCCGACGGCGTCACCGTCCTCGCGATCGTCAACCTCGACTCCGACTCCGGTGCCTCCATCGAGGAGAAGGCCGCGCAGCAGGGCGTCAAGACGATCGACTACGACCGGCTCACGCTGGGCGGCTCGGCCGACTACTACGTCTCGTTCGACAACACCAAGGTCGGCGAGCTGCAGGGCCAGGGTCTCGAGCAGTGCCTCGGTGACAAGGACGCCAACGTCATCTACCTGAACGGCTCGCCCACCGACAACAACGCGACGCTGTTCTCCGAGGGTGCGCACAGCGTCCTCGACAAGAACAGCAAGTACAAGAACGTCGGCGAGCAGGCCGTCCCGGACTGGGACAACGAGCAGGCCGTCACGATCTTCGAGCAGCTGTACACGAAGGTCGACGGCGACGTCCAGGGCGTCTACGCGGCCAACGACGGTCTCGCCGGCTCGGTCATCTCGATCCTGCAGAAGAACGGCCAGGAGGGCAAGGTCCCGGTCACGGGCCAGGACGCCACGGTCGAGGGCCTGCAGAACATCCTCAAGGGCGACCAGTGCATGTCGGTGTACAAGTCGGCCACGCAGGAGGCCGGCGCGCTCGCCAAGGCGGCCATCGCGCTCGCCAAGGGCGACAAGGCCGAGACCAACGGCACCACCGAGGACTCCGAGGGCAAGCGTGAGGTTCCCTCGATCCTCCTCACCCCGCAGTCCATCACGAAGGACAACGTCAAGGACGTCGTCGACGACGGAGGCGTCAGCAAGGACGACCTCTGCGCCAACGACTTCGCGAAGCTCTGCGCGGACGCCGGCATCAGCTGACGTCCACCCCGACGTCCCGCGGGGGACGGTCCTGCCAGACCGTCCCCCGCGGGAGTCACGCTGGGCGCGACCGCGCCCGCACCGTCCGACCGCCCTCCTGCGACTCCCTGGAGACATCCCCATGACCACCAACCCGCTGCTGGAGCTGCGCGGCATCAACAAGAGCTTCGGCGCCGTCCACGTCCTGCACGACGTCGACTTCGCCGTCTACCCCGGCCAGGTAACGGCGCTCGTCGGCGACAACGGCGCCGGCAAGTCGACGCTCGTCAAGACGATCGCCGGCATCTACTCCGCCGACACCGGCCAGCGCTACTTCGAGGGCAAGCCCGTCGACATCCACGGCCCCCGCGACGCGGCCGACCTCGGCATCGAGGTCGTCTACCAGGACCTCGCCCTCTGCGACAACCTCGACATCGTCGAGAACATGTTCCTCGGCCGCGAGCTCATGAAGGGCCCGCAGCTCGACGAGGCCACCATGGAGGCCCGCGCCCGTGAGACCCTCGCGTCGCTGTCCGTGCGCACGGTCAAGTCGGTGCGCCAGAGCGTCGCCAGCCTGTCCGGCGGCCAGCGCCAGACCGTCGCCATCGCGAAGTCGGTCCTCTGGAACTCCAAGGTCGTGCTGCTCGACGAGCCCACGGCCGCCCTCGGCGTCGCCCAGACCCGGCAGGTGCTCGACCTCGTGCGCCGTCTCGCCGACCAGGGACTCGGCGTCGTGCTGATCTCCCACAACATGGTCGACGTCTTCGAGGTCGCCGACCGCATCACCACCCTGTACCTCGGCCGCGTGGCCGCCGACGTCGCGACGAAGGACGTCACCAACACCCAGGTCGTCGAGCTCATCACCGCGGGTCGCTCGGGCGACCTCGGGCTCGCATCCGTCTGAGAGGCACCATGACCACGTCATCCACGGGCACGCAGCCCGCCCAGAACGCCGGCAGCGGCCTCGCCGACTCCGACTTCGCGATCGACTCGCGCCAGACCACGACGCTCGGCGAGGCCTGGCAGGCCTACCTGAACCGCCTGCGCGGCGGCGACATGGGCGCCCTGCCCGCGACGCTCGGCCTCGTCGTCCTCTTCATCGTCTTCGGCTCGCTCAGCGACACCTTCCTCACCGCGCTGAACATCGCCAACCTCATCACCCAGGCCGGTGCGATCTGCGTGCTGGCCATGGCGCTCATCCCGGTGCTGCTGCTCGGCGACATCGACCTGTCCGCGGGTGTCGCGGGCGCGGTCGGGGCGGCGGTCGCGGCGCTGGCGATCGACGACCACGGGCTGCCCTGGTACGTGGCCGTCGTGGGCGCCCTCGTCGTCGGCATGGTGCTCGGTGGGTTCATCGGTGCGCTGGTCGCCAAGCTGGGCATCCCCAGCTTCGTCGTCACGCTGGCCTTCTTCCTGGCCCTGCAGGGCGTGCTGCTGAAGATGATCGGCCAGGGCGGCTCCGTCCGCGTGGCCGACCCGGTGCTGCGCGGCATCACCATCAAGAACGTGCCCGTCACCGTCGGCTGGATCGTCGCGGTCGTCGTCGTGGTCCTCTTCGCGGCCCTCACGCTGCTGCGCCACCGCACGCAGGTGAGCCGCGGTCTCGCGCACCAGCCGCTGAGCCTCATCCTCGTCAAGATCGCCGGCCTCGCGGTCGTCGTCCTGGGCCTCACGGCCCTGCTCAACGTCGACCGCAGCCGGAACCCGAACTTCCCGATCCAGGGCGTGCCGTACGTGCTGCTCGTGGTGGGCGCGCTGCTGGTGCTGTTCACCTTCCTGCTCAGCCGGACCCGCTACGGACGTCACGTCTACGCCGTGGGCGGCAACCGCGAGGCCGCACGTCGTGCGGGCATCAACGTCGACCGCATCCGCATCTCCGTGTTCGTCATCTGCACCTCGACGGCGGCCATCAGCGGCATCATCGCCGCGTCCTACGCCGGCAAGGTCTCGCCGTCGTCGGGCGGCGGCAACACGCTGCTCTACGCGGTCGGCGCGGCGGTCATCGGCGGCACGAGCCTCTTCGGCGGCAAGGGCAAGGCACGCGACGGCGTCATCGGCGGTGTCGTCATCGCCACGATCGCCAACGGCCTCGGCCTGCTCAACCAGGCCAGCTGGATCAACTACGTCGTCACCGGAGGCGTGCTGCTGCTCGCCGCCAGCGTCGACGCCCTGTCGCGCCGTCGCCGGTCGGCGTCGGGCGTGAGCTGAGCCGACCGTGCAGACGCGGGCCCGCGGGGGGGCGGGCACCAACCAGGAGGCCGTGAGACGGCACAACCTGGGCACGCTGCTCGGCCAGGTGCACCTGCGGGGCCGCGTGTCACGGGCGGACCTCACCACGCACATGGGCCTGAACCGCAGCACGATCGCGGGGCTGGTGACCGAGCTGGAGTCCCTCGGCCTGGCCGAGCAGGTGCGGTCGGCCGCCGTGCGCAACGGCGCCGGCCGTCCCTCGCCCGACGTGGTCCCGACGCCGGACGGAGCCCACGTGCTGGCCGTCGACGTGCGGGTCGACGGCCTGGCCGTGGCCCGCGTCGGGCTGGG
>NZ_JAMXRU010000067.1 GCF_024124745.1 Aeromicrobium sp. CnD17-E
GGCGGTCGGCTGCCCCGCCCAGGGTCGCTGCCACAGCAGCACCGCCGCGGCGACGGCCACGAGGACGGCGACGGCCACGACGTTGGCCGACGGCCTCCTCATGGCCGGCGCGGGTGGGTCATCGCAGGGTCAGCCGACGCGGCCGGCCATGGTGAAGCCGATGGACAGCGTCGTGATCTCGACCGTCTTGCCCGGACGCGGCGCGTGGATGACCTTGCCGTCGCCCAGGTAGATGCCGTCGTGGGACATGTCGGGGAAGAACACGATGTCGCCGGGCTGGACCTGGCTGATCGGGACGGGCTGCGAGGCCTGGTACTGCGGGCCGACGACGCGCGGCAGCGACGCACCGGCAGCCTCGAAGGACTTCATGACCAGGCCCGAGCAGTCGTAGCCGTCGGGGCCGACCCCACCGTAGATGTAGGGCTTGCCGAGCTGGGCCATCGCGAACTGGATGGCGGCGGCGCCGCGGCCGCTGGCCTCGACCTTGAAGTCGACGGTGGTGTCGCTCTTCGTCAGCGTCTTCTGCTGCGGGGCGGACAGCCGCGACAGGGCCGTCTTCGCCTCCTGGTAGCGGCTCTCGATCTCGTCGCGCTTCGCGTCGGCACGGTCGCGGTCGCGGTCGAGCTCGGCCTTGCGCTCCTTCAGCAGCGTGCGCCGGTTCTTGAGCTCCTTGGCGGTGGCGGCGAACGCCTCGACGGCGTCGGCGCGGGTGCTGTTGAGGGCCTGGACGGCACCGAGGCCCTCGAGGAACTGCTGCGGGTCCTTGCTGCCGAAGAGGCTCGCGGTCGGCCCGAGCGGGTTGTCGAGCTGCTGCTGGACGACGGACGCGCCGAGCGCCTTGCGCTGACGCTCGTACACGGCGAGCTGGTCGGCGATGTCGGCGTCGAGGTCGGCGATCTCGGCGCGCGCCTCCTTGACGTCCTCCTCGAGCTGGTTGGCCTGCTCGTTCGCGACCTCGGCCTCGTGGAACGCCTTCTCGACGTCGGCGGGGGTCACGCGGTCGGCCTGCGCGGGGCCGACGAGGCCGAGCGTCGCTCCGACCGTCAGGACGGCGACCGCGGCGGCGGTGCGATGGGTGCGGGTCGTCCGGGGCATGCCTCGTCGGTGCACGTGTGCTCTCTCCAGTGTCCTCGTCGCCTACCGGGTGAGCTGACGGGTTCGGGCCAAGGTCTGCCCTACGTGGCACCGTGCGGGACGGCGCCACGATTCACCCCAGGAACATGGTTCCCCGGTCCGGCCTGGACGTCTTCCCCACGTCCGGGCCGGTTCGGCGGTGCGTCCGATGCCGCTCAGGGTGAGCAGCATGCTCCGGTCGCACAGTGGCCGAGTCTAGCCGACGAGGGGTCGCGTCGAGGAGGGGTTCCCACGGCGAGCCGCGTCACCCTGCCTGCACGTCGGGGCCCGACAGCGGGGTCACGAGCCGCAGCGGCGGCACGAGCCCCTCGTCGGCGAGGGCCGTGAGCGCCGCCATCTCCTCCGGCGCCACCTCCACCCCCTGCGGCGGCCCCCCGAGCAGGACGCTCACCACGCAGTCGCCGCACGCGCTGGCACTGCGCACCAGGCAGCTGTCGCAGTCGATGACGACGGATTCACTGTTCATGCCCACGACGCTAGACAGCGGTCCCGACAGAAACCCTGCAGCGCGATACCGGCTGTCGGTGGGGGCGTCGGGCGGGGGCTGCTGTGGTCTCGTCGTGCTGGTGCGCTGCCTGCGGGGGGCTCGTCGTGCTGGTGCGCTGCCTCGGCTGGCGCTGGGGGTGGTCTCCGAAAAGGCCTCGACCGGGCGGCTGGGTGCTCCTGCGGCTGGGTTCTCGGGCTGTGGCCTTTGGTGGACGCAAGATCCTGCGTTCGTGCGCTGGAAGGCCAAGCCTTCTGCGTCTGTTACGGGATCCCGTCACCAACGCAGAAGCGTTCGACCCCCAGCGCACGAAGGAAGAATCAAGGGCGCCCTTGGGGGTGGGACGGGCAGCGCTTCTCCCTTCTCGTGGACCGTGCCACGAGAAGGGAGAATCCCTGCCACCCCCGCCCCCTCAGCGGTAGATCCACCACCTCTAGAGCGCTCAGAAGGGTGGCAGATCCACCGCCGGGTCCGATTCGGTGGCACATCTACCGCTGAGGGGGCGCAAACGCAGAATCGTGCGTCCACCTAGTGCGCAACCCGCAGCCCGAGTTCCCAGGCCAGTGCGGTCGCCAGCCGCCCGGTCGAGGCCCTTGCGGAGCGCAGGTCGACGAGAAGCCGCGCCGACGCAGCCCCACCCGAAAGAGAAGCCGCACCGACGCATCCGCAGGTCGACGAGACGCCGCACCAGCGCAGCCGCAGGACAAGACAAGACAAGACCCCCCGACTCTGTCCGACCCGACGCCTACGGTCACCTCCGTGACCAGCCAGCCCACGCGACCCCTGCACCACCAGGCCAGCTTCGAGGAGCTGGGCCGGCCGTTGAGCGACGTCACGTTCTGCGTGGTCGACCTCGAGACGACGGGCGGGTCGCCGAAGGCGGGGGCGCGGATCACCGAGATCGGTGCGGTCAAGGTGCGCGGCGGCGAGGTGCTGGGCGAGCTGCAGACGCTCGTGAACCCCGAGGAGAGCATCCCGGCGTTCATCACGGTCCTCACGGGCATCACCGACGCGATGGTGGTGGAGGCGCCGCGGATCGCCGAGGCGCTGCCCAGCTTCCTCGAGCTCGCGGCGGGCAGCGTGCTGGTGGCGCACAACGCACCCTTCGACGTCGGCTTCCTGAAGCACAACGCGCGCGAGCTGGGCATCCCGTGGCCGCGGTTCGAGGTGCTCGACACCGCGGTGCTCGCGCGTCGGGCGCTGCTGCGCGAGGAGGTGCGCAACGTGAAGCTCTCGACGCTCGCCGCGCACTTCGGTGCCGGCACGACCCCCGACCACCGCGCCCTGCACGACGCCCGCGCGACCGTCGACGTGCTGCACGGGCTGTTCGAGCGGCTCGGCTCGCTCGGCGTGCACACGCTCGAGGACGCGGTCACCTTCACCTCCAAGGTGACGCCCGAGCAGCGCCGCAAGCGTCACCTCGCCCAGCACCTGCCGCACGAGCCGGGGGTCTACCTCTTCCGCGACACGCGTGACGACGTGCTCTACGTCGGCACGTCGCGCGACCTGCGCAAGCGGGTCGGCAGCTACTTCACCGCCGCGGAGACGCGCACCCGGATGGGCGAGATGGTCAAGCTCGCCGAACGCGTCGACGCCGTCGTCTGCGCCACGGCGCTCGAGGCGCGGGTGCGCGAGCTGCGGCTCATCGCCGCGCACCGGCCGCCGTACAACCGGCGTTCACGCTTCCCCGAGCGCCAGTCGTGGATCAAGCTCACCCGCGAGCCCTGGCCGCGGCTGTCGATGGTGCGTCGCGTGCTCGACGACGACGCCGTGTACGTCGGTCCCTTCGGCCACCGCAGCCAGGGCGAGCTGGCGCTGGCGGCGCTGCACGAGACGTTCCAGGTGCGTCAGTGCACCACCCGCATGGGACGCCGACCGCGCGGCAGCACGTGCGCGCTGGCCGACCTCGGACGCTGCCTCGCGCCCTGCACCGGCGACCTCGACCCCGACGTCTACGCCACCGAGGTCGCCCGCCTCGACGCCGCGCTCACGGGCGATCCCGCCGAGGTCGTCGAGCGGCTGCGCGCACGCATGGGCGAGCTCGGGGCGCAGCAGCGCTACGAGGAGGCGGCGCAGGTACGCGACCGGCTGGCCGCGTCGCTGCGGGCCGTCGACCGCACGCAGCGGCTGCGGCAGCTCACCGACGTCGCCGAGCTCGTGGCCGCCGCACCGGCAGAGAAGGGCTGGGAGGTGCACGTCGTGCGCCACGGCCGGCTCGCCGCCGCGGGCCTGCTCCCCCGGCACGTGCACCCCGC
The DNA here is from genome assembly GCF_024124745.1 of Aeromicrobium sp. CnD17-E. Taxonomy (GTDB): domain Bacteria; phylum Actinomycetota; class Actinomycetes; order Propionibacteriales; family Nocardioidaceae; genus Aeromicrobium. The sequence goes on from NZ_JAMXRU010000067.1 coordinate 3,874, forward strand.
CGCCTGGGTCGACACGCTGCTCGCCACCGCCGAGGACGTGCCCACGCCCAGCAACGGCACCCACCCGGCGCCGGCGGCCTCGGTCGAGGAGACCGAGACGCTCCTGCGCTGGCTCGAGTCCCCGGGCGTGCGCATGGTGCGAGGGTCCTGGCAGGTCCCGACGGCCGGCGCGGCCCGGCACGTCGCCGCCCTCCCGACGGAGTCCGACGACCAGCGCGCCACGCGGTCTAGGCTGTCGGCGTGATCACCGCCATCGTCTTCATCCAGGCCGAGGTGTCCCGGCTGTCCGAGACCGCCGCGCAGATCGCCGACCTCGACGGGGTGAGCGAGGTGTACTCCGTCACGGGCGACCTCGACCTCGTCGCGATGGTGCGGGTGCCGCGCATCGACGACGTGTCCGCGGTCGTCGCCGACCGGCTCAACAAGGTCGACGGCGTCCTGTCGACGCAGACGCAGATCGCCTTCCAGACGTTCAGCCGGCACGACCTCGAGGACGCGTTCAGCATCGGGCTCTGAGCCGACGGCTCAGTCGGTCGGCGCCAGCTCCTGCGTGACGGCGGACCAGCGGGCCAGCACGTCGCGCGCGGCCCCGGAGTCGATCGACGCCCGGGCCCGCTCGACACCCGCAGCCAGCCGTTCCAGCAGCGGTCCGCTGCCGCCGTCGTAGGCCGCGAGCGCAGCACCTGCGTTCAGCAGCACGGCGTCGCGGACGGGCGAGACCTCGCCGTCGAGGATCCGGCGGAACACGTCGGCGTTGTGCACGGGGTCGCCACCGCGCAGCGCCTCGGGCGACGACAGCGAGAACCCGAGCTCGCGCGGGTCGAGCACCTCCTCCTCGACGTCGGCGCCGACGACCGTCCACACTCGGGTGGTGGTCGTCGTCGTGATCTCGTCGAGACCGTCGTCGCCGCGGAAGACGAACGCGTCGTCGCCGCGGTCGGCGAAGACCTGCGCCATGAGCGGTGCCGTGCGCAGGTCGGAGCACCCGACCGCCGACGCCTGCGGACGCGCGGGGTTGACCAGCGGGCCGAGGACGTTGAACGGGGTGGCTATGCCGATCTCGCGCCGCGGCGGCCCGGTGAAGCGCAGCCCCGGGTGGAACAGCGGGGCGAAGCAGAAGGTGATGCCGGCGCGCTCGAGCACCGCCGGCACCGACTCGGCCGGCACGTCGAGCCGCACGCCCAGCACCTGGAACACGTCGGCGGTGCCGCTCTGGCTCGACGCGGCGCGGTTGCCATGCTTGACGACGGGCGCACCCGCCCCGGCCGCCGTGACGGCCGACATGGAGGAGATGTTGACCGTCTTGGCCCGGTCGCCACCGGTGCCGACGATGTCGACCACACGGCCGGGGACGTCGACGAGGACGGCGTGCGACAGCAGCGCGTCGACCAGTCCCTGCAGCTCGGCCTGGGAGATGCCCTTCGCGCGCAGCGCCACCGCGAACGCGGCGATCTGCGCCGGTGTGCTCTCGCCCTCGAGGATCGCCGCCATCGCCCACGCGGTCGACGCGGAGTCCAGGTCGCGGCCTCCGACGAGCTCGTCGAGCACGTCGGGCCAGGTGCGCGCGCTCACCCGGGCTGCAGCACGGAGCGCGCGAGGTCGACGAACACCTCGGCGAGCCGCAGCGGGTCGATCGGGTGGGACACGGCAGCGTCGGCGCGCGACCAGGTCGCGAGCCAGGCGTCCTGCGGGCGGCCGGTCAGCACGAGCACCGGCGGCGCCTGGAAGACCTCGTCCTTCATCTGCCGCGCGACGCCCAGCCCGCCGACGGGCGTCGACTCGCCGTCGAGCACGACGAGGTCGGGACGGCGACGGGCGTCGTCGAGGTGCTGCCAGACGACCGGCTCCGTCGCGCACTCGACGAACTCGACCTCCGGGAGGTCGGGGTGCGGGCGCGTGCCCAGCGCCGCCATGACGGCGTTCCGCACGTCTCGGTCGTCGCTGTAGACCAGGACTCGGAACCTGCTGCGCTCGGTCACGTGGGAATCGTACATAATGAGCGCGTGGCCACTACTTCCGTGATCCCCGCGTCCCGACTCCACGGCACCGAGGGACGTCCCTCCATGGTGACGGTGGGCACGATCGTCTGGCTCTCGAGCGAGCTGATGTTCTTCGCCGGCCTCTTCGCCGCGTACTTCACCGTCAAGAACGTCACGCCGGCGCTCTGGGACCAGGAGACGCAGCTGCTGAACGTGCCGTTCGCAGCCGTCAACACCTCGATCCTCGTGCTGTCGTCGCTGACCTGCCAGTTCGGCGTCTTCGCGGCCGAGCGCGGCCGTCCCGGACGCACGGGGACCCTGCTGCAGTTCCGCAAGTGGGGCATGCGCGAGTGGTTCGTCCTCACCTACGTCATGGGTGCGATCTTCATCGGCGGCCAGGCGTTCGAGTACGCCGAGCTGGTCCACGAGGGCGTGACCATCCCGTCCTCGGCCTACGGCTCCCTCTTCTACCTCGCCACCGGCTTCCACGGCATCCACGTCGTCGGCGGTCTGCTGGCCTTCCTGCTGGTGATCGGCCGCACGTTCGTCGCCCGCCGCTTCACGCACGAGCAGGCCATCTCCGCGATCGTCGTGTCGTACTACTGGCACTTCGTCGACATCGTCTGGGTCGCCCTGTTCGCGACCATCTACCTGATCCGCTGACGCCTGCCGCACGGCTCGGCGTTAGGCCAACCTAAGCCTGCGGACCTGGCAGAACGCTAGGTACGCTGGTTACCCCTGACAGGAATGAGGTTCTCGGTGCGCACTCTGTCGACCCGCCGCCGTCACCCCCTCGCCGGACTCGTCGTCCTGGTGCTCGGTCTCGTGGCCGCGGCCGGGCTCTGGTCCGCGCTCGCCCCGAAGCCCGCACAGGCGGAGCAGTACACGGCACGCGACGTCGAGGCGGGGCGCGAGCTCTTCCTCATCGGCTGCGCCAGCTGCCACGGGCAGAACGCCGAGGGCATCACGACCAAGGACGGCGGCAACTACGGGCCGTCGCTGATCGGCGTCGGCGCCGCCGCCGTCGACTTCCAGGTCGGCACCGGCCGCATGCCGATGGCGCAGAGCGCCCCGCAGGCGCCGCGCAAGGCACCCGAGTACGACGCCGAGGAGACGCGCCAGCTGTCCGCGTACATCGCGTCGCTGGCCCCCGGGCCGGCCATCCCGGCCGAGGAGTACCTCAACTACCAGGACGTCGACGTCGAGGGCCTGCGCGAGGGCGGCGAGTTCTTCCGCACCAACTGCACCGCCTGCCACAACTCCGTCGGCGCCGGCGGCGCGCTGCCGAACGGCCGCTACGCCCCGACGCTCAAGGGCGTCAGCGCCAAGCACATCTACGAGGCCATGGTCACCGGGCCGCAGCAGATGCCGGTCTTCAACGACGACCTCATCACCCCTGAGGACAAGCGCAACGTCATCGCCTACATCAAGCGCGTCCAGGAGCAGCCGAACTACGGCGGCATCGGCGGCGGCGGCCTCGGCCCGGTCGTCGACGGCGTGTTCGTCTGGGTCCTCGGCATCGGCGGTCTGATCGGCTTCGCGATCTGGATCGGTGCCCACGGAGCGCGATCGAAGAAGAAGAAGGCCTGAACGAGATGAGTGACGAGATCCAGTCCCACGACAGCAGCAGCACCCCCGTCCGCACCGAGCCGGTGCAGGACCCGGGCCTGCAGCCGCACCAGTGGCGGCCCACCGACGTCGACCCGGCGCAGGAGCGCCGCGCCGAGCGTCAGATCTCCGGCATGTTCACGGTCGCGGCGCTGCTGTTCGTGCTGTTCGCGGTCTCCTACTTCGCGATCGACTCCGACCAGACGTTCCTCAACTGGTCCGCGTCGAACTTCGCGCTCGGCGCGACGCTCGGCGGCGGTCTGCTGCTGATCGGCGTCGGGATCATCCAGTGGGCCAAGAAGCTCATGGGCGACCACGAGATGGTCGAGATGCGTCACCCGGCCCGCTCCTCCGCCGAGGACCGCGAGGCCGTCATGGCCGACATCAACGCCGGCCTGCAGGAGTCGGGCGTCGGGCGTCGTCCACTCATCCGCAACAGCCTCTTCCTCTCCGTGGGCGCGCTCGCGGTCCCGTCGGTCGTGCTGCTGCGCGACCTCGGCCCGCTCCCCCACGGCCAGGACGAGACCGTCTGGAAGAAGGGCATGCGCGTCGTCAACGACGTCTCGGGCCTGCCCATCCGCCCCGAGGAGATCGAGGTCGGTCAGCTCATCAACGCCGAGCCGGCCGTCTTCTTCCCCGCCGAGGGCGAGGAGGAGGCCGAGGTCCACGGCCACGAGCTCCTCGCGGCCAAGTCGAAGGCCGCCATCATCGTCGTGCGCATGCGCCCGGAGGACATCACGCCCTCCGAGGGTCGCGAGAACTGGGGCATCGACGGCATCCTCTGCTACTCCAAGATCTGCACGCACGTCGGCTGCCCGATCTCGCTGTGGGAGCAGCAGACGCACCACCTGCTCTGCCCCTGCCACCAGTCGACGTTCGACCTCGCCGACAACGGCAAGGTCATCTTCGGCCCCGCCCACCGTCCACTGCCGCAGCTGCCGCTCGGCGTGGACTCCGAGGGCTACATCATCGCGATGAGCGACTTCCCCGAGATCGTGGCGCCCAGCTATCCCGAGCTTGCGCGCGACCAGAAGAGACTGGATGGTGAGTCATGAGCACTGACACCTACACGCCGGTCGAGGACACGGGCTTCGGCAAGAAGGCCGCTGGTCCCGTCGGCTGGCTCGACGACCGCCTCGGACTGGCCGGGGTGGCGAAGAAGAACCTGCGCAAGGTCTTCCCGGAGCACTGGTCGTTCATGCTGGGCGAGATCGCCCTGTGGAGCTTCGTCGTGCTGCTGCTCACCGGCGTCTTCCTGACGTTCTGGTTCCAGCCGAGCATGTCCGAGGTCGTCTACGACGGCTCCTACGCCCCGTTCCGTGGGCTGGAGATGTCGCAGGCCTACGCCTCGACGCTGCACATCTCCTTCGACATCCGCGGCGGTCTGCTCATGCGGCAGATCCACCACTGGGCCGCAGCGCTGTTCGTCGGCGCGATGCTCGCCCACATGCTGCGCATCTTCTTCACGGGCGCGTACCGCAAGCCGCGTGAGATCAACTGGCTCATCGGCGTCGGTCTGCTGGCGCTCGGCATGGTCGAGGGCTTCGCGGGCTACTCGCTCCCCGACGACCTGCTGTCGGGCACGGGCCTGCGCTTCGTCGACGGTCTCATCCGCTCGATCCCGCTCGTCGGCTCCTACCTGGAGTTCTTCATCTTCGGCGGCGAGTTCCCGGGCGAGGAGATCATCCCCCGCCTGTACATGGCGCACATCCTGCTGATCCCCGCGCTGCTGCTCGGGCTGATCGCCGCGCACATGCTGCTGCTCGTCTACCACAAGCACACGCAGTGGCCGGGCGCCGGACGCACGAACGACAACGTGGTCGGCTACCCGATGCTCCCCGTGTACGCGGCCAAGGCCGGCGGCTTCTTCTTCGTCGTCTTCGGCTTCACCGCCCTCATGGGCGCGCTGGTGCAGATCAACCCGGTGTGGGCGTACGGTCCGTACAACCCGTCGGAGGTCACGGCCGGCTCGCAGCCCGACTGGTACATGGGCTTCTCCGAGGGTCTCGTGCGCATCATGCCGAACTGGGAGAGCACCTTCCTCGGCCACACCTGGAGCTGGAACGTCTTCATCCCGGGTGTCGGCGGACTGGGCCTGCTGTTCACGGTCCTCGCCCTGTGGCCGTTCGTGGAGCGCTGGGTGACCGGCGACCAGCGTGAGCACCACCTGCTGGAGCGTCCGCGCAACGCCCCGACCCGCACGGGTCTCGGTGTCGCCGGCATGACGTTCTACGGTGTCGGCTGGGCTGCCGGCGGCAACGACATCATCGCCACGCAGTTCCACCTGAGCATCAACGCGCTGACGCACATCTTCCGGATCGGCATCTTCCTGTTCCCGGTGATCGCGTTCATCATCACGCGACGGATCTGCATCGGTCTGCAGCGCGCCGACCAGAACAAGATCCTGCACGGCTACGAGACCGGTGTCATCGAGCGTTCGCCCGACGGCAGCTACGCGGAGCGTCACGCCCCGCTCCCGGTCACGGAGCAGTACCGCCTCACGGCGCACGACCGCCTCCCGGCGCTCGAGGCTCCGGCCGAGACGGACGAGAACGGCGTCGCGCTGCCGCACGGCCGGGTCGCGAAGGTCCGCCACCGGGTGCGCTCGTTCTACTACAAGGGTGCGATCGACAAGCCGACGCTGGCCGAGGTCGAGCACGCCGACGAGCACCTGGCCGAGATCGAGGGCCACCCGGTGCACCTCGGTGAGGACTTCCAGGGCGTGTCGGAGACCGGCATCCCGAAGTCGCACTGACCGACCGCACGCACGACGAAGGGCCCCGGAGCACTCCGGGGCCCTTCGTCGTCCCCTCCCCCTGCCCTGCGGGTCATGGGGTCGTCGTCCTCGAGGTTGCGTTGGCTGCGGTGGTCGTGGCCTTGGTGGTGCGCTGGCGCCGGGGGTCTGGGCTTGGTGGTGCCCTGGCTGAGGGGGTCTGGGCTTGTTGCTGCGCTGCCTCGGCTGGCGCTGGGGGTGGTCTCCGAAAGGGCCTCGACCGGGCGGCTGGCAGCAGCGTTGGGTTGGGCACTCGGGCTGTGGCCCGCGTCGGACGCAGGGATCTGCGTTCGTGCGTGGGACTCCGAGGCTTCTGCGTTCCCTACGGGATCCCGTCACCAACGCAGAAGCGTTCGAGTCTCAGCGCATGAAGGAAGAATCGTGGGTGCCCTTGGGGGTGGGGTGGGCAGCGCTTCTCCCTTCTCGTGGCACGGTCCACGAGAAGGGAGAACCTCTGCCACGTCTGACCCTCGGCGATGCGGTGGCAAACCCACCGCTCGACCCTCAACACCAACCCGCAGCCCGAGACCCCAGACCAGCGCAGTCGCCAGCCGCCCGGTCGAGGCCCTTTCGGAGCGCAGGACGAGTCGAAGCCGCGCCAACGCAACCCCAACCGACCACGAAGCCGCGCCAGCGCAGCCCCAACCGACCACGAAGCCGCACCAACGCAGCCCCACCCGAGAGAGAACCCGCAGGACGAGCCCTCAGCCGCCCCACACGCAGGCAGGACGCGCAGGCGCGCCCGAGCCCACTTTCCCCCGCCGGACGGGCCGGAGGGGGTCAGGACGCGCGCTTGAGGGCGGAACCCTGGACCCAGTCGCTCCAGCGGGTGTTCCAGTCGGTCCAGCCGTTGTTCTCCTCGAGGGAGCGGCCGCTGTTGACGAACTTCACGACGTCGCCGCGGCGCGATTGGTCGTAGATCCACTGGGCGTCGGCGGTGCTCATGCCGACGCAGCCGTGGCTCACGTTCTCCCGGCCCTGGGAGCCGACCGACCAGGGGGCGGCGTGAAGGAACTCGCCGGAGTTCGTCACCCGCATCGCCCACCGGACGTCGCTGATGTCGTAGTAGTCGGGGTCGGACTCCGAGACTCCCGTCGAGGCGGCGTCCATGTCGACCGACGCGAACTTCTCCATGATGACCTTCGTGCCGCCGCGGGTCTCGTGGCCCGGCTTGCCGGTCGAGACCGGGATGGTGCGCACGTCGCGGCCGTCGACGTTCATCGTCAGCGTGTGCCGCGCGACGTCGACCGTCGACACGATGCGACGTCCTACCGTGAACGGCACGTGCTGGTCCTGCTGGCCGTACACGCCGTTGCCGGCGGGCAGGCTGTTGAGGTCGAGGTCGACGGACACCTTCGTCCCGGCGGGCCAGAACTCCTTCGGCCGGTAGTGCACCACCGTGTCGCTCATCCAGTGCCAGGCACCCTCGACCTTCGGGGTGGAGGTGACGTGCATGTGCTGCTCGAACAGCTTCTTGTTCTCCACGGGCACGTCGAACGTCACGATGACCGGCATGCCCACGCCCACCGTCTCGTTCGCGAGCGGGGCGACCGCCGGGTACGTCTGCTGGTCCAGCGTCAGGGCCCGCGTCGTGAAGGTGCGCACCAGCTTCGCTGGCTTCCCGTCGGTGCCCTCCGCCTGTGCGGTCAGCGTGTACGCGGTGCCGGGCTCCAGCCGCGACGTGGCCGCCCAGCGACCGTCCCCGCCCTCGCCCTTGACGACCTGCTTGCCGTCCGACGACGTCAGCGACGCCTCCGTGACGGTGCCGTGCTGCACCTCGACCGAGACGACCGTGTCGACGGGGACGTCGGACGCCTGGTCCTCGACGTTCGCGCTCACCGTGGCCGGCTGCTGCGTCGGTGTCGCCGACGGCTGCTCGGAACGGGCGGCCGTGCAGGCCCCCAGGGTGACCAGGAGGACGGCACCCACCAGCAGGCGCAGGGAACGGTTCGTCGTGCTCACCGCGTCATTCTACGTGGTGAGCACGAACGCACCGACCAGTCAGTGGGCGTGCACGCCCCGGTAGTACTCGTACACCCAGCCGCAGACCGTCACCGCGCCGATGGTGGCGCCGATGATGAACAGCCACCAGCCCACGACGACGCCCAGGACGATCGTCCCGAGCGCCAGGGCGCAGTAGAGCGGCCACCAGCTGTACGGCGGGAAGAAGCCCAGCTCACCCGCACCGTCGGCGATCTCGGCATCGTCGAGGTCCTCCGGACGGGCCGGGATCTGCTTGGCGACCACGTAGAGGTAGAAGCCGAGCAGCGCGCACAGCAGGAACGTCATGACGAGCGCCGTGGTGCCCGTCGGGTCCTCCGTCAGCACCCAGTACACGGGCGCGATGAAGACGAAGAAGATCCCGCAGGAGATGATGACCCAGTACTCGGCCTTCATGCCCTTCATCGGTCACTCACCGTCCTTCTGCTGCTTGGCGTCCTTGATGGCCGCACCCTTGCCGTTCGTGTTCGGGGCGTCGGCGAAGACGCCGCCCTCGTCGGGGTTGTGCAGCAGCTCCAGCTCGGCGATCTCCGGGTGGTGCAGGTCGAACGCGGGGCTCTCGCTGCGGACCCGGGGCAGGGAGTGGAAGTTGTGCCGCGGCGGGGGCGAGCTCGTGGCCCACTCCAGCGAGCGACCCCAGCCCCACGGGTCGTCGAGCTTGACCAGCGGGCTCTTGCGCGACTTCCACACGTTCCACAGGAACGGCAGCGTCGAGGCACCGAGCAGGAAGGCACCGATCGAGGAGATCTCGTTCAGCGTCGTGAAGCCGTCGTTGGGGCCGTAGTCGGCGTAGCGGCGCGGCATGCCCTCGACACCCAGCCAGTGCTGGACGAGGAAGGTCATGTGGAAGCCGATGAACAGCAGCCAGAAGTGGATCTTGCCGAGCTTCTCGTCGAGCATCCGCCCGGTGAGCTTCGGCCACCAGTAGTAGAAGCCGGCGAACATCGCGAACACCACGGTGCCGAAGACGACGTAGTGGAAGTGCGCCACGACGAAGTAGGAGTCCGAGAGCGGGAAGTCCAGCGTCGGCGACGCCAGGATGACGCCCGTCAGACCACCGAAGAGGAAGGTCACGAGGAAGCCGAGCGAGAACACCATGGGGGTGTCGAACGAGATGCTCCCGCCCCAGATCGTGCCGATCCAGTTGAAGAACTTCACCCCGGTCGGCACCGCGATCAGGAACGTCATGAAGCTGAAGAACGCGAGGTCGACCGCACCCGTGACGAACATGTGGTGCGCCCACACCGCCACCGAGAGCGCCGCGATCAGCAGCGTCGCGGCCACGAGACCGACGTAGCCGAAGATCGGCTTGCGGCTGAAGACCGGCAGGATCTCGGAGATGATGCCGAAGAACGGCAGCGCGATGATGTACACCTCGGGGTGCCCGAAGAACCAGAACAGGTGCTGCCACAGGATCGGGCCACCGTTCGCGGCGTCGAACACGTGCGCCCCGAGCATCCGGTCCGCGGCCAGCGTCAGGAGCGCGGCGGCGAAGATCGGGAACGCGATGAGCACCAGCAGGCTGGTGACCAGCGTGTTCCACACGAAGATCGGCATGCGGAACATCGTCATGCCGGGCACGCGCATGCAGAAGATCGTGGTGATGAAGTTGACGGCACCGAGGATCGTGCCCAGACCCGACATCCACAGACCCATGACCCAGAGGTCACCGCCGATGCCGGGCGAGTTGACGCCGTCCGACAGCGGGGCGTAGGCGAACCAGCCGAAGCTGGCCGCGCCGCCGGGCACGAACAGGCCGGAGACCACGATCGTGGAGCCGAACAGGTACAGCCAGTAGCTGAACATGTTCAGGCGCGGGAACGCGACGTCGGGCGCACCGATCTGCAGCGGCATGATCGCGTTGCCGAAGCCGAAGAACAGCGGCGTCGCGAACATCAGCAGCATGATCGTGCCGTGCATCGTGAAGGCCTGGTTGTAGGCCTCGTCCGACAGCAGGTTCGAGCCGGGCTGCATGAGGTTCGCGCGGATCGCCAGCGCGAGCACGCCGCCGATCAGGAAGAAGATGAAGGACGTCGCCAGGTACATGTTGCCGATCACCTTGTGATCGGTGGTCGTCATGATCGTGACGACCTTCTGGCCGAGCGTCGTCTCGCGACGGACGGTGGTGGTCTCCCGACCGTCGTCGAATGCCGCAGTGGTGGCCATCAGTTACCCGCTCCGTCCTGGACGTCCTGGTCGTCCTCCGTGTCGGCGCCGCGCAGACCGGCGACCGCGTCGGCCTCCTTCTGTCCCGCGGGGGCACCGATCTGACCGATCCTGACGAGGTCCTGGAGGTGGGCCTCGTACTCCTCGGGCGAGACCACGTTGACCTTGAAGATCATCCGCGAGTGGTACAGCCCGCACAGCTCGGCGCACCGTCCGGTGAACGTGCCCTCGCGCGTCGGCGTCATGTCGAACGTGTTCTCACGCCCGGGGACGACGTCCATCTTGAAGTAGAACTCGGGGATCCAGAAGGAGTGGATCACGTCGGGGCTGCGCAGGTTGAAGCGCACCGACTCGCCCTTCGGCAGCCAGAGCTCGGCCGGCTGGTCGGGCGTGCCGAAGTCGTAGACGTCCTCGCCCTGCGTGGCGTCCTCGTCGAGGTAGTTGAAGGCCCACTGCCACTTCGAGCCGACGACCTCGATCGTGTGGTCGGGGTTGTCGACCTTCTCGAGCACCTCGTTCTGGCTCGTGACGGTGTGGAAGAAGAACACCGCGACGACGATCACCGGGGCGATCGTGTACAGCGCCTCGAGCGGCAGGTTGTAGCGCACCTGCGTCGGCACCTCGTCGTCGCTGCGACGGCGGTAGCGCACGGAGGCGTAGACGATGAGCCCGAAGACGAGCACGAACACGACCAGCACGGCGATCCAGGCGCCGAGCCACAGGTCCCACACGGGCTGCGACCGGTCACTGGCGGCGACAGGAAGCGCGAGGCGCTTGATGTCGTGGTCCGCGACGGGCGAGCAACCACTCAGGAGAACTGCGACGACGACAGCAGCCGCCAGCTTCATCCGACCCACGAGGCGCCTTTCTTGTCCACACCACTCATGCGATGACCTGTTCACAGTACCCTCACTCGTCGCTCGTCGAGCAGGTAAGGGCACCCTTGCCCCGAGCCGTGTCGGGGACGTTCACGCGAGGTCCAGCGCGGCGGACACCTCGGCCCGCGCGTCGTCGCCGTAGGCCGAGCCCAGACGGTCGAGGAACGCCTCGCGCGTCAGCGTGTACTCCTGGGTACCCGTCGTCTCGACGACGCTGGCCGCGATCGTGCAGCCGATCTGCGCCGACCGCTCCAGGTCCAGGCCGGCGGCCACGCCCGCGAGGAACCCGCCGCGGAAGGAGTCGCCGACGCCCGTGGGGTCGACCGCGTCGACGTCGGGGATCGCCGCGACCTCGATCGGCGCGCCGTCGGACGGGTAGACCGTCACGCCGTCCTTGCCGCGGGTCACGACGCGCGTGCCGACGTGCGCCTGCACCTCGTCCTCGCTCCAGCCGGTCTTCGTCTGGATGAGCGCCGACTCGTAGTCGTTGCTGAAGAGGTAGGCCGCACCGTCGACGAGGTCGCGGATCAGGTCGCCGTCGGCCCACGCCAGCTGCTGCGACGGGTCCGCCGCGAACGGCACCCCCGCCTCGCGGCACGCCGCCGTGTGCCGGTTCATCGCCTCGGGGTCGTCCGGGCCGATGAGGACGAGGTCGAAGTCGCCGAGCTCGAGCACGTCGATCGTGCGGGCGTCGGCCATCGCGCCGGCGTAGAACGTGACGATCTGCGCGTGCGCGTCGTCGGTCGTGATCGTGCACAGCGCCGTGTGCTTGTCGGGCGACACGTGCACGCGCGAGCAGTCGACGCCCGCGTCCTCCAGCCACTGCTGGTAGCCCTGGTCGGCGAAGTCACGCCCCACCGACGCCACCAGCGTCGGCCGCAGCCCCAGCGCCGCCAGGCCGAACGCGATGTTCGCGGCGCACCCGCCGCGGCGGACGTCGAGGTCCTCCACCAGGAACGAGACGGACAGCTTGTCGAGCTGGTCCGGGACCAGGGAGTCCGAGAACTTCCCCGAGAAGACCTGCAGATGGTCGGTGGCCACAGAGCCGGCGATCGCGAGATGCACCAGACGAGACTAGACGACGGCCCCCTGCGTCCGCAGGGGGCCGTCGTGTGAGGAAGTCGGGCGTGACGTCGCGTCGCGCCGCTCGTGCCGGGTGGCTGCTCGAGACCGCTCTGGGCGGTCATGCTCCGTCGCTCACCTCGTGGCGGGGTCTGGACCGCTTGGAGGTCTCGATACAGCGGGACCGGCTTCGCCGGTGCACCACTCGACCTCTCGCCACCGTCGCTCGCAGGGCTCGCGAGGTGGCTCGATCGCAAAGCTCCCGAGGTCACTCCATCAGTGGAAGCTGTCGCCGCAGGCGCAGGAGCCGGTCGCCATCGGGTTGTCGATGGTGAAGCCCTGCTTCTCGATCGTGTCGACGAAGTCGATCGACGCGCCGTGCAGGTACGGCAGGCTCATGCGGTCGACGACGACGTTCACGCCGTCGAAGTCGCGGACCTCGTCGCCGTCGAGCGTGCGCTCGTCGAAGAACAGCTGGTAGCGCAGGCCCGAGCAGCCGCCGGGCTGCACCGCGATGCGCAGGGCGAGGTCGTCGCGACCCTCCTGGGCGAGCAGGCTCCGCACCTTCTCCGCAGCGTTCGCGGACAGGTTCACACCGTCGGCCGGGGCGGCGGTCTCGGTGGTCTCGGGGGTGGTGCTGCTGTCGACGCTCATGTCATCTCCGTCGGTCTCGGGTGCTCTCCTGGTGGACAACCAGGAGGAAGCCGGTTCCATTCCATCGTACGCGCCGATCCTCAGGAGATCCCTCGCCGGGCGCGGACGCGCGGGGCACCGATCAGCGCGACCAGGTGCGCGCCACCCGCTCGGCGACGTCGGCCAGCGCGCCCGACGGGTCCGCGAACGAGCGCTCCTCCCCCACCAGGTCGAGCATCGCGTACGCCGACTCGACGCCCATGGCCCGCATCTCCCGTGCGCCCACCGTCACCCGACCGGCGACCGCCACGCACGGTCGGGCGTGCCGTCCCGCCACCTGGGCGACCCCGTGCACGACCTTGCCGCTGCGCGAGGTGTGGTCGTAGGAGCCCTCGCCGGAGACCACCAGGTCGGCGGCCGCGCAGGCGGCGTCCAGCCCGACGGCCTCCGCCACGACCGCCAC
>NZ_JAMXRU010000068.1 GCF_024124745.1 Aeromicrobium sp. CnD17-E
CCGGCCCCCACGTAGCGCACGCCCGCGACCTCGAGCAGACCCTGCACGGTGCCGTCCTCACCCCAGGGTCCGTGCAGCAGCGGCAGCACGACGTCGACGTCGCGCAGCTCCTCCCACGCGAACGGCTTGAACGTGCACGCACCCGGCACCGAAGTGCCCGTAGAGCACGCCGGACAGACCGTGCTCGGCGGTGAGCGCCCGGAAGTCGCGCAGGTAGTCGGCCAGCCGCGACGGGTCGACGGCGGCGTCCTCCCACCCGGCCCACGTCTGCGTGGTCGCGTCGGGGCGGGTCGAGAGGCCGGCGCCGTCCTCGCGGACGCGCCACAGCGAGGCGCGCTGCACGGGGTCGTCGACCACGACCCCCTCCACCAGCCGGCCGGCGGCGTGCAGTGCCGTCAGCAGCTCGTCCGTCCGCGCTTGCACGGCCGCCTGCGTCGGGCCGTCGAGCTCGACGTACAGCCAGGCCCGTCCCTGCGGCAGCGCAGCGACCGAGTCGGGGCCGCGACGCGCGAGCATCGTCGCGACGATCGCGTCGTCGATGCCCTCCGTCGCCGTGGGCTCGAAGGGCAGGATCAGGGGCACGTCGGTCGCGGCGTCGACGACGTCGGCGTACCCGAGGACGAGCAGCGACGTCGCCGCGGGCGGCTCGACCAGTCGGACCGTGGCGGTGACCACGACCGCGCAGGTGCCCTCGGACCCGACGAGGGCCCGCGCGACGTCGAAGCCGCGCTCGGGCAGGAGCTCGTCGAGGTGGAAGCCCGACACCTGGCGTCCGATGCGGCCGAGCTCGGTGCGCAGGATCGCGAGGTTCTCGCGCGCCATGGTGCGCAGCTCGGCCTCGAGCTCGGCGGCTCGTCGCACGGCTGCGGCGTCGTCGGGATCGACGGCGGTCACGCCGTCCGCGACGCGCACGTGGGTGCCGTCGGAGAGCAGCACCTCGACCTCGACGACGTGGCTCGACGTGCGCCCCCACCGCACCGAGTGGTTGCCGCAGGCGTCGTTGCCGAGCATCCCGCCGATCGTGGCGCGTGACTTCGACGACGGGTCGGGCGCGAACGCGAGGCCGTGCGGCCGCAGCTCGCGAGCGAGGTCGTCGAGGACCACCCCCGCCTCCACGGTCGCGGTGCGGGCCTCGGCGTCGACGGACAGCACGCGGCGCAGGCTGCGCGACGTGTCGATGACCAGACCCTCGCCGATCGCGTTGCCCGCCATGCTCGTGCCGCCGCCGCGCACGGTCACCGGGACCGCGAGGTCGGCGCACGCGCGCAGGAGCTGCTGCAGCTCCGCGACGTCGGCGGGGAAGGCGACCGCGAGCGGCGCGACCCGGTAGCTCGAGGCGTCGTAGGCGTAGCGCGCCCGCGTGCCCGCGGTGGTGTCGACGCGCACGCCCGGGCACGCGGCGACGAGGCGCGTCCGGAGGTCGTCGTCCGGCGGCGCGAGCAGGGTCGCGGTCATCTCACGTCCGTGCGGCGCGGGCCGCCTCCGCGAAGGCGATCATCGAGGGGAACTCGAGGTCGTAGGAGAACTCGCCCTGGGGCTCGGGCGTGGCGCCCCAGCCCGGACGCGCGTGCCGGCGGTTGATCCAGACCGAGGGCAGGCCGTGGCGCTTGGCCGGCACGTGGTCGTGGAAGAGGCTCTGCGCGACGTGGAGCAGCCGCTCGCGCGGTACCCCCATCTCCTCGAGCGCGACGTCGAGCGCCTCGAAGTGCTGCGGTGCCGGCTTGTAGGCCTTCACGTCCTGGGCGGTGATGACGCGGTCGAACGGGACCTCGAGACGGGCCGCGGAGCCCGCGAAGCTCGCGTGGTCGACGTTGGACAGGATGATGAGCTGGTAGTCCTGCGCGAGCGAGCGCAGCGCCTCGGTGGAGTCCTCGAACGCCGGCCAGTCGGGCACCGAGCCGCCGAGCCTCGCCGCCCAGGTGTCGCTCACGGCAGCACCGAGCTTCTCCCCCGTGCCGCGGAACGCCTCGGCGAGCACGTCGGAGTACAGCCAGTCGCCGTGCTCGGCCTCGACCCGCGCCTCCTGGTCGGCGTACGCCAGCAGCAGGTCCTCGTCGGAGAGGTCGAGCCCGACCTCCGCCGCCCACGGGGCGAGGACGGCGGCGATGCCCGCCTCCCAGTCGATGAGGGTGCCGTAGCAGTCGAAGCTGAGGGCGTCGTAGTCGGCGAGGTCGATGGTCATGCAGGCTCCTTCGTGAGCAGGGGTCGGCGGGTCAGAACGTGTCGAGCGCGTCGGCGACGGTCGTCGCGACGAGCTGGACCTCGTCCTCGGTCGTGACGAACGGGGGGCAGATCTGCAACGTGTTGGCGTGGATGGTCCGGGTGAGCACACCGCGGCGGACGCACTCCTGGGCGACGTCGTCGCCCCTCACCTCGTCGACGACCTGGACGCCGGCGAGGAACCCCGCACCGGCACGGACCTCGTGGACCAGGGGGTGGTCGGCGAGCGGCTGCACGGCGTCGGCCAGCACCTTCTCGAGGTGGGCGGCGCGCTCGACGAGGTTCTCCTCCTCGAGGACGTCGAGGTTGGCGTGCGCGACGGCGCACGCCGTGGCGTGCCCGGAGTAGGTCAGGCCGTGCCGGAACATCGGCGCGTCGTCGCCGTCGAAGAAGCGGTCGGCGACCCGCGGCGCGACGAGCACGGCCCCCAGCGGGGCGTACCCCGACGTGAGGCCCTTGGCCATGAGCACGAGGTCGGGCTCGAGCGCGTAGCGCTCGGACGCGAACATGGCGCCCGTGCGCCCGAAGCCGGTGATGACCTCGTCGACCACGAGGAGGACGTCGCGCTCCCGGGCGAAGGCCTGCAGTCCCTCGAGGTAGCCCTCGACGGGGCCGAACACGCCACCTGTGCCGATGACGGGCTCGAGGATGATCGCCGCGACCCGGTCGGTCCCGAAGGCGTCGAGCTGCGCGAGGGCCGCGGCGAGGTCGTGGGCGGGGATGCGCAGGGTCTCCGGCACGAGCGAGGCGCTGCCGTAGCCCTCGCGGTTGTAGGGCAGGCCCGCGATGCTGGTGCCGAAGCCGTGCAGCCCGTGGTAGGCGGTCTCCCGGCTGACGACGACCGTCTTCTCGGGCCGTCCCTCCAGCTGCCAGTGGCGGCGGACGAGCTTGCAGGCGAGGTCGACGGAGTCGGAGCCACCGCTGGTGAGCATCACCCGACCGCCCTGCACCGGGCCGAGGTCGGCGAGCCGGTCGGCGAGGTCGAGCGCCGGCTCGTTCGCGAAGCGCCCGAACACGTGGTACGTCTCGAGCCTGCGCATCTGCTCGTAGGCGGCCCGCGCGATCCGCTCGCGGCCGTGGCCGACGTTGGCGTGCCAGAGGCCGGCCGTCGCGTCGAGCAGGCGCTGGCCGTCGCTCGTCGTGAGCCACGCGCCGTCGCCGTCGGTGACGACGAGGCGCTGCGCCTGGGACGTCGGCATGTGCGCCTGTCCGTGCCAGAGGGCTCGATCCGTCATGACACGAACTGTATGACAGTTGAACTGCTAGACGCAAGGACGATTCCTGAATTACTGTGCAGTCATGACGTCACTCGACATCGCCGTCCGGCGCACGACCGCCGCCCAGCAGGTCGCCGAAGGCCTGTCCGACCTCATCATGTCCGGGCACTTCAGCCCGGGCACGCGCCTGCGCGAGAGCGCCATCGCCGCCGAGCTCGGCATCTCCCGCAACACCGTCCGCGAGGCCGTGCGCATCCTCGAGCTGGGCGGCCTGGTGAACTACGAGGTCAACCGGGGCGCCGTCGTCATCGCGCCGACCTCCGAGAGCGTCATGGCGCTCTACGACGCCCGCCTGCACCTGGAGACCGCGGCCGTACGGGTGCCGCGCGAGAGCGACGAGCTCGGCGCCGTCCGCGACGCACTCGCCGAGCTGTCACGGGCGGCCGACACCCACCAGGTGCGCGACATCGTCACGGCGGACCTCGCGTTCCACGCGTCGATCGTCGGGCTCCTGCGCAACACCCGGATCGACGACTTCTACCGCGACCTCACGACCGAGCTCAGGTACTACCTGACGGTGCTGTCGAAGGAGACCCGCGAGTACGACGACCCGACGACGATCGTCTCCGAGCACGCCGAGATCCTCGCGGCCATCGAGAGCGGCGACACGACGGCTGCGGCCGCGGCCGTCTTCGCGCACGTCGACCACAACGCCCACCGGGTGTGCGACATCCTCCGCGCCCGCGAGGCGGCCGGCCCCTCCTGACCCTGCGCCGCCGGGCGGGGGTCAGGAGGAGCCGGTCCTCACCGGGACCGGTGCCTCAGCTCGAGCAGTGCGTGTAGTAGTACTGCGACACCTTCGTCGAGGCGTCGAGGTACTCCTTGGACGAGAAGTCCGCGAACGGGCTGGTGCCTCCCGAGCTGCTGGCCGAGGCCGAGCTCGACATGAGGTCGGCGAGGACCTTCACGTCGTCGGCGATCTCCGCGGGGGCCGCCTTGCGCAGCGCCTCGTACTTGGCTGCCGTCTCGTCGAGCTGCTTGCGCAGGGCGTCGAGGTCCGGGGTGCCGCCCTGGCTGTTGAGGTTGTCGAGGCTGCTGAGGCTGCTGTCGCGCAGGTCCTTCATGACCGAGCAGAACTCCTCGGAGTCGCCCGACCCGCTCGCGTCGCCGCTGTCGTCGCTGCCCTTGTCGTCGGACTTCCCGGCCGCGGACGAGGCGACCGAGCTGCTCGAGTCGTCGTCGCCGGTCAGCGCCCGGATGCCGAAGTAGCCGCCCGCGACGAGCGCGGCGATGACGCCGAGCACGAGCAGGACGCGGGCGACGCTCGTCCCGCCGCTGCCGGCTCCCTCGCTTCTCCCAGTGCCGTCGCTCCCCGTGCCGTCGCTCTCGAGCGCGACGGGGGTCGGGGTGGTCTGGGTCGGGGTGGTCGGCTGCGCCGCGGGCGCGGGTGCTGCGGCCGCAGCCGGCGCGACCTCTGTCGGGTTCGGGGTCGGCTCGAGCCGGACGGTCGGCTCGGCGACGGGCGGCTCCTCGACCGGGGCCTCCTGCACAGGGCTCTCCTGCGTGGGGGGCGCGGGCGGGGCCGGCGGTCCCGGTGGCTGAGGCGGCGGAGGCGGCGGGGGCACGGCCGCGGCGCGGGCGGCGATCGCCTCCCGGACGGTGTCGTCACCGTGCTCGCCGAGCCACTCGAGGAGCCCGTCGTAGGCGTGGGGGTGGGCGGCGATGAGGGGCCAGACCTCGCGGTCTGCCTGGGCGATCTCGTGCAGGCGGGCTGCGGAGGTGTGGGGGTCGGCGGCCTCGCGCTGCAGGTCGTCGTTCGTCATGGTCTGGCTCCGGCGTAGGACGAGTGAGGGACAGGGGCCACGACCTCAGCTGCTCAGGCCGCGACGCGATGATCTTGCGCCATCGTACGACTTGGGACGGTCAGGGCCGACGGCTGGTCTCGCGCCGGCCGGGCGGTGACTTCTCCACCGAGAACGGCCCCCGTCCGGTGGAGGATCGACCGCGCGGGCACGCACGCCCCGGGCGGTGCGAACGCCACCTCACGGGCCGCTTCTCCGGTGGAGGATCCACCGCCGGCACGGGGTGAGCGCGGGTCAGCCGAGGAGGGGGCGAACACCCTCGGCGAACCAGTACGCCTCCTCGACGTGCGGGTAGCCCGAGAGCACGAACTCCTCGATGCCGATGGCGCGGTACTGCTCCACCAGCTCGGCCACCTCGCGGTGCGACCCGACGAGCGCCGTGCCCGCCCCGCCGCGGACGAGGCCGACGCCGGCCCACAGTCCCGGCGCGACCTCGAGGTCGTGGGCGTCGCGCGCGTCACGCCGTCCCTCGTGCAGGGCACGCATCCGCTGCTGACCCACCGACAACGACGCCCCCAGCGTGTCCTGGGCCTGCGCGACCACTGCCGGGTCGAGCTCGTCGAGCATCTGCTGCGCGACGGCCCACGCCGCCTCGCTGGTGTCGCGCGTGATGACGTGGAGCCGGATGCCGAACCGCAGCTCGCGCCCCTGCTCCTTCGCCAGCCTGCGGATCCAGTCGAGCTTCTCGGCCACCAGGTCGACCGGCTCGCCCCACGTCAGGTAGACGTCGACGTGCTTCGCGGCCACCGGCCCGGCAGCCGGCGACGAGCCGCCGAAGTACAGCTCGGGCAACGGGTCGGGCGCCTCGCGGGTGCGGGCGTCGCGGACGTCGTAGTAGTCGCCCGCGAAGTCGAACCCGCCGTCCCACGCGCCGCGCACGACCGAGAGGAACTCGTCGGTACGGGCGTAGCGCTGCTCCTGCGTGAGCCGGTCGCCGAAGCGCGCCTGCTCCGCCGGCTCCCCACCGGTGACGACGTTGAGCAGCAGCCGCCCGCCCGACAGGCGTTGGTAGGTCGCGGCCATCTGCGCGGCGAGGGTCGGCTCGATCGAGCCCGGGCGGAACGCGACGAGGAACTTCAGCCGCGACGTCTCGCGCACCAGCGCCGCCGTGGTGAGCCACGCGTCCTCGCACCACGTGCCGGTGGGCGTCAGCACGCCCTCGTAGTCGAGCAGCTCGGCCGTGCGCGCCACCTGCGCGAGGTAGTCGATCGTCGGTGGGCGGAAGGCGTTGGCGGTGCCGACACGGTCGCCCGGGTGGCCGAGGCCGCCGGGCACGCCGTGCCCGCCGCCGACGAGCGTGCGCCCGTCGCCGGTCGTCGGCAGGAACCAGTGGAACGCCGTCATGCGCCCGCCCCCTTCGCCGCTGCGAGCACGGCGTCGTCGTAGCGGTCGTCGAAGTAGTCGGCCAGGCTCACGTCGCGGCTCAGCTGGCCCTGCGCGACGAACGCGTCCCACATGTCCTGCTCCGACGGCACGGCCTCGGAGACCGGGATCGGCTGGTAGGTGCGGCGCCCGATCGCGCTCTCCGTCACGTCGGCGGGCAGGCCGGTCTCCTTGGCCCAGGCCTTCGCCCACTCCGACCGGTGCGAGTTGGCCCAGGCCTGCGCGCGGGCGAGCCGCTGCAGGTAGTCGCTGACGGCGGCCTCGGTGGCCGGGTCGTCGAGGGCCTCGTCGGAGGCCACCTGGAAGGCCAGGCCGTTGACGACGCCGTCGCCCGTCACGAGGACCTTCGCCCCGTTGGCCACCTCGGCCTGCGAGGTGAACGGGTCCCAGATCGACCACGCGTCGACGTGCCCGCCGGTGAACGCCGCCAGGCCCTCGGCCGGCTGCAGCCACACGGGGTCGATGTCGTCGAGGGTCAGGCCGGCGGTCCTCAGCTGCGCGAGCAGGTGGTAGTTCGCCGAGCTGCCCTTCGCGACCGCGACCTTCTTGCCCTTCAGGTCGGCCACGGACGTGACGTCGGAACCCTTCGGCACGACGATCGCGTCGCCCTGGGCGCCCTGCTTCGACGCCTGCACGACCTTGAGCTTCTTGTCCTGGTCGATCGCGAACAGCGGCGGCGTGTTGCCGACGCCACCGACGTCGACGGCGCCGCTGGCGACCGCGTCCAGCAGGGGCGGACCCGACGTGAACGGCTTCCACTGCACGTCGTACTCGACGTCGTCGAGCTCGCCGGCGGCAGTGAGGAGCGCCTCCGAGCCACCCTTCTGGTCGCCGACCACGAGCGTCACCTTCGACAGGTCGACCGTGCCGTCGGCACCGACGGCGTCGGCGTTGGACGACCCGCCGCAGCCGGTGAGCACCAACGCGGCGGCGGCGAGGAGGGTGGGCAGGGCAAGACGGGGACGGTTCACGAGACGGCCTCCTGGGCGGTGTCGGTGGTGGGACTGGCGGCAGCGTGGGCGGTGCGGACGCCGAGCTGGTCGAGCAGGGTCGCGCGGTGGGCGACGAGCCGTGGGTCGTGCAGGGCGCGAGGGCGCGGCAGGTCCAGGCGCAGGGAGTGGGCGACGCTTCCCTGGTCGAGCACGATGACCCGGTCGGCCAGCAGCAGGGCCTCGTCGACGTCGTGGGTCACCAGCAGCACCGACGCCCGGTGACGGGCCCACACACGCAGCAGCAGGTCGTGCATCTCGATGCGGGTCAGCGCGTCGAGCGCCGAGAACGGCTCGTCGAGGAGCAGCAGGCCCGGCTCGCTCACGAGCGCGCGGGCCAGCGAGGCGCGCTGGGCCTGTCCGCCGGACAGCGTCACGGGCCAGACGTCGGCCTTCTCCGTCAGCCCGACCTCGCCGAGCAGCTGCCGAGCCCGCTCGTCACGCTCGCGCCGGCTGCCGGTCCGCAGTCCCAGGGCCACGTTCTGCGCCACCCGGCGCCACGGCAGCAGCCGCGGCTCCTGGAAGGCGACGGAGGTGACGCCGTCGACCTCGGCCGTGCCGGCGTCGGGGGCGTCGAGGCCCGCCAGCAGGCGCAGCAGCGTCGACTTGCCCGAGCCGCTGCGCCCGAGGAGGGCGACGAGCTCCCCAGGTGCCACGTCGAGGTCGAGGTCGTCGAGCACCACGGTGTCACCGAACGCGCGACGCAGGCCGCGGACCTGGACGGTGGGCGGGACGGTCGGGGGACGCAGCGCGTGGGGCGCGTTCAGCCGAGTCGCCATGCGAGGGCCTTCCTCTCGAGGATGCGGACGAGCGCGTCGGTGAGCAGGCCGAGCACGCTGTAGATGAGCAGGCCGGCGACCACCTCGCCGGTGCGGCCGAACCCGGCCGCGTCGGAGACGAGGTAGCCGATGCCGGCGGTGGTGTTGATCTGCTCGGCGACGATGAGGGTCAGCCAGGCGACGCCGAGGCTGAGCCGCAGGCCGACGAGCGTGCTCGGCAGCGCGCCGGGCAGCACGACGTGCCGCAGCCGCTCGGTCCAGCCGAGGCCGAACGCCCGCGCCGCGTCGAGGTACTTGGGGTCGACGCCGCGGATGCCGGCGAACGTGTTGACGTAGAGCGGGAACGCGACGCCGAGCGCGATCAGCGCGTACTTCGGGGCCTCGTCGATGCCGAACCAGAGGATGAACAGCGGCAGCAGCCCGAAGTGCGGCAGCGTGCGCAGCATCTGCATGGGTGCGTCGACGACGTCCTCGCCGATCCGGGACAGTCCCGCGACGACGGCGAGGCCGACGCCGACGACCGCGCCGAGGGCGAAGCCGACGAGGACCCGGGTCACGGACACCTGGATCGCGTCGAGCAGCCGTCCGTCCGTCCACAGCCCCACGAGCGAGTCGAGGACGTTCAGCGGGGAGTCGAGCTTCTCGCGCGGCAGCACGCCGGTGCTCGACGCCAGCTGCCAGACGGCGAGCAGCGCCAGGGGGCTGATCGCCCGACGCCAGGCGCGGCGGGGCTGTCCCGGCCGACGCGGCCGCCGCGTGCGGGCGAGAGGTGCGGTGAGTGACATGGCCGCCACCCTCGCCCGGCCGCTCCGGCACCCCGCGGCCTGCTCACGACGTGGGCAGACCCGGGTGCCCCTCGGGCGCCGTGCTATCGAGAGGTCACCACGGCACGTCGTCGCCGTGGCGGTCGAGGAAGCGCAGGCCCGGGCGGCCGCGCTGGGCCTCGACCGTGTCGACCAGCGGCGGGATGCTCTCGGACACCTCGAGCGTCGCGCCGGGGCCGCCCAGGTCGGTACGCACCCAGCCCGGCGCCAGCAGCAGGATGCTGCGGGAGCCACCGGACTGCCGCACGGCGTAGCTGCGCACCATCTGGTTCAGCGCGGCCTTCGTCGCCCGGTAGACCTCGAAGCCGCCCGACGTGTTGTTCGCGACGCTGCCCTGTCCCGACGACATGACCGCGACGATGCCGTCCGCGGCCACGAGGTCGTCGAGGCCCTCCACCGCGCGCATGACGCCCAGCACGTTCGTCTCCATCATGCGCGCGAAGTCGTCGGTGGCGATGTCGATGCCCGCGGCGTCCTGCGGCGCGAGCGAGATGCCTGCGACCACCAGGAACAGGTCGAACGTCCGGTCCCGCAGGCGCTCGCGGAGCGCGGCCACCTGGTCGGGCCGGGTCACGTCGAGCCGCTCCACCTCCACGGCGTCGCCGTGGTGCTCGGCGAGGGCGCGCAGGCCCGACGGGCCGTCCGACCGCTCCGTCGCCACGACGTGCGCTCCCCTGCCCGCGTACTCCTCGGCCAGGGCCAGGCCGAGCCCGCGGGTGGCACCGACGACCAGCACCTGGCGGGAGGTCGTGCGGGTCGCGGTGTCGGCCAGCTCGTGCAGGTCGGTCTGGTCGGCGTCGTCGGTGTCGTCGGTGTCGTCCCTCATGGGTGCCCCCTGGGCTCGGCGACGAGGTTTCGCTCATCGGTTGTTGAGTCGACGCTAGCACGTCGCTCAACAGATGTAGAGTGAAACCATGACGGACCAACAGCCGACCCGCGCGCAGCGCCGGGAGGCCACCGCCGCCCGTATCCTCGAGGCCGCCCAGGAGGAGTTCGGCACGCACGGCGACGGCGCCACCATCCGCGGCATCGCCCGGCGCGCCGGCGTCGACCCGTCGCTCGTGCTGCAGCACTACGGCTCGAAGCAGGCCCTGTTCGCCCTGGCGGTGCGAGCCGACCTCGACCTCGACCACGACGACGTCCCGCGGCACCTGGAGGAGGTGCTCGACGTCCGCCTCCGCGAGCTGCCCGCGCCGACCCGCGCGCTCATGCGCTCGATGCTCACCTCGCCGCAGGCCACGGAGGTCATGCGCACCTACCTGCAGGAGCGCGCAGCGACCCTCGCCGCGACCATGGACGACGAGCAGGCCGCGACCCGGGCCGCGCTCGTCGTCGCGAGCATCATGGGCGTCACGATCGCGCGGCACTTCCTCGACCTGCCGGGCCTCGCCGACGCGGACGGGAGCGACCTCGCCGAGCTGGTCGAGCGGTGGCTCGACCTGGCACCCGACCGTCCGACGCAGGTGCCCTGAGGCACCTCACGTGTCGGTGGAGGGTCGCCAACGGCTGCGGTTGACCTTGCCGGTGTCCGCGCGCAGCGGCTCGGCGACCCGCTGCCACGACCGGGGCCGCCGCTCGGGCGACAACCGGTCGGTCGCCCAACGCTCCAGGTCGGCGAGGTCCGCGTCGGTCTCGACCACCGCGTGCACGACCTGGCCCAGCCGGTCGTCGTCGGCCGGGACCACGACGCAGGACCTCACCTCGGGGTGGGCCTCCAGCACGCCCTCCACGTCGGCCGGGTACACGACCATCCCCCCGGTGGTGACGACGTCCGCGAGCCGGTCCTCGACGAAGAGGAAGCCGTCGGCGTCGAGGTACCCGACGTCGCCGAGCGTGTGCCAGCCGTCGCGGACGGTGGGCTCCGCGCCGACGTAGGAGTAGGTGGGGTGCTCGCGCCGCATGAGGATCTCGCCGCGCTCGCCGGGCGCGCAATCCTCGCCGTCGGGCCGGGCCACCCGGAAGCGGGTGCCGCCGCAACCGCGGCCGACCGAGCCGGGGTGCGCGAGCCACTCGGTGCCGGTGATCATGGCGACGCCCTGCGACTCCGTGCCGGCGTAGACCTCGACCACCCGCTCCGGGCCGAGCCAGTCGATCCACGCGCGCTTGAGCCAGGCGGGGCACCGCGCACCGAGGTGCAGGACCTGCTCGAGGGACGACACGTCGGCCGCCGCGAGCGCGTCGGGCCCGAGCCGGTGGACCCGCTGCATCGTCGCCGGCACGAGCACCGACCACGTCACCCGGTGGTGCTCGACCAGGCGGAGCCACCCGGCGGGGTCGAACGTCGGCACGAGCACCAGCTCGTGCCCGGTCATGAGTCCCCGCATCGCGTACACGAAGGGCGCGGCGTGGAACAGCGGGCTCGCGACGAGCTGCACGGCGTGCCGGGGCACGAACGGCGCGACCGGACGGTCGAGGTCGACGGTCGACGGCGCGGCGGCCCGCACGACCTTCGGCCGACCGGTGCTGCCGCTCGACGTCGGGGCCTTCCACGACGAGGCGACGGCGTCGGGCAGCGGACGCGGGTCGCCGTCGACCTCGCCGAGGGGTCCGTCTACGACCAGGGCCGGCCCGGTCAGGTCGAGGACCGCCTGCCGCTCGGCGACGTCGAGCGTCGGGGCCAGCGGCTGGGGCGTGGCGCCCAGCTTCCAGGCCGCGACGCACGCGCGGACCAGGTCGATCCCGCTCGGGAGCGCCACCGTGACCACGTCGTCGAGACCCACCCGGTCCTTCCACGACCGGGCCAGCCGGTTGGTGTCGTCCTCGAGCCGGCGCCGGGTCCAGGCGTCGTCGCCGTCGTGCACCGCGACCGCGTCCGGCGCCCGCTCCGCCAGCACCGCGAAGGCGCGGCCGATGGGCAGGTCGGTCACGGCGCGTGGCCTGCGTAGACGTGGAGGTGTGCCTGCGCCGCGGTGTCCCACGTGTAGGAGCGGGCGAGCGCGCGACCAGGTCGCACGTCGGTCCGACCCGAGAGGATCCGGTCGAACGCGTCGGCCATGCCCGTCGGGTCGGACGCGAACGAGACGGTCGACCCGAAGACCTCGCGCAGCACTGGGAGGTCACGTGCCACCACGGGAACGCCCGCGGCGAGGGCCTCGAGCGCCGCCAGCCCGAATCCCTCCTTGGTCGACACGAAGGCCATGGCCTGCGCTGCCGCGACGAGCGACGGGAGGGCGTCGTCGTCGACCACGCCGAGCAACGTCGGCTCCACGCCGAGCTCGTGGGCGCGCTGGTCGAAGGCAGCCCGGTAGTCGCGGTAGTCGAACAGCGTCTCCCCGCCCGCGAGCACGAGCCGCAGGTGCGGGTGCCGCGGTCTCAGCAGCGCGTACGCCTCGAGCAGGTCGATGCTGCCCTTGCGCGGCTCGATGCCCCCGACGGCCAGCACGTACTCGCCCAGCTGGTCGGTCCACCGATCGCGCTGGGACGCCGCAGTGGACGACGCCGCCCGCTCGAACCGCCCCGCGTCGACGCCGTTCGCGATCACCACGGGTTGCACGCCGTACTGCTCGCGCACCTCCCGCGCGACCGCCTCGGAGACGCACACGTGCCCGGCCGGCTCGAGCACCGCGCGGTCGTGGCAGGCCACGAGCTCGGGCGTCGTGAACGTGTCGAGGTGGTGGATGGTGCGCAGGCAGCGCAGCCCCGCCGCCAGCGCCGCGTTCGCGCTGATGCAGTCCTGTGCGTGCACCACGTCGTAGTCGGCGCCACGCAGGGCGTCGCGCAGGGTGCGGATCGAGCGCAGGATGCGGGCGCCCACCGCCTCGCCGGGCACGTCGGGGAACGGCACGGGACGCAGCCCGACCGCGGGGTCGACCGCGCGGAAGAAGGTGCGGTCCCCGCCGCGCGCCAGCGTCCACACGTCGACGTCGACCCCGGTCCGCGCCAGGGCCTCGGCGAGCGCGAGCGTGTGCACGACGCCACCGCGCGGCTTGGTCGAGTACGTCAGCAGCGCCACCCTCACGACGGCTCGCGACCTGCCGTGACGTAGCTGTCGGGACGCAGCTCGTCGAGGTGGTGCAGGACGCGGCGCGACCGTGCGACCTCGTGCTCGACGTCGACGTCGGCCACCGCGATGCCGCCCTTGGACCAGGTGCGCGCCAGCACGTCGCCGCCGGGGCCCACGACCTTGGCCTGGCCGAGGAAGCGCAGCCCGCCGAGCACCCCCGTCTGGTTCGACGACGCCCAGACCACCTGGTTCTCGGCCGCGCGGGCACTGTCGTAGAGGTCGAAGAGCCGTGACTGCCGGTCCTGCGGCAGCCGCGACGCCCGGTCGGTCACGCTGGCCGGCCAGGCCGACAGGCAGGCGACGACGTGCGCCCCGTCCAGCGCGAGCGACCGCGCCGACTCCGGGAAGGTCTTGTCGTAGTCGATGAGCATGCCGAGGCGGCCGAGCGGGGTGTCGAACGCCTCGAACCGGTCGCCCGGGGCGTAGGCCAGCGACTCCCCGAGCGGCTGGTGGACCTTGCGGTGGCGACCGTGCACGCCGTCGCCCGAGACGCACAGGGCCGCGTTGTGCCGTACCGGCTCGCCGTCGACCTCGGCGGCCTCGGTGTAGCCGAGGCACACCACCATGTCGCCTGCGGCGGCCGCGACCTCGGCGAGCCGCGAGTCGTCCTGCGCCAGCGTCGGCGGCAGGTCGGCGCGAGGGTCGCGCAGGTCGGTCAGGTAGCCGCCGAGCGTCGCGTCGGGCAGCACCAGCAGCTCGACCCCGTCCGCTCGGGCCGAGTCGATGATGGCCCTGACCTTCGCGAGCGCACGGTCGAGGTCGCGCCCGAAGTGCGCCGCGACGGCACCGATGCGCATCAGGCCTCCGCGGGCACCGAGCGCCGCGCGCCGACGATGCACTGCGCGACGTGCTCCGCGTCGGCCGCGACGCCGAGGAACCGTCCGGAGCCCCACGTGTGCATCCACGGCAGGCCGACGAAGAACAGGCCGGGCACCGCCGTCACGCCCCGCGTGTGCGTCGGGCGTCCCGTCCCGTCGAAGACCCCGACCCGCAACCAGCGGTAGTCGGGCCGGTACCCGATGGCCCACACGACCGACGTGATCCCTTCCGCGTCGAGGTCGAGGCTCGTCGGGTCGGTCTCCGGCGCCCACGGCGGCACGTAGTCGGGCTCCGGCGGTGCGTCGATGCCCTCGCGCTCGATGAAGCGGTCGATGTCGCGCCTGATCGACGTGTAGACGGCGTCCGCCGCGTCGAGCGAGCGGGTGAGCGTGGGCGCGAACGTCAGGTCGGTGCCCTGCGCGTCGGTCAGCTTGCCGTAGAGCCGCATGCCGTCGAGGGCGAACGCCCGCAGGTCGATGTCGCGCCCCCCGTCGCGGCCGGTCACGTAGTGGTTGGTCTTCTCGCGGGCCGCGAGCCCGCCCGGGTACTGCGCGACGGCGGTGTCGTACAGGCCCATGTCGGCGAGCCAGGTCATGCAGTCGCGCCCTCGGTGGAAGCGCGCGACGCGGGGCGCGTCACCCAGCGCGAGGTGCACCTGACGCCCCTCGAGGTGCAGGTCCTCCGCGATCTGCGCGCCGGACTGGCCCGTCCCGACCACGAGCACGGCGCCGTCGGGCAGCTGGTCGGCGTTGCGGTACTGCTGGGAGTGCAGCTGGGTGACCGACGGGTCGATCGCCCGCGCGAACGCCGGCTCGATCGGACGGTGGTACCCGCCGGTCGCGACGACCACGTCGTCGGCCTCGAGCGTGTCGGGACCCTCGGGCGTCTCGAGGTCGAGCACGAACCCGCCCCCGTCGCGCTCACGTGCCTCGACGACGCGGGTGTGCGTCCGCACGGGCGGGTCGAAGGAGCGCACGTAGTCGTCGAGCCAGGCGACCACCTCGTCGCGGGTCATGAACCCGTCGGGGTCGGGGCCCTCGTAGACGTGGCCGGGCAGCCGGCAGTGCCAGTTGGGCGTCACGAGGGTGAAGTTGTCCCAGCGGCTGTCGGCCCACTCGTGGGCGGGAGTGGCCGCCTCGAGCAGGACGTGGTCGACGCCGAGGCTCGTGAGGTGGTGGCTGACGGAGAGTCCCGCCTGGCCGGCCCCGACGATCGCGACGCGGGTCATCGGGTCACCTCCACCGGCAGCGGCGGGTGCATCCGCAGCACCTCGACGACGTCCGTGGGGGCGTGCGCCGCGGCCGAGCGGCGGATCTGCTCCTGCGTCGCCGCGGACGACGTGCACGCGAACCCGTAGCGCAGCCGGACCCGCTCGCTCGCGATGGTGAGTGCCGCGGTCGAGCGGTCGACGAAGTCCTGCACGGTGTAGCGGTGACCGACCTGCAGGTGGTCGTGCACGACGAGCGACGGGGAGTAGCAGTGCTCGACGTCGCCGTCGGGCCAGCGGACGGTGAAGGTCATCTCAGGCATGGGCGGGCTCCCGGTAGGTCTCGGGACGGCGGTCCCGCAGGTGGAACATCGCCCGGCGGGCGGTGTCGAGCTCGGCGCGCACGTCGAGCTCGGCCACCGCGACGCCGGCGTCGACGCCGGTCGTCGCGCGGACGTCGCCGCCGGGGCCCACGACCTTCGCGTGGCTGACGAACCGCAGCGACCCGAAGGTGCCGACCTGGTTCGACGCCACCCAGACCACCTGGTTCTCGAGCGCCCGGGCGGTGTCGAAGAGGTTGAACCGCTGGGTCCACCGGTCCTCGGCGATGTCGCCGGCCGACGCGGTGCGCGAGGCGGGCCAGGCCGAGATGCACACGACGACCTCGGCACCGTCGAGGGCGAGGGCGCGGCCCGCCTCGGGGAAGGCCTTGTCGTAGCAGATGAGGGCACCGAGCCGGCCGGCCGGCGTGTCGACGGCGGCGAACGTGTCACCGGCCTCGTAGAAGGAGCCTTCGCCCAGCGGCTGGTGCACCTTGCGGTGCACGTGGAGCACGCCGTCGCCGGTCACGACCGCCGCGCTGTTGTAGCGGGTGGCGCCGTCGGACTCGCAGAACCCGACCACCAGGGTCAGGTCGCGGGCGATCGCGGCCACGCGACGCAGCTCCGGGCCGTCGACGTCCATGACGGGCGGCAGCGAGTCGGGCTGCTCGTCGTGGCTGCCGTCGCGGCCGCGGCCGAGCACGGAGAGGTACCCGCCGAGGCAGGCCTCCGGCAGCGCGAGGAGGCCACCGCCTCCGGGCGGTCGCACCTCGTCGGCGAGCGTCGCGATGCGCGCCAGGTTCTGCTCGACGTCGCGGCCGAAGTTCTCCGCGACCGCGGCGAGTCGTGTCGTGGTCATGCTGCCTCTCCCATCCCGGTGACCGGGCCGCGGACGGCCTCGGTCACGACTCCGTCGGGCCAACGCAGCCCGACTCCGGCGCCCTCGAGCGTCTCGCCGCACACGCGCGACGTGACGTGACGGGGCAGCTCCACCGGCTGCGCCCCGGCGCAGTCGGTCGTGACCATCGCGAACCCGGGGAAGCACGTGAACCAGTCGCCCACCGTGGCGCCGGCGGGTGTCGGCACGCGGTCGACGTCGAGCACGACGCGGACGCCGCTCGCCTCGGCGAGCATGCCGGTGCTGCCGACGAGGCCGCTCATGCTGACGTCCTTCGCGGCCGCGGGCCGCAGGTCGGCGACGATGCGGCCGAGGGCGCGCAGGTCCTCCGGCGACCGGTGCGACGAGGAGTCCCACTGCAGTCCGGTGTACCCGGGTCGCCACCCGCCGCCGAGGTCGGCCGTCAGCCGGACCTCCTCGCCCGGGCGGGCGCCGCCGCCGGGCACGGGTCGGTCCGTGCGGCCGAGCGCGGTGACGCTGAGCGCCGGGGCGACGCCGAGCTGGGTGTGACC
>NZ_JAMXRU010000069.1 GCF_024124745.1 Aeromicrobium sp. CnD17-E
CGCGCCGCGGTCCTGCCGGTCCGCGTGCTCGGTGCCGACGGGCGGGGCTCGAGCGACGACGTCGCGCGCGGCGTGCTGCTCGCCGTCGACCGCAAGGCGCAGGTGGTGAACCTGTCGCTCTCCGCCAGCACCGACGACCCGGCACTCGCGCGGGCCGTGGCCTACGCGCAGCGCAAGGGCGTGCTCGTCGTGGCGGGCGCGGGCAACAGCGGGTGCGGGGTGCTGTTCCGGCCGGTCCAGTACCCGGCGGCCTACCCGGGCGTCGTGGGCGTGGGCTCGGTCGACGCCGACCTCAGGGGATCGTCGTTCAGCAGCTGCGGGTCGTGGGTCGACGTCGTCGCCCCGGGGCGGGGCATCTGGTCGACGGTCCCGCGCGACGACCGGCTGTCGTGCCCCGACGACTACTGCGCGCTGAGCGGCACGTCGATGTCGTCGCCCTACGTCGCCGCGGCGGCCGCACTCGCCATGAGCCGCCGCGGGCTCAGCGCGCAGCGGGTCGCGGCGCGACTGGAGGAGACCGCCCGCGACCTCGGGCCTCGGGGCAAGGACCAGACGTTCGGTGCGGGCCTGCTCGACGCGCGGCGGCTGGTCGGATGAGCCTGCTCCTGCGCCGGTTCCCGGGTGCGGACCTGCCGTGGACCCGGCTGGGCCGGGGCCCCACCCCGGTGCGGGAGATCGACGGCTTCTGGCTGAAGGACGAGTCGGTCTTCGGCGACGGCGGCTGGGGCGGCAACAAGGTCCGCAAGCTCGAGTGGATCCTGCCCGACGTGCGGCGTCGCAAGCGGGGGACGCTCCTCACGGTCGGCGGCATCGGCACCCACTGGGGCCTCGCGGCGGCCCTGTACGGACGCGAGGAGGGCCTGCGGGTGGTGCTCGGGCTCGTCGACCAGCCCGTCGACGACCACGTCCGCGAGCAGACCCGTCGTCTCGACGCCTCCGGTGCCGTGGTGCACCGCTTCCGGTCCGTGGCGCGGCTGCGCGCAGCGGCGCCGTTCCTCCTCGCCCGCTACGCTGACGGGCTGCGGACACCGGCCTACCTGCCGGCCGGCGGCTCGTCGCCCGTGGGCACGCTCGGCTACGTGGAGACGGCGCTCGAGATCGCCGCGCAGGTCGAGGCGGGGCTGCTGCCCGAGCCGGCGACCGTGGTGACGGCGGTGGGCTCCGGCGGCACTGCGGCGGGCCTGACGCTCGGCCTGCGGCTGGCGGGGCTGCGCTCGCGCGTGCTCGGCGTCGTCGTCAACGACTCGTTCCGGCTCGACGCCGTCACGGTGGCGCGTCTCGCCGACGACACCGCGTCGTTGCTGCGCACGCGGGGCGTGCTCGTCGACGCCCGGGTGAGGCCGGACGACCTCGACGCCGACCACGGCTGGCTGGGTGCCACGTACGGGGCGTCCACCCCGGAGGGCGAGGCCGCCCTCGCGTGGGCGCAGGAGCAGGGCCTGCACCTCGAGCCGGTCTACACGGCGAAAGCGCTCGCAGCGGTCCGGGCGCGGTCGGCCGCCGGCCCCGTGCTGTTCCTGCAGACCCACGGACCCCGTCCGTAGCGGTGTCCGCCGCGGGGGCGCGACGGTGAGCTCGGGGCCCGCTGGCCCGGGTCGGCGGTCTGCCCCAGGATGGGGTCATGACGACCTGCGACGTGGTGGTGATCGGACTCGGACCCGGTGGAGAGGCGCTCGCGTCCCGGCTGGCGGGGGAGGGCCTCGACGTGGTCGCGGTCGAGTCGGGGCTGGTCGGCGGCGAGTGCCCCTACTGGGGCTGCATCCCCTCCAAGATGTTCATCCGCGCCGCCGGTGCGGTGGTGGAGACGCGACGTGCCGCGGAGCTGGCCGGCGCCGCCACCGTCGAGCCCGACTTCTCCGTCGTCGCGCGTCGCATCCGGGAGGAGGCCACCGACGACTGGGACGACACCGTCGCCGCGGAGCGCCTCGAGGGGTCGGGCGCTCGCCTGCTGCGGGGTCACGGTCGGCTGGCGGGGCCGCGGGCCGTGGAGGTCGACCTGGCCGAGGGCGGGACCACGCGCCTGGAGGCGCGGCGCGGCGTGGTGCTGAACCCGGGCACCCGTGCCTCGGTACCGCCGATCGACGGCCTGGCCGACACGCCGTTCTGGACGAACCACGAGGCGCTCGAGGCGTCCGTGCTCCCGGCCACGCTCGCGGTCGTCGGGGGCGGTCCGATCGGGCTCGAGCTGGCCCAGGCGTTCGCCCGGTTCGGCAGCGAGGTCACCGTCGTGGAGGTCGGCCCGCGCATCCTCGGACCCGAGGAGCCCGAGGCGGCCGACGTCCTGCGCGGCGCGTTCGAGCGCGACGGCATCGACGTCCGCGAGGGCGAGCGCATCCACTCCGTGTCGCACGACGGGCAGCAGTTCACGCTCGAGCTCGCGTCGGGCACGGTGCACGTGGAGCAGCTCCTCGTCGCCGCCGGACGCACGCCGCAGATCTCCGACATCGGCCTCGACACCGTCGGTCTCGACCCCACCGCGCGCTCGATCGACGTCGACGACGCGATGCAGGCGGCCGACGGCCTGTGGGTCGTCGGCGACGTCGCCGGCCGCGGCGCGTTCACCCACGTCTCGATGTACCAGTCCGACCGGGCCGCGCGAGCCATCCTCGGCGAGACGCTCCCGGAGTACGACGGCTCCTTCCCGCGCGTCACCTTCACCGACCCCGAGGTCGGCGGGGTCGGCCTCACCGAGAAGCAGGCGCGGGAGCGCGGGATTGACGTCCGGGTCGCGACCACCGACCTCGCCCAGAGCTCGCGTGGCTTCACCCACGGCCCCGGCGCCGAGGGCACCGTCAAGCTCGTGGCCGACGCCGCACGCGGCGTGCTGGTCGGCGCGACGTTCGTCGGCCCGACGGGTGGCGAGAGCGTCTCCGGGCTCGCCGTGGCGGTACGGGGCGAGGTGCCGATCGCGACGCTGCGCAACTCCGTCTACGCCTACCCCACGTTCTGGCGGGCCGTGGAGACTGCGCTCGGCGAGCTCGACTGAGCCTCAGGCCTTCCCGAGCAGCTCCAGCACCTGCTTCTCCAGGGTGCGGCTGACGGGCTCGCCGGGTGCGACCGGACGGTGGCCGCCTGCGACGACCACGCCGTCGCCGAACAGGTCCACGACGCGGGGGTCCACGTAGGAGGAGCGGGCGACGGCAGGCGTGTTGCCCAGGTGCTCGGCGACCTCCCGCATGGCAGCCGCGACCGACTTCTTGCGGGCGGTCTTGGTCGACGCGTCCGACGACGAGAGCGCGGCCGCGGCGATCACCGTGCCGCGCCAGGTGCGGAAGTCCTTG
This sequence comes from Aeromicrobium sp. CnD17-E, assembly GCF_024124745.1. Taxonomy (GTDB): domain Bacteria; phylum Actinomycetota; class Actinomycetes; order Propionibacteriales; family Nocardioidaceae; genus Aeromicrobium. The sequence goes on from NZ_JAMXRU010000069.1 coordinate 3,282, forward strand.
GCCGAGTACTCCTCGCCCAGCACCTCCTTGACGTAGTCGTTGACGGCCGTGGCGCCCAGCGTCGACCACCCGTCGCCGCCCCGGTAGGCGAGCAGGACGTCACCGCCGGTGCGTCGGCGGCGCAGCGGCTCGAGGGCCGCGACGAGCCGCTCGTCGCGCAGCGAGACCTCCAGGTCCTGGCCGCTCTTGGCGACGTACTCGAACACGAGCGAGTCGCCGTCGCGGCGCACGTGCTGCTTCTCGATCGTGGTCAGCCCGTAGCTGCCGTTCTCGTCGGTGTAGCGGTCCGAGCCGACCCGGAAGATGCCGAGGTCGAGCAGGCAGAAGGCGAGCGCCGCCGTGCTCCGCAGCGTCGCGTCGTCCGCCACCTCCTCGCGCGCGCCGTCACGCGCCTCCAGCAGCGCCGTCGCGAAGCCCTCCATGTGCTGGAACTTCTCGGCGTCGCGACGCTCCCGCCAGGCCGGGTGGTAGAGGTACTGCCGGCGTCCGGCGTCGTCGGTGCCGACCGCCTGGAGGTGGCCGTTCTCGGCCGGGCAGATCCAGACCTTCGTCCAGGCGGGCGGGATGACGAGCTCCTTGCAGCGCGCCACGTCGATCTCCTCCAGCGGCGCGCCGTCCTGGTCGAGGTAGCGGAACCCTCGGCCGTGCTTGACCCGCGTCCAGCCGGCCATGGACGGTGACGTGCGACGCAGGCGGACCATGGTCCGACCGTAGGCGGGGCGTCGGACGGCCGCGAGCCGAGCGACTCGGGCGGACGGGTTCGTGCCGAGCAGGCAGACTACGAGGGTGCGAGCACTCGTCGCGGTCGTCGCGTTGTCCCTGGCCCTCTCGGCCTGCACGCGTGACGGCGGCACCGACCGGGCCGAGCCGTCGGCGTCCGCGACCCCGACGACCTCCGCGCCCGCCGGTGGCGCGAAGGGATGCGGCAGCGTCCCGGACGACATCACCGGAGGCACCCGCGACGTGACCCGCACGATCGACGTCGACGGCTCGGAACGGTCGTACGTCGTGCACGTCCCGCCCGGGTACGACGGACGACGGGCCCTCCCGGTGGTGTACCTCTTCCACGGGCTGGGCAGCAACGCCCCGCAGGTGCTCACCTACTCGGGCTTCCCGACCGTGGCCGACGAGCGCGACTTCATCGTCGTGGCGCCGCAGGCGCTCGAGCCCCGCCGCGAGTGGGACGTCATGGCCACCGCCGACCAGCCCCGCTCGGACGCCGCCTTCTGGCTGCAGCTCAGCGAGCGGCTCGGCGACGAGTGGTGCGTCGACACCGACCGCCAGTTCGCGGCGGGCATGTCGAACGGCTCGGCGGTGGTCTTCGCGATGGCCTGCCGCGGTGTCTACCCGTTCCGTGCCTACGGCGGCGTCGCGGCCACCTTCTACGACGAGGCCGCCTGCGGCGACGCCCCGCCGACGTCGTTCATCTACTTCCACGGGACCGGCGACGAGGTGGTCCCGTACCAGGGCGGCGAGACGCCGATCTTCCCCGTCCGGGCAGTGCAGACGGTGCTCGGCGACTGGGCCGGCCACGACGGCTGCGCACGCGAGCCGCGTCGTCAGGACGTCGCCTCCGACGTGGTCCGCGAGACGTGGCGCGGGTGCTCCGACGGCAGTCGGCTGCAGGCCTACGTCATCGACGACGGCGGTCACACCTGGCCCGGGGCCGGCTTCGAGGTGCCGGTGCTGGGCAGGACGACGTCGTCGGTCGACGCCACCAGGCTCATGGCCGACTTCTTCGGGCTGAAGGCGCCCTGACCCCGACCTCGACCGTGGCCGTCGCAGGCCTGGCCGTGCGAGGGTCGCGAGCACTACCGTTTGGAGCGGCTTCCCCCGCGTCGACCCCTGGAGGGCCTCGGGCCCGGGCGCGGGGGGAGCTCGCCGCGCCGGTGACGTGGCCCGTGGTCAGACCGGCCGGCCGACACCGTAGGGGTCGAAGGAGCTGCGCCGCTCGTCGACCTGCAGCGGACGACCGATCGGCGGCGCCGCACGCTGCGGGCAGCGAGGGCGGTCGCACGTGCGGCAGCCGGGACCGATGGGCATGACGTCCGGCTCGGCGAGGTCCAGGCCCGCGCTGTAGACGAGGCGACCCGCCTGGCGCAGCTCGCAGCCCAGGCCGATGACGAAGGTCTTGGCAGCGCTGCCGTAGCCACCGCGGCGCCGGGTGACGGTCCTCGCAGTCCACAGGTAGCGCTGGCCGTCGGGCATCTCCGCCACCTGCACGTCGACCTGCCCGGGGGAGGCGAAGGCGTCGTAGACGTTCCACAGCGGGCAGGTCCCGCCGCTGCGCGAGAAGTGGAAGCCGGTGGCCGACACGCGCTTGGAGATGTTCCCCGCCTTGTCCACGCGCACGAAGATGAACGGCACGCCGCGCAGCTCCGCCCGCTGGAGCGTGCTGAGCCGGTGCGCCGCGGTCTCGTAGCCGACGCCGAAGTGCTCGGCCAGCACCTCGACGTCGTAGCGCAGGCGCTCGGCGGCGCGGAAGAAGGGGCGGTAGGGGAGGATCAGCGCCCCCGCGAAGTAGTGCGCCAGACCGATGCGTGCCAGGGCGCGGGTGGTGTCGTCGGGCCAGGTCTCGGCGTCGAGGACGGTGTCGAGGACGTCGGCCGCCTCGAGGTAGGCCAGCTGGGTGGCCATCCGGAACGCCTGCTGCCCCGGGCGGAGGTCCGGCGCGAGGCGCAGCGTCCGGGTCGTCTCGTCGTACTCGAGCGTGCTGCGCCCGTCGGGCTCGGTGGTCGCGACGGTGACGCCGTGGGCCGACTGCAGGTGCCGTCGCAGGTGGTGACGCACCTCCAGACGTCGCGTCCCGATGGACCGCGCGAGGTCCTCCGCAGCGCGGTCGACGGGGTCGATGTAGTTCTGGTGCCGGTAGAAGAAGTCGCGGACGTGCTCGTGCGGCATCAGGGCCTGCGCCGCGGTGCGCCGGTCCGTCAAGGCCTCCAGGGCCGCCACGGCGTCGCGGTAGCGCCGGTGCAGCTGCACGATCGCCTCGGCCACCTCGGGCATGGACCCCGCGACCTGCTGCAGGTCCGACAGCGGCAGGCCGGTCGCGCCGCCGGCCTCGGGGAGCGACTCCCGTAGTTCCGCGAGCTGGCGGGCGGTGTCGCGGGGGCTGAAGAACGCCGGGTCGACCCCGAACACCTCGGTGAGCCGCACCAGCACGGTGACCGTCAGGGGGCGGGTGTCGTGCTCGATCTGGTTGAGGTAGCTGGCCGAGATCGCCAGGATCCGGGCGAGCTCGACCTGGCTGAGGCCGCGCTCCTCGCGCAGCCGGCGCAGCCGCGCACCTGCGTAGAGCTTGTCCATGCGCTCACCGTAGGCGATCTGTGAAAGGTCAAGCCTTCGCAATCTTGGCAAAAGCAGCGGTCTTGGTTGTCAGAACCTGGCGTCGTGCGTCCCTTCACCTCGGCTCCGGCGGCCGCTGCACTGGATCCCGAGACGCCCCGGATCACCCGGACCGGGAGCACTGCACCAGGAGCGACGATGACGAACCAGAACCCCGCCCCGACCGCCGAGCAGCTCGACGCCGCCTGGGCGTCCGACCCGCGGTGGGCGACCGTGAAGCGTGACTACACCGGCGCCGACGTCGTGCGCCTGCGCGGCACCGTGCAGGAGGCGCACACCCTCGCCGACCTCGGCGCCCGCAAGCTGTGGGAGTACGTCTCCGGTCAGGTCGAGGGCGTCGACTACGTGAACGCGCTCGGCGCCCTCACCGGCAACCAGGCCGTGCAGCAGGTCCGCGCCGGTCTGCGCGCCATCTACCTGTCGGGCTGGCAGGTCGCCGCCGACGCGAACCTCGCCGGACAGACCTACCCCGACCAGAGCCTCTACCCGGCCAACTCGGTGCCCGCCGTCGTGCGCCGCATCAACAACGCCCTGCAGCGCGCCGACCAGCTCGAGCACGCCGAGGGGCAGGTGACCCGCGACTGGTTCGCCCCGATCGTCGCCGACGCGGAGGCCGGGTTCGGTGGCCCGCTCAACGCCTACGAGCTGATGCGGGCGATGATCGCCGCCGGCGCCGCGGGCGTGCACTGGGAGGACCAGCTCGCGAGCGAGAAGAAGTGCGGCCACCTGGGCGGGAAGGTCCTGGTGCCGACCCAGCAGCACGTCCGCACCCTCAACGCGGCGCGCCTCGCCGCCGACGTGGCCGGCGTGCCGACGGTCGTCATCGCCCGCACGGACGCCCAGGCCGCGACGCTCCTCACCAGCGACGTCGACGAGCGCGACCGGCGCTTCCTGACCGGTGGGCGCACCTCGGAGGGCTTCTTCGAGGTGTCGAACGGCATCGACCCGTGCATCGACCGTGGCCTCGCCTACGCCGAGTACGCGGACCTGCTGTGGATGGAGACGTCCGAGCCGGACCTCGAGCTGGCCCGCCAGTACGCGGAGGCGATCAAGAAGGAGCACCCCGACCAGCTGCTCGCCTACAACTGCTCGCCGTCGTTCAACTGGCGCAAGCACCTCGACGACGCGACCATCGCGAGGTTCCAGCGCGAGCTCGGCGCGATGGGCTACACCTTCCAGTTCATCACCCTCGCCGGCTTCCACGCGCTCAACCACTCGATGTTCGACCTCGCCCACGGGTACGCGCGCACCGGCATGAGCGCCTACGTCGAGCTGCAGGAGCGCGAGTTCGGCGACGAGGCGCGCGGCTACACCGCCACGAAGCACCAGCGCGAGGCGGGCACGGGCTACTTCGACGCCCTCAGCACGACCATCAACCCGGCGTCGTCCACCACGGCGCTGACCGGTTCGACCGAGGAGGCGCAGTTCTGATGTGTGCACCCACGCGCAACGACATGCAGGTGCTCGGCCCGGTCGGGCCGCGTGACCACGAGGTGTTCAGCGACGGCGGGCTCGGCATCCTGCGCATGCTGCACGACCGGTTCGACGGACGCCGTCGTGAGCTGCTGCGCCTGCGTCGCGACCGGGACCTCGCAGCCGGCCCCAGCGGGGGCCCCGACTTCCTGGCCGAGACCACCGGGATCCGTGAGGACCCGTCCTGGAGGGTGGCGGGGGCCGGTCCCGGCCTGGAGGACCGGCGGGTCGAGATCACCGGGCCGGTCGACCGCAAGATGACGATCAACGCGCTCAACTCCGGCGCGCAGGGCTGGCTGGCGGACTTCGAGGACGCGACGAGCCCGTCGTGGCGCAACGTCGTCGACGGCCAGCTGAACCTGCACGACGCGGTCAGCCGAGTGATCGAGCACGAGGAGAACGGCAAGCGGTACGTGCTGGAGGACGGTCCCCTGGCGACGATCATCGTGCGCCCCCGGGGCCTGCACCTCGACGAGGAGCACCTGCGCATCAAGGGGGCACCCATCGCCGGAGCGCTCTTCGACTTCGGTCTCTACGTGCACCACAACGCCAGGCGGCTCATCGAGCAGGGCACGGGGCCGTACTTCTACCTGCCGAAGCTCGAGAGCCACCTCGAGGCGCGCTGGTGGGACGACGTGTTCACCCGCACCGAGCAGTGGCTGCGCATCCCGCACGGCACGATCCGCGCGACGGTGCTCATCGAGACGCTGCCCGCGGCCTTCGAGATGGAGGAGATCCTCTACGAGCTGCGCGACCACGCCGCCGGTCTCAACGCCGGCCGCTGGGACTACATCTTCAGCACGATCAAGAACCTCGGGGCCGACCCGGCCTACGTGCTGCCGGACCGCGCCGACGTGACGATGACCGTGCCGTTCATGCGCGCCTACACCGAGCTGCTCGTCAAGACCTGCCACCGGCGTGGCGCGCACGCCATCGGCGGCATGGCGGCCGTCATCCCGAGCAGGGACGAGGACCGCAACCGCGACGCCCTGGCGAAGGTCCGGGCCGACAAGGAGCGCGAGGCGGCCGCCGGGTACGACGGGTCGTGGGTGGCGCACCCCGGCCTGGTCCCGACGTGCCGTGACGCCTTCACGGCGGTGCTCGGCGACCGGCCGAACCAGGTCGACCGGCAGCGTGACGACGTCGAGGTGTCGGCCGCGGACCTGCTCGACGTCGCTGCCACGCCGGGCGACGTCACGGCCCAGGGCCTGCGGGCGAACGTCTCGGTCCTCGTCCGCTACGTCGACGCGTGGCTCGACGGCCGCGGCGCGGTCGGGCTCGACGGGCTGATGGAGGACGCTGCGACGGCGGAGATCTCGCGCTGCCAGCTCTGGCAGTGGTGCCGGCACGCGGCGCCGATCGACGGCGGCGGTGTCGTGACGCGCTTCCGGGTCGCGGCGCTGCTGGAGCAGGAGCTCGACACGTTGGAGCAGGCGGGACGGCCGCCCGAGCGCATCGAGGCGCTGCGCCACGTCGTGCGGCGGGGTGCGCTCGGGGACGACCTTCCCGCGTTCCTCACGGACGACGCCTACCGACGTTTCCTCGTGACCCGCGAGGAGGCGGCGGCGTGAGCGACCCGCTGGCGATCGGCGTCCTCGGCGGCGGCCTGATGGGATCCGGCATCGCCGAGGTGTGCGCCCGCGCCGGCCACGACGTGCTCCTCGTCGAGGCCGACGCGAGCGCACGGGACGGAGGCCGCGACCGGGTCGCGGCCTCCGTGGCCCGTGCGGTCGAGCGGGGCAAGCTGAGGTCGTCCGAGGCCCGGCAGGTGCTCGGGCGGATCCGCGTCGGGCTCGACCTCGACGCGTGCGCCGACCGCGACCTGGTCGTCGAGGCGGTGACGGAGCGTGAGGACGTGAAGGCGACGGTGCTGGCCCGCGTCGACAAGGTGCTCGCCGACGAGGCGCTGCTCGCCAGCAACACGTCGTCGCTGCCGATCATGCGGCTCGCGGCCGCCACGTCGCGGCCGGACCGCGTGATCGGGCTGCACTTCTTCAACCCCGTGCCGGTGATGCCCGTGGTCGAGGTCGTCACGGCCCTGACGACGAGCAGCGACACGCTCTCCCGCGCGGAGGCGTTCGTGCGGGACAGTCTCGGCAAGCACGTGGTGCGCGCCAGCGACCGTGCCGGGTTCGTGGTCAACGCGATGCTCGTCCCCTACCTGCTGTCGGCCGTGCGGATGCTGGAGTCCGGCTACGCGACGGCCCGCGACATCGACGAGGGGATGCGGCTCGGCTGCGGGCACCCGATGGGGCCGCTGGCCCTGTGCGACCTGATCGGGCTCGACACCGTCCAGGCGATCGCCGAGTCGATGTACGCCGAGTACAAGGAGCCGCTCTACGCACCTCCGCCCCTGCTCCAGCGCATGACCGACGCCGGCCTGCTCGGGCGCAAGAGCGGCCGCGGCTTCCACCCGTCGCCCGCTGCGGCCTGACCACCGGACGGAGCCGCGGTCACGCCCCGCAGCGCCGCGACGTGGGCCCGGTACGCTGCTCGGGGTGCGTCGACGCGGTCGCTCGCACCCACGGGCCCCCGTAGCTCAGGGGATAGAGCAACGGTTTCCTAAACCGCAGGTCGCAGGTTCGAATCCTGCCGGGGGCACCGACTGTCGCGTCACGTCGGGGGGCGGGTCCGCGGGGGAGAGGGAAACGGTTTCCTCAACCGCAGGTCGCAGGTTCGAATCCTGCCGGGGGCACCGACTGGAGGCACAGGGGCTTCGGCGAGTCACCAGTGTGGGGTCGGATGCCTCGCGGCCGCGCCCCTCGACGACGACGCGACCACGTCAGTGGCCGAGCCGGCTGTTGCTGCCCTTGCTCCGTGCAGGGGTCGCTCGACGGGGCCGACGGAGACCGGCCCAGAACTGCTGTCGGCGTGTGCCCTTCGGGCGGTGGTCGACGCATCGATCCTCATCGGTGTGCGGGCCGAGTGGGGCTTCTAGAAGTCCGACGGGTCGATATCGAGCTCGCTTCGCACGCGGGCGGCCTCGTCCGGCTCCAACCACACGACGTCGAAGGGGCCCTCGTCACCACTCGACTCTTGCCAGTCGAAGTACCCGTTCAGCATCTCCCGCACGTAGGTCCACGGCGGATAGTCCTCGATCTCGTTGTGGCGTGTGCCGTCGTTGAAGACCACCACGAACCAGACCCACCACTGCTGCTGTCGCGAGAGCCCGTTCGTGAAGGCTCCGAGCCGGGTAGCCACGTACCCAGTCTGCTCACCGCCTCGAAACAGCGCGACCACGCCGTCGCGGAATCGTTCGATGTCCGGATCGGGCTCGGGTTCCCGCAACCACCTACCCATGCGGCGATCCTTTCACGGTGTCACGTCGATCGACGGGGCCATGCTGTCGGCCCCATCCCGGTCGCTAGGGGTGGTGGTACCTGCCGCCAGGGGCGTCCTCGACCCTGGCAGAGATGACGCTCCTCTCCCTGCGTCGGAGGGCGAACGATGCTGCGTTGGTGTCGGGATCCCGTCGCGGACGCAGAAGCGTTCAACCCAGAGCGCACGGACGCAGAGTCCTGTGTGCCCTCGGCGTCGGGCTGACGAAGCAACGCGTGCTCCGTCGGTGGATTTTCAACCCCAGGTGTGGTCCTGAGGTTGCCGACCCACCGATGGTGAACGTGCCCACCAGCGGGACGCGCGAGGGCGCCCTTGCGTTCATCCATCGGCAGCAGGAGAGGCTGGTCCGCGGCGAGGGCTACTCGTTCGCAGTCGTCGACGCCGCCCGGGGTCGGGCCGTCGGACAGATCGGGCTGTGGCTGCGCGAGGTCGAGCACGGCCGCGCGTCGATCGGCTACTGGATCGCACCGCCGTTCCGCGCACGCGGTCTCGCCGCGACGTCGCTCGTGCTGCGCACGGACTGGGCCCTGGGGCTGCCCGAGGTACACCGCGTCCAGCTGTGCGTCGAACCGTGGAACGAGAGTTCGTGGCGCTTCGCGGAGCGATGCGGCTACGAGCGTGAGGGGCTGCTGCGATCCTGGCTGGCCGTGTGAGCCGAGCAGAAGGACGTGTTCGTCTACCACAGCGTCAGCGGCTGACGCCGATGACCGCGGGGTGTCGCACCCCTCTCGATGATCCACGCTCTCTCAGGATGCGCCGGCCTCAGCCCCGCGGCGCCACCCGCAGGATCTTGTCGTCCGAGCCGTTCGACGTGGTCACGTAGAGCACCCCGCCAGGTCCGCGCTGCACCGCGCGCAGGCGTCCGTAGGTTCCGGAGAGCTCGGGCGGGGTGTACTGACGCACCAGGCGACGGCTGCTGTCGAAGGTCAGCAGACGCAGGCTCGTGCCTTTGAGCGTCGCCACCGCGAGCGCACCGTCGAGGCTGCCCCAGCCCGACCCGCTCGCGAAGTCGGCGCCGCTGGTCGCGACCGTCGACGTGCCCGACCTCCAGGCCGCGTGGCGCTGGGTGCCGGGAAGGGCGTCGTCGGTCATCGGGGAGTTCGCGCCCTCGTTGTAGTCGGGGTCGCCCGACGCGCGCGGCACGGGGTTCCACCCGTAGTTGCCGCCCTTGACGAGCACGTTCACCTCGTCGTCGCGGTAGGAGCCCTGCTCGACCGACCACATCTGTCCCGTCGACGGCTGACGGACGACTCCCTGCACGTTGCGGTGGCCGTACGTCCAGACCCGGCGCTGCATCGCCGTGCGGGCCGAGGCCCAGGGGTTGTCGTCGTATCCCCGGCCGGTCGTCGCCGAGACGCGCAGCACCTTGCCGCCGCCGGACGTCAACGACTGCGGGATGCCACCGCGCGCCGCGTCGCCCGTGCCGATGAACAGCGAGTCGGCCTTGCCCCGACGCAGCGCGCAGCCGCCGTGGCGGCCCGTGCTCGACGGCAGGCCGACCACCACGTTGCGGACGAACGTCGCCCGGCCGGCCGACCGGTCGAGACGCCACGCGACCACCCGGACGTCCCGCACGTCGCCCGAGCGGTAGCCGTGGCACGTGTAGAAGACGCCGCTGCGGGCGAAGTCGGCGGACTTCTCGAGGCCCATGAGGCCGGTCTCGCCGCCCGACCACATGCCGGCGGGACGCGAGAGCACGACCGTCGAGCGTCCCTGCGGGTCGCGCAGGGTGACCGACAGCCGGTCGCGCTGGGTGTAGAGCATCGACCCGTCCGGGAGGAAGGTGAGCGCCCACGGATGCTGCAGGCCCGCCTGCACCACCCGCACGTCGAGGGGTGGGGGGTCGGCCGCCGCCGTGGCGGCCGGTGCTCCTCCGGCGAGGGCGGCGCCGGCGCAGAGCGCCCCGCCGAGGACGGCCGTGACCACGCGTCGGGCTCTCATCGCCTCAGTATCCGCCTCTCGGCCCGATCTGCCAGCCGCGCGAGCCGTTCACCCGCCCGCCGTGCGTTCGACGCGCGCCCGCGGCCGTGCCGTCGTACGCTCGCGGCACCCGCACCAGCACCCGTGGAGGGACCATGTCCCGTTCGACCGAGGACACCTGGACCGTCGTCGTGTACGAGGTCAGCGGCGTGCGCGAGCAGCAGGACATCCTCGCCGACTTCCACACGGCCGCGATGAGCGGTGTCGTCGCGCTGGGCACCCAGGGCGACCTCGGGACGTACGTGGTCGTGGAGTGTCGGACCGACGACGACGCGTGGCTCGTCGAGGCCGTGGTGCACCAGATCGACCCGCACGCGCACCGTCGCAGCGAGCACCCGCACCGTCCCGCCGTGGGGCCTGCCGTGCCCGCCGACGGGTGAGGCCTCCCGGTCCGGCCGGGGTGCGACGCTGCGCGCCTAGGATGAGGACGGACCCGTCACCCGACGGGTCGCACCGACGATCCCGTCCCCAGGAGCTGCCTTGACCAAGCCCGTCGCCTCGTGGCTCACCGACATGGACGGCGTGCTGGTGCACGAGGAGCGCGCCATCCCGGGTGCGGCCGAGTTCATCGCGGCGCTGCGTCGTCACGAGCGGCCGTTCCTCGTGCTCACGAACAACTCGATCTTCACCCCGCGCGACCTGCGCGCGCGGCTCCACGCGGCCGGCCTCGACATCCCGCAGGAGTCGATCTGGACGTCCGCGCTGGCCACCGCGAAGTTCCTCAGCGAGCAGCGTCCGGAGGGCACGGCGTACGTGATCGGCGAGGCGGGGCTGACCACGGCGCTGCACGACGTCGGGTACGTCATGACCACGAGGGACCCGGAGTACGTGGTGCTGGGGGAGACCCGCACCTACTCCTTCGAGGCGATCACGAAGGCCATCCAGCTCATCGAGAGCGGCGCGCGGTTCATCGCCACCAACCCCGACCCGACGGGCCCGTCGCCGTCGGGCAGCCTCCCCGCCACCGGCTCGGTCGCCGCCCTCATCACCAAGGCCACGGGGGTCGAGCCGTACTTCGTCGGCAAGCCCAACCCGCTCATGATGCGCACGGCGCTCAACCGGATCGAGGCGCACTCCGAGACGACGGTCATGATCGGCGACCGGATGGACACCGACGTGCTGTCCGGGCTCGAGGCGGGCCTGCGCTCGATCCTGGTCCTGACCGGCTCGACGGCGCCCGGACAGGTGGAGCGCTTCCCGTTCCGGCCGACCCGCGTCGTCGACTCCATCGCCGACGTGGTCCCGCTCGTGACGGAGCTGGCGGAGGGCGACGCGGACGGGGCCTGAGGGCTCGTCGGGTACCCTGGTCCGATCACGTCGCCCGATCGGCGGTCGTGAGAACGTCCACGCACGACGGAACATCACCCGACGTCACGGAGCCAGAACGTTGAAGGTCTTTCTCACCGGAGCCAGCGGAGTCATGGGCCGGTCCACCACGACCGCCCTCGTCGCCGCCGGCCACGAGGTCGTCGGCCTGGTGCGCTCCGAGCGTGCCGCCCGCGTCGCCGAGGCGCACGGTGCGAGGCCCCACCGTGGCACCGTCTTCGACGTCGACGCCATGGCGGCAGGCATGCAGGGCTGCGACGCCGTCGTGAACTTCGCGGGCCGCATGCCCGTGGGTCTCGCGATGCTGCGGCCCGGCGCCTGGCGCCAGAACGACCGCATCCGCGCGGTCGGCTCGCGCCGGGTGGCCGAGGCCATGCTGGCTGCGGGCGTCCCGCGGCTCGTGCAGCAGAGCCGCTCGTCGATCTACGCCGACGGCGGTGACGCCTGGATCGACGAGCTGGCGCCGGTCGAGATCACCCGCGACACCGACACGGTGGCCGAGGCCGAGCAGCACGCCCGGGCCCTCGGACGACGCGGCCGCGACGTGGTCGTGCTGCGCTTCGGCCAGATCGTCGGGCCCGACCCTGGCTCGCGCTGGCTGCTGCGGCGCGCCCGATCGGGCCGGCCCACGGGCTGGGGCGAGCCGTCGTCGTGGGTGCACCTGGTGCACGTCGACGACGTCGGCACGGCCGCCGAGGCCGCGCTGACCGCCCCGGCCGGCGTCTACAACGTGGGCGCGGAGCCGTGCCGTCGCGAGGACCTCGCCGAGCAGCTGGCTCTCGCCGGCGGACGACGCGGCGGTCGTTTCCACCACCGCGTCACGCAGCGGCTCGCGGGGGTGCGGCTGGAGACCTTCGGACGCTCGCAGCGCGTCACCTCCCAGCGCTTCGGCGACCGCGCCGGTTGGCACCCGATGTTCCCGAAGCTCACCCCGGACTGGTTCGACGGTGTCCTCTGACGACCTGACGCCCGACGCCGCTGAGCAGGCGCGTCGGCGCCGCGCGGCCCTGCTGCTGGGCGACCTGCTGCCCGACACCACGCGCGACGAGCGCGGCGACGACGGGACGTCCGCAGGTTCGCGTCGCGACGACGAGCTGCTGCGGGACGTCCCGCCCCACCACGGCGGCTGAGCCCGGAGGTCCCGCCTCGGGGCTCTCGGCGTCAGGGGTTCTGACGCTGCAGCGAGTCGCGGATCTCGCGCAGGAGCTGGATGTCCTCGCTCACGCCGGCCGGCTCCTCCTCCTTGCCGCGTGCGAGCCTCTCGTTGATCGTCTTCATGGGCACCACGACGACGAAGTACACGACCGCGGCCGTGAGCACGAAGGTGATGACGGCGGTGATGAAGGCGCCGTAGGTGAAGTCCTGGCCGTTGACGGTCAGCACGCCCCCGGCCTTGCCGCCGCCGCTGACCAGCCCGATGAGCGGGTTGATGAACGACGTCGTGAACGCGGTGACCAGCGCGGTGAACGCGGTGCCGATGACGACGGCCACGGCGAGGTCGACGATGTTCCCGCGCAGCAGGAAGTCCTTGAATCCCTTGATCATGTGTCCCCCTAGGACGTCGGTGAAGGTCGTGCACGAGCCTAGGGGTTCGCGACGACGCCGCGCGGCGTCCCACCCACCGGGCGAGGCGCGGTCAGTCGTCGCCCGCCTCGACCACGACGCTCAGCTGAGCCTCCACGCCCACCCGGGCGAGCTCGAGCGCGGTCTCGCGCGGGACGGTGAGCCACAGGGTCGGGGCGTCGGACCCGTCGGGGTCGGGCAGGGCCGCCACCACCGCGCCCGAGGCCGCCACGGACGCGCGCGGGCCGCCCGCGCCCGTCGCCACC
>NZ_JAMXRU010000006.1 GCF_024124745.1 Aeromicrobium sp. CnD17-E
CGGGGCCCGGACACGATCGCGGTGCTGGCGGTGCGCAGCGGCCGCGACGCGCGGGCCACGAGCCACCTCGAGGTGACGTACCGGGCGTGCGCGGAGGCCCTGGTCGCCATGGTCGCGCGTGGCGAGTTCCCGACACCGGGCAGCCGCTCCGACCTGGCCGACTCGCTGCGGGTCGGCGACGGGTTCATCCGGACGCGCGCCGACGGCACGGTCGAGTACGCGAGCCCGAACGCCCTCTCGGCCTACCGTCGTCTGGGCCTGCACGGCGACCTGCAGGACGTCGACCTCGCCGAGGTGACGGCCGCGTGCGTCGGCCGCACGCCGACCGACCTGAGCACGGCGGCGGCGTTGGGGGGCATGGCGCCGGCGGAGGCCGAGGTGGTCGGAGCGGAGGCGACGCTGCTGCTGCGGGTGATCCCCGTGACCCGCGAGGGCGCGCGGGGTCGCGGCGAGCGTGACGGTGCCGTGGTGCTGCTGCGCGACGTGACCGACCTGCGGCTGCGGGAGAAGCAGCTGCTGTCGAAGGAGGCGACGATCCGGGAGATCCACCACCGGGTCAAGAACAACCTGCAGACGGTGGCCGCGCTGCTGCGGCTGCAGGCGCGGCGCATGGACGTGCCGGAGGCGCGGGCGGCGCTCGAGGAGGCCGTGCGGCGCGTCGGCTCGATCGCGCTGGTCCACGAGACGCTGAGCCAGGGGTTCGACGAGAGCGTCGCGTTCGACGACATCGCCGACCGGCTCCTGCGGTCGGTGCTCGACGTCGGGGGTCCTCAGGTGCGGGCGGAACGGATCGGGGCGTTCGGCCTGCTGCCGGCGGAGGTGGCGACGCCGTTGGCGATGGTGCTGACGGAGCTCGTGCAGAACGCCGCCGAGCACGCGTTCCCCGACGGCGCCGGTCGGGTGACGGTGGCGGTGAACCGCATCCGCGACCGGCTGCGCATGCGGGTGAGCGACGACGGGGTGGGGCTGCCGGCCGACTTCGACCCGACGCGCAGCCTGGGCCTCTCGATCGTCTCCACGCTGGTCGAGAGCGAGCTGGGGGGCGAGCTCGGGTTCGAGTCGCGCCCCGGGCGCGGCGCGACGGTCGCCATCACGCTGACGCTCTGAGACCTCGACGTCGACCTCGTCCTCGACAGAGTCGGGTGGCACAGGGCCCCGGACGTCGAGAACCCCGTACCCGGGCTCGGGTACGGGGTTCGGACGCGTGCGGCGTGGAACGTCTCAGGCGGTGCGAATACGCGCCCGGGCGTTGCGACGCTTGAGGGCACGACGCTCGTCCTCGCTCATGCCTCCCCAGACGCCATGGTCCTGACCGGACTCGAGTGCCCACTGCAGGCACTGCTCACGGACGTCGCAGCGGCGACACACGACCTTCGCCTCCTCGATCTGCATGATCGCGGGGCCGGTGTTGCCGATGGGGAAGAAGAGCTCGGGGTCCTCATCGAGACATGCGCTGTGGTGGCGCCAGTCCATGACGACAGCTCCTTCCCTTGTGTGTGCAGGCGCGCAGGGATGTCCGCCCAGGGGAAGACCAACGCGCCGCGTTCATCGTTTCAACAAAAGGCGCGTCGCACAAGGGATAGCACGGTGGGTCGATGTCTGTTGAGTCACACAGGTCATACCAAAGGGGAGATCGCGGTCCTGGGCCGGGTGGCATCGGGGCGTGGTCCTAGGCTGGCGGGGTGAGCGAGACCAGCGACCCGACCCCCTCCGACCAGGGCGGCGACGACCCTGTCGCGCCCCGGGGGCGCGCCCGGACGCTGCTGCTCGTGGCCGGCGTCGTCGTGGCGCTGCAGGCGGCTGGTCTGCTGGCGATCACGGTGCTCGAGCTGGCGTCGGTGGAGGCCGACCGAGTGGGTCTGGGCGTCAGCACCGCAGTCTTCCTCGGAGCGCTCGGCGTGCTGCTGCTGGTGGCCGTCGTCCAGGTGCTGCGGGGTCGAGCCTGGCCGCGCGGCTTCCTCGTCTTCTCCCAGCTCCTGTGCCTGGCGCTGTCGTTCAACTTCCGCGGCGACGCCTCGTGGATCACCCCGACCCTGGCGGGCGGCGCGGCCGTCGCGCTGGTGTGCCTCCTGTCACCTCCGGTCACCCAGGCGCTCGGACGCCACGATCCCGTGTGAGAATGGGCGACGGCATCACCTGCCGCGCTCCCGTGTCCGCGGGCCCGCCGTGCACCTACCGGTCGCGGGCCGCGTCGACGCCGTCCTGCTCCGGGTCCGCCCCGTGAGCCCCCGCCCTCAGCGAGAGAGAAGCTGCCGCCCCATGGTCGCCACCGACTCCACCACCTCGACGTTCGACGCGTTCGACCCCACCGACCCCGTGTTCGCGCTGCACCGCGGCGGGAAGATGCAGGTCGCCGCGACGGTACCGCTGCGTGACGCCGACGACCTGTCGATGTCGTACACGCCGGGCGTCGCGCGGGTGTGCGAGGCGATCGCCGCCGACCCGGACCTGTCGCACGACTACACCTGGGTGTCCAACACGGTGGCGGTCATCACCGACGGCACCGCGGTGCTCGGTCTCGGCGACATCGGCCCGGCCGCCTCGATGCCGGTGATGGAGGGCAAGGCCGTCCTGTTCAAGCAGTTCGGCGGCGTCGACGCCATCCCGGTCGCGCTGGCGACGACCGACGTCGACGAGATCGTCGAGACGATCGTGCGCATGGCGCCGACGTTCGGCGGCGTGAACCTCGAGGACATCTCGAGCCCGCGGTGCTTCGAGATCGAGCAGCGGCTCATCGAGCGGCTCGACATCCCGGTCTTCCACGACGACCAGCACGGCACGGCCGTCGTCACGCTGGCCGCGCTCATCAACGCCGTCCGCCTGACCGACCGCGACATGCAGGACCTCAAGGTCGTCATCTCCGGTGCCGGTGCGGCCGGTGTGGCCATCGCGAAGATCCTGCAGTCGGCCGGCGTGCACCGCATCAGCGTCGTCGACCGCCAGGGCGTCATCCACCCCGGGCGCGACGACCTCAACAGCGTCAAGCAGTGGCTCGCCGACCAGACCGCCGACTGGGCGCGTCCCGGCACCGTGGGCGACGCGCTGGAGAAGGCCGACGTGTTCATCGGCGTCTCCGGCGGCACCATCCCCGAGGAGGACGTCGCGCGCATGGCGCCCGACGCCATCATCTTCGCGATGGCGAACCCCCACCCCGAGGTGCACCCCGACGTCGCGCACCGCTACGCGCGGGTCGTGGCCACGGGCCGCTCGGACTTCCCGAACCAGATCAACAACGTCCTGGTGTTCCCGGGCATCTTCCGCGGCGCTCTCGCGGTGCGTGCCACGGCGATCTCCGAGGGCATGAAGCTGGCGGCCGCGCACGCGATCGCCGAGCTCGTCGGCGACGACCTGAGCGAGTCCTACGTCATCCCGTCGCCCTTCGACCCGCGGGTGGCCGACGTCGTCAGCCGGGCCGTCACGGAGACCGCCCGCCGCGAGGGCCTCGCGCGCCGTCCGTACTGATCCGCTCGATACTGGACGCGGTACCTCATCCGGGGCCGGGCTCCGCCTGGCCGTCGCCCTGCTCGAAGGAGTCGCATGTTCGCCGTCTACGCCGGTCAGATCAACCCCGAGAACCCGCTCGAGGGGCTGGTGGTCGGGGACCGTCCCGACCCCGAGGTGCCGGACGGCTGGACCACGGTGACCGTCAAGGCGGCGTCGATCAACCACCACGACGTGTGGAGCCTGCGCGGCGTGGGGCTGCGCGAGGAGTCGTTGCCGATGATCCTCGGCTGCGACGCGGCGGGCTACGACGAGGACGGCAACGAGGTGCTCGTGCACGCCGTCGTCAGCGACCCGTCGTGGCGCGGTGACGAGACGCTCGACCCCAGGCGCTCGCTGCTGTCGGAGCGCCACCAGGGCACGTTCGCCGAGAAGGTCGCGGTGCCCACGCGCAACGTCGTGCCGAAGCCGGCAGGTCTGTCGTTCAGCGAGGCGGCGTGCCTTCCCACGGCCTGGCTGACCGCCTACCGGATGCTGTTCACGCAGTCGGGGCTCAAGCAGGGCGACACCGTCCTCGTGCAGGGCGCCGGCGGCGGTGTCGCCACCGCCGTCATCACGTTGGCCCGCGCGGCCGGCTTCCGGGTGCTGGCCACGAGCCGCGACGAGGACAAGCGCGCCAAGGCCCTCGAGATCGGTGCGCACGAGGTCTTCGAGTCCGGGGCGCGCCTGCCGGTGAAGGTCGACGCCGTCATGGAGACGGTCGGCGCCGCCACCTGGTCGCACTCGGTCAAGTCGATGCGTCCGGGCGGCACGATCGTCATCTCCGGCGCGACGTCGGGCGACGCGCCGAAGGCGGCCGAGCTGACCCGCATCTTCTTCCAGCAGATGCGCGTGCACGGCTCCACCATGGGCACGCGCGACGAGCTCCACGCGCTCGCGCAGTTCATGGACGTCACCGGGACGCGCCCGCTCATCGACAGCGAGATCCCCATGGCCGACGCCGCCCAGGGCCTGCAGCGCGTCGTCGACGGCGACGTCTTCGGCAAGATCGTCCTCACCCTCTGACCCGGCGCCCGGCCGCCGACGTCAGAGGACGCCGGCGGCCAGCAGGGCGCTCGTGGCGCCCAGCAGCACCACCAGGAACAGCACGTTCACCACGGTGAACAGGCCGAGGAACGCGCGGGTGCCGCCGGGTCGCAGCAGCTGGTAGCGGCGCAGGGTGATCAGGCTCGCGAGCGACGCCACCACCGTGCCGACCCCGCCGACGTTGACGCCCAGCAGGAGCGCACGCCAGTCGTCGGTGAAGGGCGCGTAGATCAGCGCGGTCGGCACGTTCGAGATCAGCTGGCTCCCGGCCACGCTCCACAGCAGGACGTGCTCCTGCAGCAGGTCCTGCAAGACGCCGCTGGCCTGCGGCACGCGCTCGAGGTTGCCGGCGAAGACGAAGAACAGCACGAACGTCGCGAGCAACCCGTAGTCGACCGACCGCAGCGCCTGCAGGTCGACGACGGCCACCACCGCGACGACCACCAGGCCCGCCCAGACCGGCAGCGCGCGCACGACGAGCGCGACGGCCACGGCGAACAGGACCAGGTGGACGGCCGCCGGTCGCCAGCGCACGGGCGTGCGGGAGGTCACCGGTCGGATGGCGCCGCCCGGGACGCGCAGGCACGCGAGCACGAGCAGCGCGATCGACAGCGCGAACGGGATCGCCATGACGGCGACGAGCTGACCCACGGACAGGTGGAAGTACTGGTAGAGGAACAGGTTCTGCGGGCTGCCGAACGGCGTGATCATGCCGCCGAGGTTCGCCGCGACGGTCTGCAGCACGAAGACGTACGCGAGGTGCTGCTCGTCGCCCGTCGCGCGCAGGGCCAGCGCGGACAGTGGGAGGAAGGTCAGCAGCGCCATGTCGTTGGTGATGAGCATCGACCCGAGCGCGGTCAGCAGGACGAGCCCGACGACGAGCGTCCGTCGACCACGCAGCACCCCCACGACACCCTCCGCCGCGGCGGTGACGAGGTGCGTCCGGTCCAGCGCGCTGATCACCGTCAGGAAGCACCACAGCCCCACGAGCGTGCGGTACTCGGGATAGTGCAGGTACTCCGCACTGGGCGGCACGAGCAGGCAGGTCAAGGCGGCCGCGACGGCCGTCGCGGTGAGGAAGGGATTGACGGTCAGCAGGTGCCGGACCCGAGCCGCGACGCCGCGCTCAGCCATCGTCGTCCCGGTCGTCGGCGAGCACGTGCCGCAGGTAGCGTCCCGGTGCCTCCAGGTACGCACGCCAGTGGGTGACGAGGTCGAGCGACTCCCAGCTCGTGTCCCGCAGCCCCCACGGACCGACCTCCAGGATCCGAGCCCCGGGCAACGACGCGACGACGGGGGAGTGGGTCGCGCACAGCACCTGACCTCCCGTGGCCGCGATGTCGTGAAGGGTGCGCAGCAGCGCCAGGCTGGACGAGAACGACAGCGCCGCCTCCGGCTCGTCGAGGCAGTAGAAGCCGGGGGAGTCGAAGCGACGGCGCAGCACCTCCAGGAAGGACTCGCCGTGGCTCATCGCGTGCAGGTCGGGCCCGCCGACGCCCTCCTGGTACGTGTACCAGCCGTGCATCGTCTCGGCGCGCAGGAAGAAGCCCCACCGCCCGCTCCCGACGCCCCGCTGGAGGGTCAGCGCCGTGTGCAGGGCGGACTCGCTCGGGCGCGAGCTGTGCTGCCCGTGCGGGCTGCCTCCTTCCGGCGACAACCCGTAGGCGATCGCCACCGCCTCGACGATCGTCGACTTCCCGGCCCCGTTCCCACCGACGAGGAACGTGACCCCGGGCGCAAGGTCGAGGCCGTCGCGCAGCACCTGCTGGACGGCGGGGACGTCGGCGAGCCAGGGGTCGAGACCGTCCGCACGCTCCGGGATCACCCGGACGACGGGCGGCTGGTCGAACCTCACCGGGACAGTGTGGCAGTGGGGGAGGACAGGAGCAGCGGCACGCCTGCCGCCTCCGGTGGTCGAGTAGCTCCGGCGGCGAGCGCCAGCGAGCTCGCCGGGGCTGTGGAGCCGTCGCAGCAGCGGCGTAGCCGCGATGGAGCGAGACCATTCGGCAGCGGCTCAGCGGTTCCTACCCACGCGTGATGGGGTCTGGACGCCCACCAGGTCTCGATACAGACCGACGCCTTCGGCGTGCACGACTCGACCTGCCGATCTCGTTCGCTCGCAAAGCTCGCTCAGAGATCGTCATCGTCGTCGAGGCGGGCGAGCCAGGTGGCCAGCCGTTCGACCGACACCTCGAAGTCGGGGTGCAGGTCGACGAACTCGACGAGCCGGTCGGCCAGCCACGCGAAGGAGATCTCCTCCTCGCCGCGGCGGGCCGCCAGCTCCTCGATGCCTCGGTCGGTGAAGTACACGGCTCAGGCGAACGCCGCGTCCATCAGCTCGCGCTGCTCGGCGTCGTGCCGCGACTTCGAGCCCACCGCCGTCGTCGACGACGCCGGGCGCGACACGAGCGTCAGCGCACCGGACGCCACGGCGTCGGGGTAGTGCAGCGCGGCGTCGGGCCACGGACCCTGGTTCGCGGGCTCGTCCTGCACCCAGCGGACGTTCTTCACGCCGCTGAAGCGGGCGAGCTCGGTCTTGATCTGCTCGACCGGGCGCGGGTACAGCTGCTCGAGGCGGACGATCGCCGTCGTCGGGTCGTCGCCCTCACGCTTCGCGCGCTCGTCGAACAGGTCGTGCGCGATCCGGCCCGAGCACAGCAGCACCGTGTCGACCTTCTCGGCGTCGACGGAGTCGTCGCCGATCACCGGACGCCACTGGCCCGACGTGAACTCGTCCGGCTGCGACGCCGCGCTCTTGCGACGCAGCAGCTGCTTGGGCGTGAACACGATGAGCGGACGGTGCTGGCCCTCCAGCGTGTGCCGACGCAGCAGGTGGAAGTACGACGCCGACGTCGATGGCTGGGCGATCGTCATCTCGTCGTTCGCGGCGAGCTGCAGGAACCGCTCGATGCGCGCCGACGAGTGGTCCGGCCCCTGGCCCTCGTAGCCGTGGGGCAGGAGCAGCACGACGCCGGACTTCTGGCCCCACTTCGTCTCACCGGAGGAGATGTACTCGTCGATGACCGACTGGGCGCCGTTGACGAAGTCGCCGAACTGCGCCTCCCACAGGGTGAGCGCCTCGGGACGCGCCACCGAGTAGCCGTACTCGAAGCCGAGCGCGGCGTACTCGCTGAGCAGCGAGTCGTAGATGTAGAACGTCGCCTGCTCGTCGCCGACGTGCGACAGCGGGGTCCACTCGCTGCCGTTGTTGCGGTCGATGATCGTCGCGAAGCGCGAGGAGAACGTGCCACGCCGCGAGTCCTGGCCGGCGAGGCGCACGGGGCGACCCTCGAGCAGCAGCGATCCGAACGCGATGATCTCGCCCGTGCCCCAGTCGATCGGGCCCGTCTCGATGGACTGGGCGCGACGCTGCAGCTGGGGGAGCACCTTCGGGTGGACCGTGAAGCCGTCAGGCACGGAGGTGTAGGCCGACGACACGGCCTTCATGACCTCGGGGGACACGGCCGTCTCGAGCGCGCCCTCCTGCTCGGGCTTCTCGGGGTAGTCCGGGGTGCGCGTGTAGTCGGCGTCGGAGGAGGTGGCCTCCTTGACGTCGGCGAAGTTGCGCTCGAGCTGGGACTGGTAGTCCGCGAGGGCGGCCTCGGCCTCCTCGATCGTGATGTCGCCACGACCCACGAGGGCCTCGGTGTAGAGCTTGCGCACCGACTTCTTCGCGTTGATCGTGTCGTACATCAGCGGCTGCGTGAACGACGGGTCGTCGCCCTCGTTGTGGCCGCGGCGGCGGTAGCAGACCAGGTCGATCACGACGTCCTTGTTGAACGTCTTGCGGTACTCGTAGGCGAGGTCGGCGACGCGGATGCACGCCTCCGGGTCGTCACCGTTCACGTGCAGGATCGGCGCCTGGACCATGCGGGCGACGTCGGTGCAGTAGGTCGAGGAGCGCGACGACGACGGGCTCGTCGTGAAACCGACCTGGTTGTTGACGATCACGTGGATCGTGCCGCCCGTGCGGTAGCCGCGCAGCTGCGACAGGTTGAGCGTCTCCGCGACGACACCCTGGCCGGCGAAGGCGGCGTCGCCGTGCACGAGGACCGGCAGCACCGGGAACTCGGCGCCGCGGTTGAGACGGTCCTGCTTCGCGCGGGTGATGCCCTCCAGCACCGGGTCGACGACCTCGAGGTGCGACGGGTTGGCGGCCACCGACACCTTGATCGTGTCGCCGTGCTCGGAGCGGAACTCGCCCTCGACGCCCAGGTGGTACTTGACGTCGCCGGAGCCCTGCACCGTGCGGGGGTCGATGTTGCCCTCGAACTCGCGGAACACCGTGCCGGCGCTCTTGCCCGCGATGTTGACGAGGACGTTGAGGCGGCCGCGGTGGGCCATGCCGATGCAGACCTCCTCGAGGCCGTCGGCGGCTGCCTCCTCGCAGATCTCGTCGAGCAGCGGGATGGTCGTCTCGCCGCCCTCGAGGCTGAAGCGCTTCTGGCCGACGAACTTCGTCTGCAGGAAGGTCTCGAACGCCTCGGCCTGGTTCAGCTTGAGCAGGATGCGCAGCTGCTCCTCGCGCGGGGGCTTCGTGTGGCCCACCTCGATGCGGTCCTGCAGCCACTGACGCTCGCCCGGGTCCTGGATGTGCATGTACTCCAGGCCGATGGAGCGGCAGTAGGAGTCGCGCAGGACGCCGAGGATCTCGCGCAGCTTCATGAAGCGCTTGCCCGTGCCGCTCGCGAACGAGCCGGTGGCGAACTCGCGGTCGAGGTCCCACAGGGTCAGGCCGTGCGACGCGGTGTCGAGGTCGGGGTGGCTGCGCTGGCGGTACTCGAGCGGGTTGGTGTCGGCCATGAGGTGGCCGCGCACGCGGAAGGCGTGGATCAGCTCGAGCACGCGCGCCTGGCGGTGCACCTCGTCGTCGTGGCTGACGGCGATGTCCTGGGCCCAGCGGATCGGCTCGTAGGGGATCCGCAGCGCCTGGAAGATCTCGTCGTAGAAGCCCTCCTCGCCGAGGAGCAGCTGGTGGATCCGACGCAGGAACTCGCCCGACTGCGCACCCTGGATGACGCGGTGGTCGTAGGTCGAGGTCAGCGTCATCATCTTGCTGACGGCGAGGTGGGCGATGGTGTGCTCGGACGCGCCCTGGAACTCCGGCGGGTACTCCATGGAGCCGACGCCGACGATGACGCCCTGGCCCTTCATGAGCCGCGGGACGGAGTGGTTGGTGCCGATGCCTCCGGGGTTGGTGAGGCTGGCGGTGGTGCCCTGGAAGTCGGAGACCTCGAGCTTGCCGTCGCGGGCCTTCTTGACCATCGCCTCGTACGCCTGCCAGAACTGGGCGAAGTTCATGGTCTCGGCGGCCTTGATGGACGGCACGAGGAGCTGGCGCTCGCCCTTGGCGTTCTTCGTGTCGATCGCGAGGCCGAAGTTGACGTGCTCGGGCTTCAGCTGGACCGGCTTGCCCTTCTCGTCGGTGTCGTAGCCGGTGTTCATCTCCGGCATCGCCGTGAGGGCCTTCACGACGGCGTAGCCGATGAGGTGGGTGAACGACACCTTGCCGCCGCGAGCGCGGGCGAGGTGGTTGTTGATGACGATGCGGTTGTCGAACAGCAGCTTGACCGGCACCGAGCGCACGCTCGTGGCGGTGGGGACCTCGAGGCTGGCGTCCATGTTGGCAGCGGTGCGCGCGGGGGCGCCCTTGAGCGGCACGCGCTCGACCTCGCCCGGACCCGAGGGCTGGGGCGCGGCCGACGTCGACTTCGGGTCGGTGGAGCGCGGCGCGGGACGAGCCGCCTGCGGCTTCTTCTCCGGGGCCTTGCTCTGCGCGGGCTTCGCGGGCGCGGGCTCGGCCTTCTTCGGCGCGGCCTGCTGCGCGGGGGCCGCCTTGGCAGCAGGTGCCGGTGCGGCAGGCTCCGGCTTCTTCTCCGGGGTCTTCGCGGGGGCGGCCTCGGGCTTCTCGGCGACCTTGGCGGCTGCCGGCCCAGTGCCGTTCGTGGACGTGCCGTTCGCGGACGTGCCGTTGCGCGCAGCCCCGTTCGTGGAGGGGGCGGTGCCGTTGCCCCGCAGGAGCGCCGCGCCGTCACCCTCCTCGAAGAACGTCACCCAGGTCGGGTCGAGGGAGGCGGGGTCCGCCTTGTACTGGTCGTACATCTCCTCGACGAGCCACTGGTTCGTCCCGAAGTCGGGGGTTGACGGGTCATGTGAGGACTCGGCCACGGCCTCGATCGCCTCTTCCGGTTGGTTCCCTGCGCACTTGGACACGGTGCGACTCAAGACTAGCGCGCTGACCCGGACGCTCGACGTCCGGTTCGCCCTGCCTGGAGCCGTGTCTCCCACCGTCCCACGGGGTGATCCTCGTCGCAGCGCGATCGCGTCGATCGGGGTGGTCGAGCGTGCGCGGTGGAGCGGGGGCGCGGCAGCCTCACGCGACGGTGACGACGACGTCCGACAGGCCGTGGAAGGCGGCGAGCGCCGCGCCCTCGTGGTCGAGCGAGGACCGGTGGCGGCGGGAGAGAGCGGCGTCGGTGTGCACGACGACGGTGAGGGTGCCGGCGCGCACGCAGCGGCTCCAGTGGCCGGAGAGTCGTCCGTCGAGCACCAGGAGACCCGCCCCGGACATCGTCGCGGTGTACCGCGCGCCGACCTCCGCGCGGAGCTCGGCGTCGCGCGCGTAGGAGACGAACTCGTCGAACTGCGAGAGCAGCAGCACGGCGGGCACGTCGGCGCGGGAGTCGCGCAGCTCGTCCAGCGGGTGCTGCGACCAGAGCCGTCGGCCCTCGAGCTCGACCTCGTGCAGCCCGGCGTCGGCGACCGCTCGACGAGCCTGGGTGAGGGTGAGGCTCGACCACCACGCCAGGTCGGCCGGTGTGAAGGGGCCGTGCCCGCGGGCGTAGGTGGAGGCGAGCCACGCCCGGTCGGCGTCGACGCCCGCCGTGCTGGGCGCGAGCCCGAGGGGCTGGTAGCGGTGCGGACCGCCGGGGTCACGGCCTCCGGCCACCTCGCCACGGAGCTCGGCGGCCATGACGACGTGGGCCAGGAGGTCGCCGCCGAACGGCGTTCCTGCGTCGTCCAGGCGGGCGGCGACGTCGTCGCGGGTGCACCCCGGAGCGTCGCGGACCGCCTCCACGACCACCTCGCTGGCCTTGGCCAGAGCCGACTCCTCGAGGCCTTGGCGCCGGACGTGGGGCAGCAGCTGGCCCATGACGCGGTCGCTGGTCGCGGCGACCACACGAGGGAGGTCGTCGACGTGCACGTGGTGCCAGGTGGTGCGCAGGACGTGCGTCCGGACGACCCCGCCGGCGCGGAGCGCGTCGAGGACGCCGGCGAGGGGAGGGGTGCCGCAGCGGCGGGCGATGCTCCACGGCACCGTGGTGTGCTCCTGGGACTGCACCGCCCCGAGGTGGCGGACCACCGCCGTGGCGTCGGCGAGCGGCGTGCCTGCGAGACGCTGGGACCGCAGCCGGTACGGCGCGAGTGACTGGTGCACCCGATGATGCTCCCACCCTGCACGGACAGGACCGCTCGTCCGTGCAGGGTGCCTCGCCGGCGACCGCAGTCTCAGGAACCGAGCGCGTCCTGCAGCGTCTGCGCCACCTTTCCCGCGGCCTTGACGTTCTTGCGGCCGTCGAGGAGGGCCTTGGGCTTGTCGTCGAAGCCTCCGGCGGTGATCTCGACGGACGCCCCGGCGTCGGTGGAGGTCACCGTCGCGACGTACTCGTGGCCCCACGAGAACGCCGTCTTGCCGCTGGTGAAGCCGACGGTGCGCGACGCGTCGTCGCGGGCGACCTCGGTGAAGGGCGGCGCGGACGCGAGCGCCGTGAGGGCGGCGAACGTCCGCTCGGCGTCCTGCGTGGTCGTGACGGTGGTGCTGCGCGGTGCGTGCACGGGATCCCCTCCTGGTCGACGACGAGGCCGCTCCCCGCCCGCCACCGACGCTAGGCCGAGCGGTCCGTCCGACGCCAGCGACCCGCCCGCTGCGTGGCAGCATCGGCGCATGCGCACCCCGATCCCGGACTACCTCGCCCAGGTGCTCGACGAGTGCGGTGGCGACGACGGCGAGGTCGCCGACTACATCGCCGAGCTCGCGCAGGCCGACCCCGACCGGCTGGCGATCGCCGTGGCCACGCTCGACGGCGTGGTGGCCACGGCCGGCGACGCCGACGTCGCGTTCTCCATCCAGTCGATCTCCAAGCCGTTCACGTACGCGTTGGCCATCGCCGACCAGGGCCTGGACGCCGTCGTCGAGAAGATCGACGTCGAGCCGTCGGGCGACGCGTTCAACGAGATCTCGCTGGAGCGTGGCTCGGGGCGTCCCCGCAACCCCATGATCAACGCGGGCGCGATCGCGGCGTACGCCCTGGTGGAGGGTCCTGGCTCCGACGAGCGCTTCGAGCGGGTGCGCTCCTTCTACTCCCGGCTCGCCGGGCGCGAGCTCGACGTCGACGAGGCGGTGTTCGAGTCCGAGCTCGGCACCGCCGACCGCAACATGGCGATCGCCTACATGCTGCGCACCGTCGGCACCCTCGACGGTGACCCGCCGGACGTCGTGCGCGGCTACACGCGCCAGTGCGCCGTGTCGGTCACCGTCCGCGACCTCGCACGCATGGCCGCGGTGCTCGCGGGGCAGGGCCGCGCGCCCGACGGGGAGCAGCTGCTCGAGCCGCAGGTGGCGCGCCAGGTTCTGAGCGTCATGGCCACCTGCGGCATGTACGACGCCGCCGGCGACTGGCTCACGACGGTCGGCATCCCGGCCAAGAGCGGCGTGGCCGGCGGGCTGATCGGCGTCCTGCCGGGCCAGGTCGGCATCGCCGTCTTCTCCCCGCGCCTCGACCGGCACGGCAACAGCGCGCGGGGCGTGCGCGTCTTCGAGCGGTTGTCGCGCGACATGGGGCTGCACCTCATGGAGGTCTCCGACGTCGCGCGCTCGGTGGTGCGGCGGGTCGAGCGCGGAGCGTCGCGCGTGGCGGTGCACGAGGTCGCCGGCGACCTGCGCTTCGTCGAGGCCGAGCGCGTGCTGCGCAGCCTCGAGGAGGAGCCGGAGGGAGAGGAGCCCGTGGTGCTCGACCTCGAGCGGGTGCACCGGGTCAACGACGTCGCGCGGCGCATGCTGCTGGAAGGAGTGCGCCGGCTGCACCTCGACGGGCACGACGTGCGTCTCGTCGACCCGTCCGCGGTGCTCGGCGGCGACGGGCAGGGGCCCGACGCGGGCGACGGCTACGTCCCCGAGGTGTTCGAGGACGCAGCCGCCGCCGTCGGTGAGTGAGCGGGCTCAGCTCTCCAGCGTCGCGTCGAGGGTGATCTGGTCGACCGAGGCGAGCGCCTTGCTGAGCGGGCAGCCGGTCTTCGCCTCCTCGGCAGCCTGCTGGAAGGTGGCGTCGTCGACGCCCTCGACCTCGCCGCGCACGGTCAGCGCGATCGTGTGGATCTTGAAGCCGCCGTCGGCGTCGTCCTTGCCGAGCGAGACGTCGGCCTTCGTCTCGATGGAGCGGACCGTGCCGCCGTTCTTCTCGAGGACGGCGGTCAGCTGCATCGTGTAGCAGGCGGAGTGTGCCGCGCCGAGGAGCTCCTCGGGGTTGGTCACGCCACCGCCGTCCTCGGACGAGCGCTTGGGGAAGGACATCTCGAACGTGCCGAGGCCGGAGCTGGTGAGCTCGACCTGACCGGTTCCGTCCTCGAAGCCGCCGTCCCAGGCGGTGCGAGCAGTGCGAGTGGGCATGGTGTCTCCTGCCGGTGGGTGGGATGTGTACCACCGACGCTACGAGCGTGAGGAGGTCCCGCAACCTGATTCGTGCGGCGGGGCCACCTCAGTCGAGCGTGAGGTCCTTGAACCAGGAGTCGGTCACGTAGTCGGTCTCCCAGCCCATCGACAGGTAGAGCTGGTCGGCCGACGTGGGGGAGTCGGCGTCGACCTCCAGGCCGACGCGGTTGCGGCCGCGTCGGGCGGCGTCGCTGATGACCGCGGCGAGGAGGGACTTCGCGACACCTCGTCCGCGGGCGTGCCGGTTGACGCCGATGTACTCGACGTAGGTGCCCTCCGGTCCGCCGTGCTTGCCGGGGAGCACGGAGCACACGACCGTGCCCGCCGGCACCTGCTCGCCCCCTCCTTCGGCGCTGTCGTCGGTGACGTACGCCAGCCACCACTGGTCCCAGCGGTGCCCGGGCTCCTCGCGCATGCGCTGCACGAACTCGGGGAAGGACTCGCGGTAGTTGTTGAAGTGGTCCTCGAAGGACGTCTCGAGCATGTGGTGCACCGTCTGCAGGTCCGACGCGACCGGGAACCCGTTCTCGTGCTTCTCGACCGTGCGTACGAGCACGCCCTCGCGGGGCTCGAGGTCGGCGTCGCCGTCGCTCACGGGCCGCTCCATGTGCAGCCACGTGCGCCGCTTGGCGTAGCCGGCGTGCTCGAGCCAGCCGGCCTGGCGGGTGTCGTCGGCGAAGGGGCTCTCGTCGAGGCGGGTCGCGTCGATGCCGCGGATGCGCGCCATGAGGACCGCCACCTCCTCCGCCCACGCGTAGAGCACGCGGGCGATCTCGTCGACCTCGGCGACGTCGCGGTCGAAGTAGCCCCACACGAGGGCCCGTCCCGCCGCGCGGTCGTGGACGGTGATCCAGGCGACGGGCACGTCGTCGTCGCCGACGGCCACGAGCTGACGTCGCGTCCACGACGCCTGCCCAGCCACCTCGTTCTCGATGCCGGCGGGGTCGACGTGCGCCTCGCCCGTGCCCTGCAGCTCGTCGAGGTGGCGCAGGCGCACGAGGGCGTCGACGTCACCGTAGGTAGGGACGCGCGCGGTCCAGGGGCCGGGCAGGTCGGGGACGTCGATCTCGGTCGGGGCGGTCTCGTCTGCTGGGCTCATCGGGTCACGAGTCTCCCACCTCCGCCGTCTCGCGCGCGTCGGCCCTGGTGGAGGTGGGGGTCTTGGGCTGCTGGTGGGGTGGCTGCGGGGCGCTGGTCGTGCTGGTGCGGTGCCTGCGGGGCTCTCGTCCTGCTGGTGCGGTGCCTGCGGGGCGCTCGCGTTGCTGGTGCATCGCCGCAGGAGACTTGTGGTTGCTGGTGCGCTGCCTCGGCTGACGCTGTGTGTGGTCTCCGACAGGGGCCTCGACCGGCAGCGGGCCTGGGCCTGGCTTCGGGTCTCGGGGTCTGGCCTGGGTCCGCCCTCGACGCACGATTCTTCGTTTCTGCGTTCTTGATCCACCGCTCTGCGTTCGCGCGTCCTATCGGTGGATCTGCAACCGCAGGAACCGTTCTGCGGTTGCAGATCCACCGATAGCGGGCTGCCGGCGTGTCAGTCTCTGCGTTCGCGTACCCGAGCTCGAGCGCTTCTGCGTTCACGAGGGGATCCCGTCGCGAACGCAGAATCTTGCGCCCACTCCGTGCCCAAGCCACAGCCCGAGACCCCAGACCAGCGCCGTCGCCAGCCGCCCGGTCGAGGCCCTTTCGGAGGCCACCCCAACGCCAGCCGAGGCAGCGCACCAGCAGGTGGAGACCCCCTGCGGCAGCGCACCACCGAACCCAGACCCCCTGCGGCAGCGCAGCGGCAAGATCAGACCTCCCGCAGGCAGCGCACCGGCACCACACGCCACCCCACCCACGCCCCACGAGGCTCGTCACCGGGAGGACGCGACCGCCACGACGATCCCGCTCAGCGCCAGCCCAGCTCCGGCGCGACGTGCTTCAGGATGCTCTCGACGACGTGGGCGTTGTACTCGACACCGAGCTGGTTGGGGACGGTGAGGAGGAGGGTGTCGGCGGCCGCGACGGCGGTGTCCTCGCGCAGCTGCTCGACGAGCTGGTCGGGCTCGGCCGCGTAGGTGCGGCCGAAGCGGGCGCGGCCGCCCTCGAGGAAGCCGACCTGGTCGTCGCCGCCCGAGCCGCCGAAGTAGGCGCGGTCGCGGTCG
Source organism: Aeromicrobium sp. CnD17-E (assembly GCF_024124745.1). Taxonomy (GTDB): domain Bacteria; phylum Actinomycetota; class Actinomycetes; order Propionibacteriales; family Nocardioidaceae; genus Aeromicrobium. The sequence continues at coordinate 16,378 of NZ_JAMXRU010000006.1, forward strand.
TCGACGAGGGCGAAGATGCTGCGGCTGACGGACACGCGCGGCTCGCGCTCGTGGCCGGCGGCCTTCCACGCGTCGCGGAAGCGCTGGATCTGCTCGGCCTGGAGCTCGTGGAACGGGACGCCGGTGTCCTCGGTGAGCAGGGTGGAGCTCATGAGGTTCATGCCCTGCTCCGCGGTCCACTCCGCGGTGGCGCGGGTGCCGGCGCCCCACCAGATGCGGTCACGCAGCCCGGGGGAGTGCGGCTCGAGGCGCAGCCTGCCCGGCGGGTTCGGGAACATCGGTCGCGGGTTCGGCTCCGCGAACCCTCGACCCTTCAGCACCTCGAGGAGCACCTGGGTGTGCTGGCGGGCGAGGTCGGCGTCGCTCTGGCCCTCGCTCGGGGCGTACCCGAAGTAGCGGTAGCCGTCGATCACCTGCTCCGGTGATCCGCGGCTGATGCCGAGCTGCAGCCGTCCGTCGCTGATGAGGTCGGCGGCGCCGGCGTCCTCGGCCATGTACAGGGGGTTCTCGTACCTCATGTCGATCACGCCCGTGCCGATCTCGATGCGGCTGGTCCGGGCGCCCACCGCGGCCAGCAGCGGGAACGGCGACGCGAGCTGCTGCGCGAAGTGGTGCACGCGGTAGTACGCGCCGTCACCGCCGAGGTCCTCCACCGCCTCGGCGAGCTCGATCGACTGGTGCAGCACGTCCGAGGCGCTGCGGGTCGCCGAGTGCGGCGAGTCCGACCAGTGCCCGAACGACAGGAACCCGATGTTCTTCATGTCTGCGTCAAGGCAACACGAGGGTGGCGCATTCCCGTCCTCAGGGTGTTCGTGGTCCCATGTCCCCGTGACCCCCGACGGCGACCTTCCTCGACCGGCCACGCCGACCACGATCCTGCACCTCGTGCCGGCGTCCGACTGGGCCGCCGACCCCGACCGCCCGTACGCGCCCGCGTCGCTCGGCACCGAGGGTTTCGTGCACTGCTCGCCCGACGAGGCGACGACGCTCGCGGTGGCCACGGCGTTCTACGCCGACGCGCCGCGCCCGTTGCTGGTCCTGCGCCTCGACGTCACGCGGCTGCAGGCGGAGGTGGTGCACGAGGCGGCGTCGCCGGTCCCGCCGCCCGGGGTGGGCGACGACGTCCTCTTCCCGCACGTCCTCGGTCCGCTCGACCGCGCCGCCGTGACGTCGGTCGGAGAGGTGGAGTGGGAGGGTCGCGTCGCTGTGCGGATCTGGGAGGAAGACCCTAGGATCACCTCCGAGACGACGGTTCGGGGTTCCGAGAGGCAAGGCGCGTGAGCAGGCTCAGGACGGACGCACGCACGGCAGCGACGGCCATGGTCGACCTGGTGCGTCGCGAGCTCGGCCTCAACGTCGCCTTCATCAGCGAGATCGAGGGCGACCGTCGGTCGTTCCGTGCACTGGTCTCCGACGTCGACCTGCCGATCCAGGTCGGCTTCAGCGAGCCCTACGAGGGCACCTACTGCCAGATGATCACGAGCGGCCAGCTGGGCGAGGTGGTCCCCGACACGGCCAGCGAGCCGCTCACGGTCGACGCGTTCCACACGTCCTACCTCGGCATCGGCGCGTACGTGGGCGTCCCGATGACGCGCAGCAGCGGGGAGCTGTTCGGCACGCTCTGCGCCTTCTCGCGCGACCCGCACCCGGACCTGTCGCCGGCCGAGGCCGAGGTGCTGCGGGCGACGGCGGTGCTCATCATGCGTCTCATCGAGATGGAGGAGCAGGTCGATGGTCGGCTCACCGACCTGGCCGACCTCGCGGAGACCATCGACGGCGCCCTGGAGGACGCGACGATCGAGCTCCTGCCCGTCTCGGAGGTGGGCACCGGTGCCGTCGTCGGCCACGAGGCCGTGGCCCGCTTCGCGGACGGCCGCCCGTTCCGCCGACGGCTGGGTGAGGCGCGCGAGGTGGGCCGTGGTGTCGAGCTCGAGCTGTCGGTGCTGTCGCGCACGCTGAAGGCCGTCGAGGAGACGTCGGTGCCCGTCGTGAGCGTCAGCCTGTCGGCGGAGGCGCTGCGCGACCCCGCCTTCCAGGCGCTGATCGCCTCCATGCCGCCGTCGCGCCTGATGCTGCGCTTCGACGTCGACGAGACGATCGAGGACTACGAGGAGCTCACGTCGCTGCTGCAGCCCCTGCGGCGGCTGGGGGCGCGCGTCGCGGTCGACCGCGTGGGCGACGGTGCGGCCGAGCTGCGCCACATCCTGCTGCTCTCGCCCGACGTGCTCCGCATCGACCCCGAGCTGGTGCAGGGCCTCGCCGACGACGTCCGCCGTCGGGTGCTCGTGGAGTCGATCGCGACGCTGGCTGCGCAGATCGACGCCGACTGCGTGGCCCTCGGCGTCTCGGACGCCGAGCTGCCGTGGATGGACGAGCTCGGCGTGACGCACGTCGTGCGCGGCGCCTGCGACTGACGAGGCGCCTGCGAGGCCCATTCGTACGGCCGCCCGACCGGCCCCGCGCGACACCGTCACGAGAGTCGGGACGGGCGTATCGTTCCCCGTGCTCCAGCGCGCCAGGAGCGAGGCGCCCCTGCTCTCCGTGTCCGAGAGCAGGGGCGCTGCACCGTCCGCATCCAGGGGTGGGCGGTCCGGCGCAGGCCCGAGCCTACGACGTCCAGCACCTCCGCGCTGCCTGGATGGAAGAAAAATGTGACACGCGTTTACATGCAAGATGCGTGGGCACTCCGGCCCGCCTCGGGGCGAGGGGACCGAGAGGTCAGCAGCCGCCCGTCGCCACGTGGCGACGGGCGCGGTGCGCTGCGATGGGTACCCCCGGCAGGATTCGAACCTGCGCTCCCGCCTCCGGAGGGCGGTGCTCTATCCCCTGAGCTACGGGGGCCGGTGCACGGTTCCGCGGGTGCGGTGACCGGTCTGGCCGAGTGCGGTACGACCCTACCCCACGCCCGCTACCGTGGTGCGCGTGCCCACGGTCCTGATCGCTGACGACACCGCGTCGATCCGGTTCCTCATCCGCACGAACCTCGAGCTGGCGGGGTTCGACGTGCGGGAGGCGGTCGACGGGCTCGACTGCGTCGAGCGACTGCGGGCCTCGGCCGACGCGGACGACCTCCCCGACGTCGTCACCGTCGACGTCATGATGCCGCGTCAGGACGGCGTGAGCACCGTGCACACGATCCGCGCCGACGAGCGGCTGCGGCACCTCGGCATCGTCATGGTGAGCACCCAGAACCTGCCCGGCGACATCCAGCGAGGACTCGACGCAGGCGTCGACGCCTACGTGACGAAGCCGTTCGACCCCGACCACCTGGTGTCGACGGTGAACGACGTCATCCAGCGCCGCTCGCAGGCCTGACGCGCAGGTCGCGTCGGGGCTTCCCGCGGGCGGGGAGCGGTGCGCCGCTCGATAGGCTGGTGCGGTGACTCCCGAGCAGCTCAGCGACGTGATCGTGTCCGCCCTCCAGCGGCTCGTCGACGAGGGACGGCTCAGCCTCCCCGACGGCGTGCCCGCCCAGGTGCGTGTGGAGCGACCCAAGGTCAAGGAGCACGGCGACTACGCCACGAACATCGCGCTGCAGCTCGCCAAGAAGGCGGGCCTGAACCCGCGCGACCTCGCCACCGACCTCGCGGGGGTGCTCGCCGAGCACGACGGCGTGAGCGCTGCCGACGTCGCCGGACCCGGCTTCCTCAACCTGCGGGTGGCCGCGGACGCGCAGGGCCAGGTCGCCGCGCACGTGCTCGAGGCCGGAACCGCGTACGGCCGCAGCGAGCTCTATGCCGGCCAGAAGGTCAACCTCGAGTTCGTCAGCGCCAACCCGACGGGTCCGATCCACATCGGCGGCGTGCGCTGGGCCGCCGTGGGCGACTCGCTCGGCCGGCTCCTGACGTTCGCCGGCGCCGACGTCACCCGCGAGTACTACTTCAACGACCACGGCGCCCAGATCGACCGCTTCGCCCGGTCGCTGCTCGCGTCCGCGCGGGGCCAGGACGCGCCCGAGGACGGCTACGGCGGCCAGTACATCCACGAGATCGCCGCGGACGTGGTGGCGAAGCACCCCGACGTCGCGTCGCTGCCCGACGCCGAGGCCACCGAGGTGCTGCGCGCCGAGGGCGTGGAGCTCATGTTCGCGGAGATCAAGGCGTCGCTGCACGACTTCGGCGTCGACTTCGACGTGTACTTCCACGAGAACGACCTGCACGAGTCCGGCGCCGTCGAGCGGGCGATCGCGCGGCTCGACGAGCTCGGCAAGATGTACGAGAAGGACGGTGCCCGCTGGCTGCGCACCTCCGACTACGGCGACGACAAGGACCGGGTCGTCGTGAAGTCCGACGGCCAGCCCGCGTACATCTCCGGCGACCTCGCCTACTACCTCGACAAGCGCGAGCGGGGCTTCGACCGCTGCCTCATCATGCTCGGCGCAGACCACCACGGGTACGTCTCGCGGATGATGGCGATGTGTGCCGCGTTCGGCGACGAGCCGGGCGTCAACCTCGAGCTGCTGATCGGCCAGATGGTCAACCTCCTGCGCGACGGCCAGCCGCTGAGGATGAGCAAGCGCAACGGCACCGTCATCTCCCTCGAGGACCTCGTGGGCGCCATCGGCGTCGACGCAGCCCGGTACGCCCTGGCGCGGTACTCGACGGACTCGCCGATCGACCTCGACCTCGACCTCTGGGCGAGCACGACGAACGACAACCCCGTCTACTACGTCCAGTACGCGCACGCGCGGCTGTCGAGCATCCTGCGCAACGCCGCCGACCTCGGTGTCGACCACGGCCTCGACCGCTTCGACCCGGGCCTGCTCGAGCACGAGAAGGAGGGCGAGCTGCTGCGCGCCCTCGCGAGCTTCCCCGAGGTGGCGTCACGCGCGGCGGAGCTGCGCGAGCCGCACCGGGTGGCCCGCTACCTCGAGCGCACCGCCGCCGCCTTCCACGCCTTCTACGCCGTCTGCCGCGTGCTCCCGCAGGGCGACGAGGAGGCCACCGACGTCCACCGCGCGCGTCTGGTGCTGGTCGACGCGACCCGGCAGGTCGTCGCCAACGGTCTCGGCCTGCTCGGCGTCTCGGCCCCGGAGCGCATGTGATGCGGGCGCACGAGGCGGGCGCCCTGCACGGGCAGGCCGGCGACCGCGGACCGGCGTGGCTGCGTCGCCCCGACGACGTCGACGCGCTCGTGCCGCAGCTGTGGGCCCGCAACGTCTCCAAGGTCGACGGCGTCGTGACCGTCGCCGGCGAGTCGGTCACCGACCTGGCCGAGGAGTTCGGCACGCCGCTCTACGTGCTCGACGAGGACGACTTCCGCACCCGCGCGCGAGCCTTCCGCGACGCCTTCGAGGGGTGCGAGGTCTACTACGCCGGCAAGTCCTTCCTCTGCGTCGCCACGGCACGCTGGGTCGAGGAGGAGGGGCTGAGCCTCGACGTGTGCACGGGCGGCGAGCTCGCCGTCGCGCTGCGCGCCGGGTTCCCGCCCGAACGGCTCGCGCTGCACGGCAACAACAAGTCGGTGGCCGAGCTGCGGCGCGCGCTCGAGGCCGGCGTCGGACGCATCATCGTCGACTCCCTCGAGGAGATCGACCGGCTCGTCGCCCTCACGGCCGAGACCGGTCACGAGGCGGCTGTCATGGTCCGCGTGACGGCGGGCGTCGAGGCGCACACCCACGAGTACATCTCCACGTCGCACGAGGACCAGAAGTTCGGCTTCTCCATCGCCGACGGTGCCGCGTTCGACGCCGTCAGCCGCATCGTCGCCGCCCAGCGGCTCGACGGAGGGGGCCTGCGGTTCCTCGGCCTGCACTCGCACATCGGCTCGCAGATCTTCGTGGCCGACGGCTTCGAGGTGGCCGCGCGGCGCGTGCTGCGCCTGCACGCGCGGATCATCGAGGAGCTCGGCGTCGTCCCGCCCGAGATGGACCTCGGCGGCGGCTTCGGCATCGCGTACACGACGCAGGACGACCCCCGCTCGCCGGCCGAGCTGGCCGACAGCCTGCTCGGCATCGTGCACGCGGAGTGCCGGGCGCTCGACGTCGCCGTGCCGCACCTGTCGATCGAGCCCGGGCGCGCGATCGTCGGCCCGACGACCTTCACGCTCTACGAGGTCGGCACGGTCAAGTCGGTCGGTCTCGACGGGGGAGCGTCGCGTCGCTACGTCGCGGTCGACGGCGGCATGAGCGACAACGTGCGACCTGCGCTCTACAGCGCCGACTACTCCTGCACCCTCGCGTCGCGCCGCTCCGAGGCGCCGGCGGTGCTGAGCCGCGTGGTCGGCAAGCACTGCGAGAGCGGTGACATCGTCGTGAAGGACGAGTACCTCCCCGGCGACGTCGCAGCGGGCGACCTGCTCGCCGTCCCCGGCACCGGCGCGTACTGCCGCTCGCTCGCGAGCACCTACAACCACGTGCCGCGTGCGGCGGTGGTCGCGGTGCGCGACGGCGAGGCACGGCTGATCCTGCGCCGCGAGACGGAGGACGACCTCTTCGCGCTCGACGTCGGCTGACGACGCGGCCTGCCGCTACGGCAGGCCCGCGAGGCGCAGCAGGGCCGTCACGACCACCGCGACGGCCAACGTCGTCACCACGGAGGCGCCGCGCCAGGCGACCACGCCGGCTGCGGCGACGCCGACCGTGTCGGCGCCGGCGTGCCACCGGTCACCGTCCGCGAGCACGCTGGTCACCACCAGCGCGGTCAGCAGCGCCGGAGCCATGAGGGCGATCACGCCGGTGAACCGTTCCGGCAGGTCGCGACCGCCGAGCAGCACCGGTCCGACGGCCTTGACGGCGGCCGTCGCGACGGTGAGGCCGAGGATGGCGACCCAGATGGTGCTCACGAGGCCTCCCGCCGGCGCAGGCCCCACAGGGCTGCGAGCCCCGCCGCCAGCACGGGCACGCCCGGGGGAGCGACGGGCACGAGCGCGAGCGCCAGCAGCCCGCCGACGACGGCCACGCCCCGCCGGTCGCGGTCGCGCAGCTCGGGCAGCAGGACCGCGAGGAAGAACGCAGGGTAGACGGCGTCGAGCCCGAAGCGGTCGAGGTCGCCGATGAGCTCGCCACCGAACGCGCCGACGACGGTGCCGAGGTACCAGGCGACGAGCTGGGGTGCGGTGGTGCCGAACAGGCGCCAGCGGTCGAACGTGCCGTCGCCGCGCGCCGCGAGCGCCCACGACGAGTCGACGACGGCGAGACCCTGCAGCCCTCGCCACCAGGCTCGCCCCGGCAGCGACGGTGCGAGCGCGATGCCCATCGGGAGGAAGCGCGAGTTCATGAGCGTTCCCGCGGCGACGGCCGCGCCCGCGCCTCCACCGGCGGCGAGCACCGCCACCGCCGCGAACTGCGCCGAGCCGGCGAACACCAGCACGGACATCGCGACGGCGGCGAGCACGCTGAATCCCGTCTCGCGGGCGACGACGCCGAACGACATCGACAGCAGGAAGGAGGCCACCGCGAACGGCAGCCCGAGCCTCAGCCCCTCCCGGAAGGAGGCGCGGTCGTCGGCGCCCACCTCAGCCGGCGCAGACGGTCTGGGCGTAGAGGCCCGACTGCTCGGTCGACGACGTCTGCCTCCCGTCGACGGCGACGCGGCAGCGGACCGTGGCGTTGCCGGTGGTCTGGACGCTCGCCAGCACGTACGGCCCGGCACCCTCGTAGACGCGTGTCACCTTCACGTCCTCGCCGCCCGAGCGGAACGTGCGCTCGCGCTTGGAGGCGTCGACGACGGTGGCGTTGAACGGGCCGGTGCCGGAGAACGTGACGGTGACCGCGACCTGTCGCTCGGTCGTGCTGCCACGGGCCCCGGCCGACGCGTCCGGTCCGGCCGCGACCTGCGCGGCCGGTGCCTGCGCGAGGAGGGAGCGCACGTCGAGGACGGCCCACACGAGCACGACCGTGACCACGACGATGGTGACCAGTCCGACCACCTTGACGGGCCCCAGCTGCCGCAGGCTCGACGACAGGCTGCTCGGGCGCGTGCTCACCGGACCAGGGTAGGTGACGCGGGACCGGCGCCGTGGCCGATCCGCCTCACGTGAGCCCCCGGTGCGGGCCGGGGCCGCGGCGGCCCAGCTCGTCGTCGTGGTTGTAGACCGAGCAGCTGCGCAGGGAGAGGCACCCGCAGCCGATGCAGCCGTCGAGGTCGTCGCGCAGCGCCTGCAGCCGGGCGATGCGGGCGTCGAGGTCGGCGCGCCAGCGGGAGGTGAGGCGCGTCCAGTCCCGCTTGGTCGGCACGCGGTCGTCGGGGAGCATCGCGAGCGCCTCGCCGATCTCGGCGAGGGGGATCCCCAGTCGTTGGGAGAACTGGACGAACGCGAGCCGTCGCAGCACGTCGCGTCCGTAGCGCCGCTGGTTGCCCGTCGTCCGCGTGGCGGTGATCAGACCGCGCGACTCGTAGAAGTGCAGGGCGGAGACCGCGACGCCCGAGCGCTCGGCGACCTGCTGAGGGGTGAGCCGGTCCGTCGTGTCCATCGTGGACGCCTCCTGTCACGGTGTTGACCTCAACCTTGGTCGAGGTTGTCTGATCATCCCATGACGACGCCGCACGCCCTCGACGCCCCGACGACCAGCCCAGGCGACGGCGACGGCGACTCCATCTGGCGCGGTCGGCTCGGGCGCACGTCGCTCGGCCTGTTCTCGCTGGCCTTCCTCGTCGCGTTCGAGTCGCTCGCGGTGGTGAGCGTCATGCCGGAGGTGGCGCGGGCGCTCGACGGGCTCGCGCTCTACGCGGTCGCGTTCGCCGCTCCGGTCGCGGTCAGCATCTTCTCGCGCACCGCGAGCGCCTCGTGGATCGAGCGGGCGGGCCCCGCGCCGGCGCTCGGCTGGGGGGTGGCCGTCTTCGCCGCCGGGCTGGTGGTGTGCGGCACCGCCACGTCGATGTCCGGCTTCCTCCTTGGCCGTGCGGTGGAGGGGCTCGGGGCGGGCCCGATCGGCGTCGCCCTGTGGGTCGTCGTCGCGCAGGCCTATCCGGACCGGCTGCGACCGCGCGCGCTCGCCGTCATGACGAGCGCCTGGACCGTGCCGGCGATCGTCGGTCCGGTCGTGGCCGGCGGCCTGACGCACGCCTTCGGGTGGCGTGTCGTGTTCCTGCTGGGACCTGTGCTGGCGGCTGCGAGCCTCGCGGTCGCCTGGCCGGCGGTCCGGTCGCTCACCGGCTCGCCCTCGACCGAGGCCGGACCCCCACGTGGTCAGGCCGCGGGTGGTCTGGCTGCCGCCGCCGTCGCGGCAGCGGCGGTGCTCCTGGTGTCCGTGGCCGGCCAGCGGACGCTGCCGGCGTGGCCCGCCTGGCTCGTCCTGGGCCTGGTCGGGCTCGCGCTCTCCGTCCGTCGACTGGTGCCCCGGCGTACCTGGAGCGGTGGACGTGGCCTCCCGTCGCTGATCGGGTCGCGGGCCTTCCTCATGGCGTCCTACTTCGCGGCGGAGGTCTACGTGCCGCTGGTGCTGGTCGACCAGCGGGGACTCTCCGTCGGGCTGGCGGGTGCGGCGATCTCGGGCACGGCGTTCACCTGGTACGCCGGCGCGGCCTTCGTGTCACGGCCGGAGCGGCTGCCTGCGCCGATCGGCACGCCCCGGCGGCGGGCGCTGCTGGGCGCCGGCGCGATCCTGCTGGGACTCCTCGCCGTGCCGCTCTCGCTCGCCGCCGCCGTCCCGGTGGTCGTCGTCGCGACGGTGTGGGTCGTGGGCGGCTTCGGGATGGGCGTGCTGTCGTCGACCTCGGTGACGGAGGTGCTGCGACGGTCCGGTCCGGGGCAGGAGGCGGGTCACAGCGCTGCCCTGCAGACCAGCGACTCGGTCGCGGAGTCGGTCGCGCTCGCCCTCGGTGGCACCGTGTTCGCCGCCGCGGTCGTGCACGGCCTGGGCGTCGGCGTGCTCGCGGCGTTCGCGGTGCCGACGGCGTGCGTGGTCGCCGGGCTGCTCGTGCTGGGGCGCGGCTACGAGCGGTGAGCCCCGCGCGGCGGTCGCGGTCTCGCCGCGAGGACTGGGGGCCGGACCGAGGAGGGACGCCGATAGGCTGTCGCGCGTGAACACCGCTCCCTCGACCGCCCGACCCCTCAAGGTCGCCCTGCTGGGCTGCGGCGTCGTGGGGTCGGAGGTGGCCCGGCTGCTGACCCGCGACGGGGACGAGCTGGCGCGTCGGATCGGCGCCCCGATCGAGCTGGTCGGCATCGCGGTGCGACGCCTCGGCCGCGCGCGCGACCTCGACCTCCCGGCCGACCTGTTCACCACCGACGCGCAGGCGCTGGTCACCCGCGGCGACCTCGACGTCGTCGTGGAGGTCATCGGCGGCATCGAGCCGGCGCGCGAGCTCATCCTCGCCGCCCTGGAGCACGGTGCGTCCGTCGTCACCGCCAACAAGGCCCTCCTGGCCGAGGACGGTGCGCGGCTGTTCGAGGCCGCCGAGAAGGCCGAGCGCGACATCGCGTTCGAGGCGGCGGTGGCCGGCGCCATCCCGATCATCCGACCGCTCCAGGAGTCGCTCGCGGGCGACGCCGTGCAGCGGGTGCTCGGCATCGTCAACGGCACCACCAACTTCATCCTCGACGCGATGACCACGACGGGCGCCGGCTTCTCCGACGCGCTCGACGAGGCGCAGCGTCTCGGCTACGCCGAGGCTGACCCCACCGCCGACGTCGAGGGCTTCGACGCCGCCGCCAAGGCCGCGATCATCGCCTCGCTCGCGTTCCACACCCGCGTGACCATCGGCGACGTGCACCGCGAGGGCATCACCGACGTCACCGCCGCCGACGTCCGCTCGGCCGACGAGATGGGCTGCGTCGTCAAGCTGCTCGCGATCTGCGAGAAGATCAGCACCCCCGACGGCGACGCCGTCTCGGCCCGCGTGCACCCCGCCATGATCGCGAAGAGCCACCCGCTCGCTAGCGTCCGCGGCGCGTTCAACGCCGTGTTCGTGGAGAGCGAGTCGGCCGGTCAGCTCATGTTCTACGGTCCGGGCGCCGGGGGAGCGCCCACGGCGAGCGCCGTGCTGGGCGACCTCGTCTCGGTCGCGCGCAACCGCCGCCAGGACGTGCACGGACCCGGCGACACCGCCCACGCCGACCTCGAGGTGCTCGACGTCGGCCGCGCCCGTACCCGCTACCACGTGTCGATCGACGTCGACGACCGCGCGGGCGTGCTCGCGTCGGTCGCCGACGCCTTCGCGCAGTACGACGTGTCGATCAAGACGGTCCGCCAGGAGGGCCACGGCTCCGACGCCCAGCTCGTCATCGTGACGCACGAGGCCGACGACGCCGCGCTCGCCGCGACCGTCGAGGTGGTGCGCGCGCTCGACATGGTGCGCGACGTGTCGTCGGTCATGCGGGTCGAAGGCCTCAACTGATGAAGGAGTTCCACTGATGGCGCAGCCGTGGCGTGGTGTGCTCGAGGAGTACCGCGAGTGGCTCCCGGTCGACGAGGACACCCCGGTGATCTCGCTGGGCGAGGGCGGCACGCCGCTCGTCCACTCGGCCTGGCTGTCCTCGGTCGTCCAGGGCGACGTCTGGCTCAAGGTCGAGGGCGACAACCCGACCGGCTCCTTCAAGGACCGAGGCATGACGGCGGCGATCTCCGTGGCCTTCGGCGAGGGTGCGAAGGCCGTGGTGTGCGCGTCGACGGGCAACACGTCGGCGTCGATGACCGCGTACGCGGCGCGGGCGGGCCTCACCCCGATCGTGCTGGTCCCGCACGGCAAGATCGCGACCGGCAAGATGGCCCAGGCCGTCATGCACGGCGCGGAGGTCATCCAGGTGCGGGGCGGCTTCGACGAGTGCCTCCAGCTGTCGCGTGCCCTGGCCGACGAGTACCCGGTCGCGCTCGTCAACTCGGTCAACCCGGTGCGGCTGCAGGGCCAGAAGACCGCCGCGTTCGAGATCGTCGACGTCCTCGGCGACGCCCCCGACGTGCACGTGCTCCCCGTGGGCAACGCCGGCAACATCTCCGCCTACTGGATGGGCTACCGCGAGTACGCCGACGCCGGCCTTGCCACGCACCGTCCGCGGATGTGGGGCTTCCAGGCCGCCGGCGCCGCGCCGCTCGTCCACGGCGAGGCCGTGGCGCGTCCCGAGACGGTCGCCACGGCGATCCGCATCGGCAACCCGGCGTCGTGGCAGCTGGCCATCGAGGCGCGCGACACGTCGGGCGGACGCATCGACGCCGTCACCGACGAGCAGATCCTCGACGCGCAGCGTCGCCTGGGCGCCCATGACGGCGTGTTCGTCGAGCCGGGGTCCGCGGCGGGCGTCGCGGGTCTCCTGGCTGCTGCCGAGGCGGGGGAGGTCGACCCGGGGCTGCGCATCGCGGTGACCGTGACGGGCCACGGCCTCAAGGACGTCGAGACGGCGCTGTCGGGGGTGGAGTCCGTGGTCGACTCCGTCATCGACGCCGACGTGCACGACGCCGCGGCCGCCGCCGGTCTGGCCTGAGCGGCGCCGTCGTGGTCGACCAGCCGTTCCGCCGTGGGCCCGTGACGGTCCGCACCCCTGCCAGCAGCGCCAACCTCGGTCCGGGGTTCGACGCCCTCGGGCTCGCGCTCGACGTGCACGACGAGCTCACGGCCGAGGTCGTCCCCGGCGACGGTCTCGAGATCGTCGTGGAGGGGGAGGCCGCCGACGAGGTGCCGCGCGACGAGCGCCACCTCGTGGTCCGGTCCCTCGACGCCGCCCTCGACCTGATGGGCGTGCGACGTCCGGGTCTGCGGCTCACGTGCCGCAACGTGGTGCCGCACGGGCGGGGGATGGGCTCCTCGTCGGCCGCGATCGTCGGCGGCATCGTGCTCGCGAAGGCGCTCGTCGACGGCGTGGAGCCGCTCGACGACCGCGCGACGCTGCAGCTCGCCCAGGACATCGAGGGTCACCCCGACAACGTCGCCGCGGCCCTCCTCGGCGGACTGACGATCGCGTGGATCGACGGTTTCGCCGCCGAGGCGGTCCGCCTCGACGTCAGCGTGCCGCTGACCCTCTTCGTGCCGCCGGAACCCGTCTCGACCGAGGCCGCGCGCGGCCTGCTCCCCGACGTGGTCAGCCACGCCGACGCCGCGACGAACGCCGGCCGGGCCGCGCTGCTCGTGGCGGCGCTGACCCAGGCGCCCGAGCGTCTCGCGTCGGCCACGGAGGACCTGCTGCACCAGCAGTACCGCGCCAGCGCGATGCCGGCCTCCTACCGCCTCGTCCGCAGCCTGCGCGTCGACGGCGTGCCCGCGGTCATCTCGGGTGCCGGGCCCACCGTGCTGGCCTTCGCCCGTGGCGTCACGGACGCCGTCCCCGACGGCTGGCGGGTGCTCGAGGTCGACGTCGCCGACCGCGGTGCCCACGTCGTCCCGACGCCCTGACCGGTGCCTCCGGACCCCGCCCGTCGGGGGCCCGTCCGGCGGCCGAGGGCACTGCTAGAGTGACGGACGTCGGTGTGGATCCCGTTCCCCGACACGTGTACGTCCGCCCGCCGTCGGCGGGTGGCCACGGTGCCCCGGTCTTCGCCGGAGGGCCTGTGGCGCCCCCACCCACCCAGGAAGCATCCTCGTGACCGACACCCCCACTGACCAGTCTGCGTCCCCGTCGGCGGAGCCGGCCTCCGCCGCCCCCGTCAAGCCCGCCCGTCGCTCCGGCGGTGCGCTCGGCGGCAAGGTCCTCGCCGAGCTGCGCGAGATCGCGTCCGGCCTCGGCATCAGCGACGCCGGCAAGCTGCGCAAGGGCGAGCTGATCGACGCCATCAAGGCCGCGCGTGGCGAGAGCGCCCCGAGCGCCGTCCAGGCCGCCCCGGCCCAGCAGGCATCCCAACAGGACGAGCCGACCGCGCCCCAGAAGGCCCAGGACGCGAAGCCCCAGGACGAGAAGAACGACAAGCCCCAGGGCGCGCCGGCTGCTGAGGAGCAGGCGCGCGAGACGCCGCGTGGCCGCGGACGTCGCGCCCAGGGTGCCCCCGCGCAGGACGGCCAGCCCCAGGACGCCCAGGGCAAGGACGCCCAGGGCAAGGACGCCCAGGGCAAGGACGAGCAGAACCGCGGCCAGGGCAAGGGCCAGAGCCCGAAGAACGGCAACCAGCGCGCCAAGAACGACGGACAGCGCGCCGACGGCCAGAAGAACCAGGACGGCCAGAAGAACGGCGAGGGCCAGAAGAACGACGACCAGCGCCGCACCGACCAGCAGCGCAAGGGCGACCAGGGCGGCCAGGACGGCTCGCCGAAGAACGCCCAGCGTGGCGTCGACCCGCAGGCGGCCGACGACGACGAGGCCGGCGGGCGTCGTCGCAACCGTCGCGGTCGCAACCGCGGCGGCCGCGGCGCCGACGGCGAGCCCACCTACACCGAGGACGACGTGCTGGTCCCCGCGGCGGGCATCCTCGACATCCTCGACAACTACGCGTTCGTGCGCACCACCGGCTACCTGCCGAGCGAGAACGACGTCTACGTCTCGCTCTCCATGGTCCGCAAGTGGGGTCTGCGCAAGGGCGACGCGGTCACCGGCCAGGTGCGTCAGCCGCGCGAGGGCGAGCGCAAGGAGAAGTTCAACCCGATGGTGCGGGTCGACACCGTCAACGGGACGCCGCTGGAGGAGGCACGCGGTCGCATCGAGTTCTCCTCCATGACGCCCGTGCACCCGGAGGAGCGTCTGGTCCTGGAGACCGACCCGACGGTCGTGACCACCCGCCTGATCGACCTGTTCGCGCCCGTGGGCAAGGGACAGCGTCAGCTGGTCGTCTCGGAGCAGCGGGGTGGACGCTCGGCCCTCGTGCGTACCGTCGCCGACGCCCTCACGGCCAACAACCCCGAGTGCCACCTCATGGTCGTCCTCATCGACGAGCGTCCGGAGGAGGTCACCGAGCTGCAGCGCTCGGTCAAGGGCGAGGTCATCGCCTCGACCTTCGACCGACCGGCCGCCGACCACACGACGGTCGCCGAGCTGGCCATCGAGCGTGCGAAGCGTCTCGTCGAGCTGGGGCACGACGTCGTCGTCCTGCTCGACTCGCTCACGCGGCTCGGCCGGGCCTACCACCAGGCCTCGACGGCGTCGAGCCGGATGGCCGGCGCGGTCGACGCGGCCGCCCTGCACCCGGTCAAGACGTTCTTCGGTGCGGCGCGCAACGCCGAGGACGGCGGCTCCCTGACGATCCTCGCGACGGCACTGGCCGGCACGTCCTCCGTGGTCGACGAGGCCGTGCTCGAGGAGATCGACGGCGCTGCCAACAGCGTGCTGCGCCTCCTGGTCGACGAGAACCAGCAGGTCTTCCCGGCCGTCGACATCGCCGGCTCGCGCACCAACCACGAGGAGCTGCTGCTCGACGAGCAGGAGCTCGACATCCTCGTCGCCGCCCGTCGGGCCCTGGTCGGGCGCAGCCCGCAGCAGGTCCTCGACACGGTGGTCGGGCGGCTGGAGAAGACCGGCAGCAACGCCGAGCTGCTCCTCGCGCTCCAGCGCAGCCCCCTGGCCTGACCCCGCCGTGACGGGCCCGCCGACCACGGTCGGCGGGCCCGTCGTGCGTGCTGCGGGCGCCCCGCGCTGGTCTGCGGCGGGTGGATCGCGTCCCTAGGATGGCGACGTGACCACTGCCTACGACTTCACCGCCACGACCATCGACGGCGCTCCGCGAGACCTCTCCGACTACCGGGGGAAGGTCCTGCTCGTCGTGAACACCGCCACGCAGTGCGGCTTCACCCCGCAGCTGACGGGCCTGGAGGAGCTGTACAGCCGGTACGCCGAACGCGGCCTCGTGGTCCTCGGCTTCCCGTGCGACCAGTTCGGCCACCAGAACCCCGACTCCGACGAGGACACGGCCGCCTTCTGCCAGAAGAACTACGGCGTGAGCTTCCCGATGTTCTCCCAGGTCGACGTCAACGGCGACGACGCGCACCCGCTGTACCGCTGGCTGCGCTCGGAGAAGGGCGGGGTGCTCGGCAGCAAGATCAAGTGGAACTTCACGAAGTTCCTGGTCGACGCCGAGGGCAACGTCGTGAAGCGCTACGGCTCGACGACGAAGCCCGAGAAGATCGCCGACGACATCGAGGCGCTGCTGCCGGCCTGACCTCGCACGCACCACCGCCGCCCGGGGAACAACCGAGGGGCGGTGGCGGTTGTACGAGGTGCCCCTGGCACAATCGATCCCCGGTCCTGGTTCACGGTCCGCACCCGCGGCCCGACCCAGCACCACGAGAGGACACCATGAAGCGCGACATCCACCCCGAGTACGTCGAGACCCAGGTCACCTGCACCTGTGGCAACTCGTTCACCACCCGCAGCACCGCCACGGAGGGCACCCTCCGCGCCGACGTGTGCTCGGCCTGCCACCCGTTCTACACGGGCAAGCAGAAGATCCTCGACACCGGCGGCCGCGTGGCCCGGTTCGAGAAGCGCTACGGCAAGAAGTAGCTCCTCTCCGACGCCGACCCGATCCCCAGCGGACGGGTCGGCGTCGTCGTCCGTCCGGGCGCGGTGCGCCGAGGAGCTCGTCCGCACGAGCCAGGAGAGGGGTTCAGCATGTTCGAGGCCGTCGAGGCGCTGCTGTCCGAGCACGCCGAGCTCGAGCGACAGATGTCGGACCCTGCCACGCACGCCGATCCGGCACGGGCCAAGAAGGTCGGGCGCCGCTACGCCGAGCTCGGTGCGGTCGTGCGCACCTACCGTGCCTGGCAGCAGGCCGGCGACGACCTCGAGGCCGCCCGTGAGCTCGAGCTGGTCGAGGACGCGGCCGAGCTGTCCGCCCAGCGCACGGAGCTGGAGGAGCGGCTGCAGCGCCTGCTGGTGCCTCGCGACCCGGCCGACGACAAGGACGTCATCCTCGAGGTGAAGGGCGGCGAGGGCGGCGAGGAGTCGGCACTGTTCGCCGGAGACCTGCTGCGCATGTACACGCGCTTCGCCGAGACGAAGGGCTGGCGCGTCGAGATCATCGACGCCACCGAGTCCGCGCTCGGCGGCTACAAGTCGGTCACGGCCTCGGTCGCGGCGAAGGGCACGCCCGAGCCCGGGCAGGCGCCCTACGCGCTGCTCAAGTTCGAGGGCGGCGTCCACCGGGTGCAGCGCGTCCCGGTCACCGAGTCCCAGGGCCGCATCCACACGTCGGCGGCCGGGGTCCTCGTGCTCCCCGAGGCCGAGGACGTCGACGTGCAGGTCAACGACGCCGACCTGCGCATCGACGTGTTCCGCTCCTCCGGGCCCGGAGGCCAGAGCGTCAACACCACCGACTCGGCCGTGCGCATCACGCACCTCCCGACCGGCCTCGTGGTGAGCTGCCAGAACGAGAAGAGCCAGCTCCAGAACAAGGAGCAGGCGCTGCGCATCCTGCGCTCGCGCCTGCTCGAGGCGGCGCAGGCCGCGGCCGACGCCGAGGCGTCCGACGCGCGGCGCTCGCAGATCCGCACGGTCGACCGGTCCGAGCGCGTGCGCACCTACAACTTCCCCGAGAACCGCGTCTCCGACCACCGCACCGGGTTCAAGGCCTACAACCTCGACGCCGTCATGGACGGCGCGCTCGACGACGTCATCGGCTCGCTCGTCGACGCCGACCTCGCCGAGCGGCTCGAGACCGCCGACGGGTCCCGCGCATGAGCCGGGTCCGCAGCCAGGCCGAGCGCCTGCTGGAGGAGGCCACGACCACGCTGACGGAGGCCGGGGTCAGCTCGCCACGGGTCGACGCGGAGCTGCTCCTCGCCCACGTCACCGGGACCCCGCGCGGCATGCTGCTCGGCGCACGCCTCCAGGGTCCGCAGCTGCAGGTCTACCGCGACATGGTCGCGGCGCGCGCCCGGCGCGTGCCTCTGCAGCACCTCACGGGCTCCGCCGGGTTCCGCTACGTCGACCTCGAGGTCGGTCCCGGCGTGTTCGTCCCGCGTCCGGAGACCGAGCTGCTGGCGGGCTGGGCGGTCGAGCAGGCGTCGGCGGTGCTGTCCTCGGGTCGCTCGACGCCGCCCGTGGTCGTCGACCTCTGCACCGGGTCCGGCGCGATCGCGCTGTCCGTCGTGCACGAGGTGCCGCGCGCCCAGGTGCACGCCGTCGAGCTCGACGAGCAGGCGTTCGCGTGGGCGGAGCGCAACCTGGGCGACACGGGCACCGACCTGCGCCTCGGCGACGCCTTCGAGGCCTTCGCCGACCTCGACGGCACCGTCGACGTCGTGGTGTGCAACCCGCCGTACATCCCGCTCGACGCGTGGGAGAGCGTGGCGCCCGAGGCCCGCGACCACGACCCCTCCCTGGCGCTCTGGTCGGGTGACGACGGGCTCGACGCCATGCGCCGTCTGGAGCGCACGGCCTGGCGCCTGCTGCGGCCCGGCGGTGTCGTCGGGGCCGAGCACGCCGACGCGCAGGGGGAGTCGGCTCCGGCCGTGTTCGCCGGCCGGTGGGCCGACGTGCGCGACCACGCCGACCTCGCGGACCGGCCGCGGTACGTCACCGCGCGTCGTCCGTGAGCGGCTCGCCGCGCACGGGCCCGGACCTCCGGCGTGGCGCCGAGCGGGATCGGTAGGGTCGCGGCATGGTCGCCGAGCTCCTGATCCACGGGGCCGCCTTCGCCTTCGGGGTGGGATCGGCGATCCTCCCGGTGTTCCTCAACGCCGAGGTCTACGTCGTCGCCATGGGCGCGACGATGCAGGACTGGATGCTGTTCTGGGGCGTCATGGCACTCAGCGTCGGCACGGTCGCGGGCAAGGCGCTCGTGTTCGTGCTGATCCGCGGTGGGTCGCAGCGCTTCCGTCGGGAGGCGCGACGCTCGGAGCCCCGCTACCGGTTCACGGCGTGGCTGCGGCGGGTCGGCGACCTGCTCCTGACCTGGCTCGACCGCCCGGTGCTCGGCGCGGCCACCGTGCTGCTGTCGTCCCTCCTGGCCGTGCCGCCGCTCGCGGTGGTGACGATCCTGGCGCCGCTGTCACGCCAGCGTCTCTGGGTGTTCCTCACGATGGTCTTCGTCGGTCGGACGGCGCAGTTCCTGGCCCTCGCCTTCCTCGTCCACGGGCTCGACCTGCTGGACGCCGTGCACGACCTGTGGTGAGCGGCGGGCCCACCCGCGCCCGCTAGGGTGGTCCGGTGAGGTACGACTGCGCCGACGAGGAGATGCGCCGCACCGGCGTCGACGCCGCCCAGGCGGCGCTGGAGGCCGGCGAGCTCGCCGTGCTGCCCACCGACACCGTGTACGGCCTGGCCGCCGACGCGTTCTCGCCCGAGGCCGTCCAGCGCCTGCTGGACGCCAAGGGGCGCACGCGCCAGAAGCCGCCACCGGTCCTGGTCGGAGCGCCGACGACGCTCGAGGCACTGGTCACCGAGGTGCCGGGGTGGCTCCGGTCCATGACGACCGAGCTGTGGCCCGGACCGCTCACCGTGGTGTGCCGGCAGCAGCCGTCGCTCACGTGGGACCTGGGGGAGACCCACCACACCGTCGCGGTGCGCATGCCCGACCACCCGGTCGCGCTCGGTCTGCTCAAGCAGACCGGCCCGCTCGCCGTGAGCAGCGCGAACCTCACCGGCGAGCCCGCCGCCACCACGATCGAGGACGCCGAGCGCATGCTGGGCACCTCCGTCAGCGTCTACCTCGACGCGGGGCAGAGCCCCGGAGGCACGGCGTCCACCATCCTCGACGTCACCGGCGCGACGCCGCGCATCCTGCGCGAGGGTCCGATCGGGCTCGACGTGCTCCACCGGTTCAACAACACGGTGGAGCCGCTCGGTGCGTGAGTACCTCGTCGTCTTCGGCGTCGCCCTGGGGGTGACCTACCTCCTCGCCTCGATCGCCAGGACGCTCGCGATGCGCTTCGGTGCCGTCGCCAAGGTGCGCGACCGCGACGTGCACGCGATCCCCACCCCGTACTTCGGTGGCCCCGCCATGCTGGGCGGGCTCGTCTCGGCCTACTTGGTGGCGACCCACCTGCCGTTCCTGTCGCGCAACGAGGACGCCGTGTTCGGCGACGCCCGCGCGGTCATCGTCGGCGGTGCCGTCATCTGCCTCGTCGGCGTGATCGACGACCTCTTCGAGCTCGACGCGCTCAGCAAGTTCGCCGGCCAGGTCATGGCCGGCGTCGTCGTCGTCGCGATGGGACTGCAGTTCCTCTACCTGCCGCTGTACAACAACTACCTCGGGCTCGACAACGCGCAGTCGATCATCTTCACGGTGCTGCTGATCGTCACCACCGCGAACGCGGTGAACTTCGTCGACGGCCTCGACGGGCTGGCGGCCGGCATGGTCGCGATCGGCGCGGTGGCCTTCTTCTCGTACGCCTTCTCCCTCGCGGTCGTCAACGGCGAGGCACGCGCCATCGGCGCCGCCCTGCTGACGGCCGCCCTGGCGGGCGCCTGCCTCGGCATCCTGCCGCACAACTTCTTCCCGGCTCGCATGTTCATCGGCGACTCCGGGTCGATGCTGATCGGCTTCGTCCTCGCGTGCTCCTCGATCAGCCTCACGGGGCAGTTCCCGGCCACCAGCCTGTCCGAGGGCGTGGGCGGCGGGGCGGCAAGCTTCCTGCCCGCCCTGCTGCCGCTCTTCCTGCCGTTCGCGATCCTCATCGTGCCGTTCGTCGACCTGGGCCTCGCGGTCGTGCGACGCACCCGCGCGGGACGGTCGCCGTTCAGCCCGGACAAGATGCACATCCACCACCGGCTGCTCGAGATCGGGCACTCCCACCGTCGCGCCGTGCTGCTCATGTACGCCGCCGCCGGTCTGGTCGCCTTCGGCAGCGTCGTGGTGAGCCTGTTCAGCGGCTGGCAGTCGATCGTCGGGTTCGGCGTGCTGAGCGTGCTCACGGCCGCGGCCGTGTTCGTGCTGCCGCGGCTCGAGCAGCGCGTCTGGGACGGCTCGTGAGGTCCCCGGACCGGTCGGCCCTCCGCACGCAGGCCGTCGCGTACGGGGCCGTCGTGGCCCTCACCGCCGTGACGGGGCTGGCCGCGCGGGGGACCGCCGGGCTGCTGGGCGCCCTGCTCGCGGGCGTCGTCGTCGCCGTGTTCCTCGGCTCGACGCCCGTCGTCCTGAACCCGGTGGCGCGCTCGAGCCCGGTGCTCTCGCTCCCTGCGGCGGTGCTCTTCTTCCTCGTCAAGGCGTTCGCGGCCATGGCCGTGCTGTTCCTGCTCTTCGACGTCGGGGGAGTGGCCGGGCACGTCGACCGTCGCGTCTTCGGCCTCGCCGCGGTGGTGTGCAGCCTCGCCTGGACCGCCCTGGCGCTGTGGTCGTTCCGGCGCCGCCGGGTCCTCACCTATGACCTGGGCGACACCCCGTCGTGACCCCCTGGTAGCCTCACTCATGCGCCGGACCGGAACCGCACAGCGACCGGGCTCGACGTGAACGATGACGCTGGCCGTACTGCCGGATCGCCGACCTTCGTCGGAATCGACCGCGCCATGAGACAAAGGTGACCGAGTGACCCTCGCCTCGACCGCCCTGGTGGCTGCCGCTGACGGCCCGCCGCAGCCCGGCCCCGGGAGCTTCCTGCTCCCGCCGACGTTCACGATCGGCGGGTGGGAGGTCAACAAGCCCGAGCTGTTCCTCGTGCTGTCGCTGGTGATCGTCTTCGCCTTCGCCTACGCCACGAGCCGCAAGGCCCAGGTCGTGCCCGGGCGCCTGCAGTTCGCCGGTGAGCTCGTCTACGGGTTCATCCGCAACTCCATCGCGCGCGACAACATCGGCAGCGCCGACTACATGAAGTACGTCCCGTACCTCTTCACGGTCTTCCTCTTCGTGCTGGTCAACAACTTCTACGGCGTCATCCCGGTGATCCAGTTCCCGTCGATGTCGAAGTTCGGCTTCCCGGTCGCACTGGCGCTGGTCACGTGGTTGATCTACAACGTCGCCGGCATCGGTCGTCACGGCTTCTTCGGCTACCTCAAGCACCAGACGGTGCCGGCCGGCGCCAAGGGTCCGATCCTCATCGCCCTGGTGCCGCTGGAGTTCCTCTCCAACATCATCGTGCGCCCCTTCACGCTGGCGCTGCGTCTCTTCGCGACGATGTTCGCCGGCCACCTGCTGATCCTGCTGTTCTCCCTGGGAGCCGCCTACCTGGTCACGGGCTACGCCAACGCCGCCATCGGCGTCCCGGCCGGCGTGCTCTCCTTCGTGCTCGGCATCGGGGTCAGCTTCCTCGACATGCTGATCATGTTCCTGCAGGCCTACGTCTTCACGCTGCTGACCGCGATGTACATCGGCAGCGCGATCGCCGACGAGCACTGAGCTCGGCCGGCTCCATCCGACCACTTCTCGACCCGCACCAGACGCGTCCGCGTCGTCACGAAAGGAAAGAACCGTCATGAATGGTTCCATCGCCACCGTCGGCCTCGGCCTCGCTGCCATCGGCCCGGCCATCGCCGTCGGTCTGATCTTCGCCGCCTACGTCACGGGCGTCGCCCGTCAGCCCGAGGCGCAGGGCCGTCTCCAGGGCATCGCGATCTTCGGCTTCGTCCTCGCGGAGCAGTTCTTCATCATCGCGCTGGCCCTCGCCTTCGTCTTCGGCTACAACTGATCCTCTGCTAAGGGAGATTCACCATGAGCGCGATCCTGGTCGCAGCAGCTGAGGGGGAGGAGCACAACCCCCTGATCCCGGAGCTGCCGGAGATCGTCCTGGGCCTGGTGGTCCTGGGGATCCTCTTCCTCCTGATCCGCAAGTTCGTCGTGCCCAACTTCGAGAAGGCCTTCGCCGAGCGCACGGCCGCGATCGAGGGTGGGATCGAGGAGGCCAAGTCGGCGCAGCAGGAGGCCCAGGCCGCGCTCGAGCAGTACACGGCGCAGCTCGCCGACGCCCGCCACGAGGCCGCTCGCATCCGCGAGGAGGCCAAGGAGCAGGGCGCGCAGATCATCGCCGAGCTCCGGGCCCAGGCCCAGGAGGAGGCTGCCCGCATCACCGCGACCGCGCACGCGCAGGTCGAGGCGGAGCGCTCGCAGGCCCTCGCCCAGCTCAAGTCCGAGGTGGGCTCGCTCGCCACGGACCTCGCGGGGCGCATCGTCGGTGAGTCGCTCGAGGACGAGGCGCGTCAGCGTCGCACCGTCGAGCGCTTCATCACGGAGCTGGAGGGGTCGGCCAACTGATGCGAGGCATCTCCGCGCGGTCCCTCGAGGAGGTCCTGTCCGCCGTCGAGTCGGCACAGGACTCGGCGGACCTCGGCACGCAGCTGTTCGGCGTCGTGTCCCTGCTGGACGCCAACCCGGCGCTGCGCCGGGTGCTCACCGACCCGTCGACCGAGTCCGACGCCAAGGCGGGTCTCGCGTCCCGTGTGCTCGGCTCGCAGGTCGGTCCGGGCACGGTCGACGTCGTCCGTGCCGCCGCCGCCGCGCGGTGGAACGCCGGTCGTGACCTCGCCGACGCCCTCGAGACCGCCGGCGCCAGCGCCGTGGTCGCGCGGGCCGACGCCGCCGGCTCGCTGGAGCAGCTCGAGACCGAGCTGTTCGAGATCGGACGCGCCGTGGCCGCCGACGTCGAGCTCCGCGGTGTCGTCGCCGACCGGTCCTACCCGGCCCAGGCGAAGGCGACGCTGCTCGCTACCCTGTTCGGCTCGAAGGTCTCCACCGAGGCGCTCGAGCTCGCTCAGCAGGCCGTGGTGGCACGTACCGGCTCCTTCGAGAAGGTGCTCACCGCCTTCGGCGAGGTGGCCGCGCAGCGTCGCGACCGCGCCGTGGCCGTCGTGCGGGTCGCCTACGACCTCTCCGACGACGAGCGCACCCGACTCGCCTCGGCCCTGGCCGCCAAGTACGGACGCGACGTGCACCTCAACGTCGTCGTCGACCCGAGCGTCGTCGGAGGCATCGCCGTCTCCCTCGGCGGCGAGGTCGTCGACGGCACCATGTCCAGCCGGCTCGAGGCCGCCCGTCGGCGGCTCGCGGGCTGACCCACCCCACCACTTCCGGCTCCACCCAGCCACCAGACCCACAGAAGGCAGGCAGAAACATGACGGAACTCTCCATCCGTCCCGAGGAGATCCGCGACGCGCTGCAGCAGTTCGTCTCCGAGTACTCCCCGAGCGCCAGCAAGACCGAAGAGGTCGGCATCGTCGCCGAGGCGGCGGACGGCATCGCGCGCGTCGAGGGTCTGCCCTCGGCCATGGCCAACGAGCTCCTCGAGTTCGAGGACGGCACGCTCGGCCTCGCGCTGAACCTCGACGTCCGCGAGATCGGTGTCGTCATCCTGGGTGACTTCGCCGGCATCGAGGAGGGTCAGAAGGTCAAGCGCACCGGCGAGGTGCTGTCGGTCCCCGTGGGCGACGGCTACCTCGGCCGCGTCGTGGACCCGCTGGGCGAGCCGATCGACGGTCTCGGCGAGATCGCCACCGACGGTCGTCGCGCCCTGGAGCTCCAGGCGCCCACCGTCGTGCAGCGCAAGTCGGTGCACGAGCCGCTCATGACCGGCATCAAGGCGATCGACTCGCTGACGCCGATCGGCCGCGGTCAGCGCCAGCTGATCATCGGCGACCGCCAGACCGGCAAGACCGCCATCGCGATCGACACGATCATCAACCAGAAGGAGTTCTGGGAGAGCGGCGACCCGACCAAGCAGGTCCGCTGCATCTACGTCGGCATCGGCCAGAAGGGCTCGACCATCGCCGGCGTGCGCGGCGCCCTCGAGGACGCCGGCGCGCTGGAGTACACGACCATCGTGGCCGCTCCCGCCTCCGACTCCGCAGGCTTCAAGTACCTCGCGCCCTACACGGGCTCGGCCATCGGCCAGCACTGGATGTACCAGGGCAAGCACGTCCTGATCATCTTCGACGACCTCTCGAAGCAGGCCGAGGCCTACCGCGCCGTCTCGCTGCTGCTGCGTCGTCCGCCGGGCCGCGAGGCCTACCCCGGTGACGTCTTCTACCTCCACAGCAGGCTGCTCGAGCGCTGCGCCAAGCTCAGCGACGACCTCGGCGCGGGCTCGATGACCGGTCTGCCGATCATCGAGACGAAGGCCAACGACGTGTCGGCCTACATCCCGACCAACGTCATCTCGATCACCGACGGCCAGATCTTCCTGCAGTCGGACCTCTTCAACGCCAACCAGCGTCCCGCGGTCGACGTCGGCATCTCGGTGTCGCGCGTCGGTGGCGCGGCGATGACGAAGGCGATGAAGGCGGTCACCGGCTCGCTCAAGGTCGACCTCGCGCAGTTCCGCGCCATGGAGGCCTTCGCCATGTTCGCCTCCGACCTCGACGCCGCGTCGAAGGCGCAGCTCGCCCGTGGTCAGCGCCTCATGGAGCTGTTCAAGCAGGGTCAGTACGCGCCGTTCCCGATGGAGCAGCAGGTCGTCTCGCTGTGGGCCGGTACCCAGGGCAAGCTCGACCCGGTTCCCGTCGAGGACATCAGCCGCTTCGAGGAGGAGTTCCTCGACTACGTCAAGCGCTCGCACGAGGGCATCTTCTCGGCGGTCCGCGAGACCGGGAAGTTCGACGACGACACCGCGTCGTCGCTCGAGTCGGCCTACGAGGCGTTCCTCGAGCAGTTCGAGACCAGCGAGGGCGAGCGCATCTCGGTCGGTCGCGAGGAGTTCGAGGCTCTTGACGACGAGGACGTCGAGCAGGAGCAGATCGTCAAGCAGAAGCGGAGCTGACCCACTATGGCAGCGTCGGTACGAGAGCTACGCGCGAAGATCAGGTCGACCCAGGCGACCAAGAAGATCACGCGCGCCATGGAGCTCATCGCCGCCTCGCGCATCATCAAGGCGCAGCAGCACGCGGCGGCGGCAGCCCCGTACGCGCGTGAGCTGACCCGGGCGGTGTCCGCGGTGGCGACGTTCTCCAACGTCGACCACCCGCTCACCACCGAGAAGGAGAACCCGACGCGCGCTGCGGTGCTCGTGATCACGAGCGACCGCGGGCTCGCGGGGTCGTACTCCTCCAGCGTCCTCAAGGAGGCGGAGCGACTCACCGAGAAGCTGCGCTCCGAGGGCAAGGAGGTCGACTTCTACCTCTCCGGACGCAAGGCGGTCACGTACTTCACGTTCCGTCAGCGCGAGTTCGTCCAGTCCTGGACGGGCTACTCCGACAAGCCCGAGTTCGCCAACGCCCGCGAGATCGGCGACGCGCTGACCTCGCTGTTCGCCGAGGACGAGACCTCCGAGGAGGCGATCGACCCCGCGCGCGCCGTGGACGAGCTGCACATCGTGTTCACGCGCTTCAAGTCGATGCTCACGCAGGAGCCGGACGTCATCCGCCTGCTCCCGCTCGAGGTCGTCGAGGGCACGGAGACGCCGGACGAGTCCGAGCTGCTCCCGCTGTACGAGTTCGAGCCGTCGGCGCACGAGGTGCTCGACGCGCTGCTGCCGAAGTACGTGAACAGCCGCATCTACTACTGCCAGCTGCAGGCGGCGGCCTCCGAGCTCGCCGCCCGCCAGAAGGCCATGAAGTCCGCGACCGACAACGCGCAGGACCTCATCGAGAAGTACACCCGCATCGCCAACCAGGCCCGCCAGGCCGGCATTACCCAGGAGATCAGCGAGATCGTGGGCGGCGCGAACGCGCTCGCCGACGCCACGGCTGGTCAGGAGTGAGAGAGCTATGACTGCCACTGCCGAAGAGAAGACCACCACCACCGGTCGCGTCGCGCGGGTCATCGGACCGGTGCTCGACATCGAGTTCCCCTCGGACGCGATGCCGGAGATCTACAACGCGCTCACGGTCGACACCCAGATCGAGGGCCGCGAGGAGACGCTGACCCTCGAGGTCGCGCAGCACATCGGTGACGGCCTCGTCCGCGCCATCTCGCTGCGTCCGACCGACGGCATCGTCCGCGGCAGCGTCGTCACCGACACGGGTGCGCCGATCTCGGTGCCCGTCGGCGACCAGACGCTGGGCAAGGTGTTCAACACCACCGGCCAGGTCATGAACCTCGAGGAGGGCGAGACCTTCGAGGTCAACGAGCGCTGGGGCATCCACCGCAAGGCGCCCGCGTTCGACCAGCTCGAGTCCAAGACGCAGATGTTCCAGACCGGCATCAAGGTCATCGACCTGCTGACGCCCTACGTGCTCGGCGGAAAGATCGGCCTGTTCGGCGGCGCCGGCGTCGGCAAGACGGTGCTCATCCAGGAGATGATCGCCCGTGTCGCCAAGGACCACGACGGTGTGTCGGTGTTCGCCGGTGTCGGCGAGCGCACCCGTGAGGGCAACGACCTCATCGCCGAGATGGAGGAGGCGGGCGTCCTCGACAAGGTGGCGCTGGTCTTCGGCCAGATGGACGAGCCGCCGGGAGCGCGTCTGCGCGTGGCCCTGTCCGCGCTGACGATGGCGGAGTACTTCCGCGACGTGCAGAAGCAGGACGTGCTCCTCTTCATCGACAACATCTTCCGGTTCACGCAGGCCGGCTCGGAAGTCTCGACGCTGCTCGGGCGCATGCCGTCCGCGGTGGGCTACCAGCCGACCCTCGCCGACGAGATGGGCGTGCTCCAGGAGCGGATCACCTCGACGCGCGGCCACTCGATCACCTCGCTGCAGGCGATCTACGTGCCCGCCGACGACTACACCGACCCGGCACCGGCCACCACGTTCGCGCACCTGGACGCCACGACCGAGCTCTCCCGCGAGATCGCGTCGCTCGGCATCTACCCGGCCGTGGACCCGCTGACGTCGACGTCGCGCATCCTCGACCCGCGCTACATCGCCGACGACCACTACCAGACGGCGAACCGCGTCAAGGGGATCCTGCAGCGCAACAAGGA
Source organism: Aeromicrobium sp. CnD17-E (assembly GCF_024124745.1). Taxonomy (GTDB): domain Bacteria; phylum Actinomycetota; class Actinomycetes; order Propionibacteriales; family Nocardioidaceae; genus Aeromicrobium. Next base: position 43,896 of record NZ_JAMXRU010000006.1, read on the forward strand.
GCTCCAGGACATCATCGCGATCCTCGGTGTCGACGAGCTCAGCGAGGAGGACAAGACGATCGTCTCGCGCGCTCGTCGCATCCAGCGCTTCCTCAGCCAGAACACCTACGTGGCCAAGCAGTTCACCGGCATCGAGGGCTCGACGGTCCCGCTCGACGAGACCATCGACGCCTTCACGAAGATCTGCGACGGCGAGTACGACCACGTGGCCGAGCAGGCCTTCTTCATGTGCGGCGGTCTGGACGACGTCGACGCGAAGTGGGCCGAGATCCAGAAGAACTCCTGATGGCCGACACGTCGCTCCAGGTCGAGCTGGTCGCAGCCGACCGCGTCGTGTGGTCGGGCCAGGCCGACGAGGTCGTCGCGCGCACCGTCGAGGGTGACCTCGGCGTCCTCGTCGGGCACGCGCCGCTGCTGTCGGTCCTCGTGCCCGGCGTGGTGAAGATCAAGGCGGGCACGGAGACCGTGGTGGCCGTCGTCGAGGACGGGTTCCTGTCCGTCGCCGACGACCGCGTGTCCATCCTCAGCGAGGACACGTCCCTCGTCTCCGAGCTCGACCGTGAGCAGGTGCAGGCCGAGCTCGAGCAGGCGCGTTCCGCGGACGACACCGACGCGGTGCTGCGCGCCGAGGCCAAGCTGCGGGGCATCGAGCTCGCCTAGCACCGGACGACTGCCGGAGGAGGGAGGGGCCGGGTGCCCCTGTGGTTGTGGGCCGTGGACCTCGTCCTGGCCGCGATCGCCCTCAGCGTGCTCCTGCTGGCGGTGCTGGTGCTTCGACGCCGGTACCTGGCGCGGCGGCTCGGCGCGTTCGACCTGAGCATCAACAAGCGGGACGCGGCGTCGGCCCAGGGCTGGACCCTGGGCCTCGCCGTGTACCGCGGCAGCACGCTGGAGTGGTACCGCACGTTCTCGCTGCGGATGCGCCCCGCCTACCGCTTCACGCGGGACGCGATGCTCGTCGACGGTCGGCGCGAGCCTGTCGGGGGAGAGGTGCATGCGATCCACGACGGCCACGTGGTCGTCGCGACTGACAACGGGACCGCCGTACGTCAGCTGGCGCTCACGCCTGCGGCGCTCACCGGTCTGCTCGCGTGGCTCGAGGCCTCGCCCCCGGGTCGTAGCGTCAGCACGGTCGTCTGACGGCACGAGGCCGGACAGGCTGGACGATCGGCCCGCCACGTCGCCGAGGAGGTTGACGTCGGTCGAGGACTAGGCGACGATGACTCACACGAGCCATGCCCGGACGTCCCGGGTTCCCCCGATGGAACAGGTAGCCACCATGAACCGCACCTTCAAGCGCCTCGTCGTCGCGACCTTCGCCTCGGCGGTCGCCGTCCTTCCGCTCTCGATGCCCGCGCAGGCCGACACCGGTACCAAGCCGGCCGCCACCAAGGTCGTCAAGGGCGACAGCACCGGCGGCGCGACCACCCAGCGCGCGATCGACTGGGAGTGACCCCAGCACCTCGCTGACCTGACCGTCGCCCACGTCCCTTCCCCAGGGACGTGGGCGACGGTGCGTCCGGGCCGGTGTGCGAGCGGTCGACTCAGCGTTCGCCGCCAGGCACCCACAGCACGTCGCCGACCTCGCGGTTGGCGTAGCGACCGAGGATGAACAGCAGGTCGCTGAGCCGGTTGAGGTAGCGCGCGGTGAGCGGGTTCATCGTCGGACCGTGCACCTCGATGGCGGCCCACGCGGACCGTTCGGCCCGTCGGGTCACGGTGCGCGCCACGTGCAGCGCCGACGCCGAGCGCGTGCCGCCCGGGAGGATGAACGAGCGCAGCTTCTCGAGCCGCTCGTTGTAGTCGTCGCACCAGCCCTCCAGCCGGTCGACGTACTCCGGCTCGACCCGCAGCGGGGGGTGCTCCGGGTTCTCCACGACGGGGGCGCCGAGATCGGCGCCGACGTCGAACAGGTCGTTCTGCACGTGACGCACGATCTGCACGACGTCGTCCTCGAGCTCGTCGAACGACAGCGCGAGGCCCAGCTGGCTGTTCGCCTCGTCGACGTCGGCGTAGGCGACCAGTCGCAGGTCGTTCTTCGACGTACGGCTGAAGTCGACGAGGTTCGTCGTGCCGTCGTCACCGGTGCGGGTGTAGATGCGCGTCAGGTTGACCATGGCCTCACCCTAGGGCGTGGCGCCGGGACCGGCTGGATGCGAGAGCGACGTCGTCGGGGCGTGTGAGGTGGGTCGCGTGGCTCACAGAGTCTGCCACGTCACGTTACGGCGCGGTAACCTGACGGGCATGCCTGACAAGTCTGCGCCCGACCGCCCCTGGGTGATGCGCACGTACGCCGGTCACAGCTCCGCAGCGGAGTCCAACGCGCTGTACCGCAAGAACCTCGCGAAGGGGCAGACCGGGCTCTCCGTCGCGTTCGACCTGCCCACCCAGACCGGGTACGACCCGGACCACGTGCTGTCGCGCGGCGAGGTCGGCAAGGTGGGCGTGCCGATCCCGCACCTCGGGACCATGCGCCGGCTGTTCCAGGACATCCCGCTCGGCGAGATGAACACCTCGATGACGATCAACGCCACGGCCATGTGGCTGCTGGCGATGTACCAGGTGGCCGCCGAGGAGCAGGGCGTCGAGCCCGCGCAGCTCGCAGGCACCACGCAGAACGACATCATCAAGGAGTACCTGTCGCGCGGCACGTACGTCTTCGGCCCGGCGCCCTCGCTGCGGCTGACGACCGACATGATCGCCTACACGGTCAACACGATCCCCAAGTGGAACCCGCTCAACATCTGCAGCTACCACCTGCAGGAGGCGGGGGCCACGCCGACGCAGGAGATCGCCTACGCGCTCAGCACGGCCATCGCCGTCCTCGATGCCGTGAAGGACTCCGGGCAGGTCGACGACGCCGACTTCGAGAAGACGGTCGGGCGGATCTCCTTCTTCGTCAACGCCGGGGTGCGCTTCATCGAGGAGACCTGCAAGATGCGGGCCTTCGGCCAGCTGTGGGACGAGATCACGCGAGACCGCTACGGCGTCACCGACCCGAAGATGCGGCGCTTCCGCTACGGCGTGCAGGTCAACTCCCTCGGCCTGACCGAGGCGCAGCCCGAGAACAACGTCCAGCGCATCGTGCTGGAGATGCTCGGCGTGACGCTCAGCAAGAACGCCCGTGCGCGGGCGGTGCAGCTGCCCGCCTGGAACGAGGCTCTCGGACTCCCGCGCCCGTGGGACCAGCAGTGGTCGCTGCGACTGCAGCAGGTGCTCGCCTACGAGTCCGACCTGCTGGAGTACGACGACATCTTCGAGGGCTCGCACGTCATCGAGGCCAAGGTCGCGGAGATCATCGAGGGTGCGAAGGCCGAGATCGACCGGGTGCAGGCCATGGGCGGAGCGGTCGCGGCGGTCGAGTCGGGCTACATGAAGTCCGAGCTCGTCGCCTCCCACGCCGCGCGGCGTGCGCAGATCGAGGCCGGCGAGCTCAAGGTCGTCGGCGTCAACAGCTACACCGAGACCGAGCCGTCGCCGCTGACGTCCGACCTCGACGCGGCCATCATGGTCGCCGACCCCCAGGCCGAGGCGAACGCGATCGCCGACGTCCAGGCGTGGCGCGACCAGCGCGACCAGGCTGCGGTCGACCAGGCACTGGAGCGGCTGCAGTCCGAGGCCAAGACCGACACCAACCTCATGGAGGCCACGCTGGCGGCCGTACGCGCCGGCGCCACCGTCGGTGAGTGGGCGGGTGCCCTGCGCGAGGTCTTCGGCGAGTACCGGGCGCCCACGGGCGTGTCCGGAGCGGTCGGTGTGGCCGAGGCCGGCGCCGAGCTCACGGCCGTGCGCGAGCGCGTGGCACGGACGGGGGAGGAGCTGGGCACCCGGCTGCGCTTCCTCGTCGGCAAGCCGGGACTCGACGGTCACTCCAACGGTGCTGAGCAGATCGCCGTCCGTGCTCGCGACGTCGGCTTCGAGGTCGTCTACCAGGGCATCCGGCTCACGCCCGAGCAGATCGTGTCGGCCGCGGTCGCCGAGGACGTGCACGTGGTGGGCCTGTCGATCCTGTCGGGCTCGCACATGGAGCTCGTGCCCGACGTCCAGCGTCGACTCCTCGACGCCGGCATGGACGACGTGCCCCTCATCGTCGGCGGGATCATCCCGGACTCCGACGGCCGCCGCCTCGAGGCCGACGGCATCGCTGCGGTCTTCACGCCGAAGGACTTCGGCATGACCGACATCATGAGCCGTATCGTCGACGAGGTCCGCAAGGCCCACGGGCTCGAGGTCTGAGACCTGGACGTGACGAGGCCCCGCACCGTGCGCGGTGCGGGGCCTCGTCACGTCGTCAGTTGAGGACGCGGAAGTCGTCGGGCAGCCCGCCGCCGGCCTCGACGTCGCGCGCGAGGTCCTGCAGGGCCATGAGGGCGACCGACTGGGTGAACGGTCCGTAGGAGACCCGGGCCACGCCGAGCTCCTGCTGCCGGGCGAGCGGAACCGAGCCCGGGTAGCCGATGGTGGTGAGGCGCTGCGGTCCCCACGCGTCGACCAGCGTGCTGATGTCGTCCTCGGAGAGCGGACCAGGCACGAAGACGACGGGCGCCCCCGCCTCGATGAAGGCCTTCCCTCGCTGGACGGCGTCGGCGATGACCTCGTCGTGCGGCCGGTCGCCCGCCTGCGCGACGACGTCGGTGCGGGCGTTGAGCACGAACGGGACGCCCTCGGCCTCGCCGGCCCGCACGACGGCCTGAACCGCGGCGACGGCCTCGGCGAGCGGCTTCTGCTGGTCCTCGAGGTTGGCGCCGACCGCCCCGACGCCGATCGCCTTCCGAGCGGTCTCGCCAGGGTCGCCGTAGCCCGCCTCGAGGTCGGCGCTGACCGGGAGGTGGGTGTTCGCGACGATCAGCCCGATCGCGGCGATCATCTCGTCGACGGGGATGTTCTCCCCGTCCTCGTAGCCGTGCGAGGCCGCGATCGAGTGGCTCGCGGTGGCGAGGGCACGGGTGCCCTCGACCTCGGTCACGACGCGGGCGGTGATGGCGTCCCACACGTTGACGACGGTGAGCAGCTCCGGAGCGGTGTGCAGGTCGAGCAGGGTCTGGGCACGGGTCGAGAGGTCCATGGCCCCGACGCTAGGACAGGGGAGCGGGCCCCACCAGCCGAGTCCCGGGAGCTGGACGTCAGGCGGCGCGCAGGCTGGAGCCGGACGACTTCTTGCCCTTCTTCTCGGCCTTCTTCCGGGCCTTCTTGAGGGCTTTCTTCTTCGCCTTCTTCTTGGCCTTCTTCTTCGCCGCCTTCTTGGAGGACTTCTTGTCCTTCTTCTCCAGCGGCAGGACGGTGCCGTCGTCGTCGATGCGCACGAGGCGCCGACGCTTGACGCCGTAGCCGTCGGGCAGGGTGCCTTCCTTCAGCATGCGCAGGGGGCAGCGCTTGCACCGCGTCTTGCTGACGCAGCACTTCTTCTTCGGGAGCTTCGACACGAGCAGATCCTAGCGCCGCGGCCCTCGCCCCGCCCGGGTCGCGACGTCGCGACCCGGGCGGTGCGGTCAACGCTGGAAGTGGTGCAGGTCGGCGAACCCGAGCCAGCGAAAGCCGTGGCGGCGCAGCACGGCGACGACCGGGTCGTTCGCGCCGCGGTAGGTGATGGCGGCGGGTGTGGTGCGCCGCTGCCACGTGCTGTTGGGCGTCCACCCGTAGCCCGAGGCGAACGGGTTCTCCCACGGGTTGATGTCGATCGAGTTCCCGTAGGCGTGGGGGCTCCGGGTGCCGGGTCGACCCACCACCTGGCGGCAGTTGAAGCCGGAGGTGTTGTCGGCGCGCATCGAGGCGTAGTCGTCGGCGCCACGCAGGGCGCTGCTCCACCCGAACCGGTCGACGCGGTACATCGACCGGATGGGTGCCCGCATGCGGAACAGGTCGGTGAACACGGCAGCCGTGGCACGAGCGTGCTGCGCGTGCACGACGATCTCACCGCGCCGGACGTAGCCGTCGAAGGCCCAGTAGCTGACGCGGACGACCCGCAGCTGGTCGCGGCCGACGGGGCAGCCGGCGTGCCAGCTGCGCCCGCGCATCGAGCGCCACATCGCCGTCGGGATGCGCGAGACGGTGGCGTCGGCGCTCACCCGTGCTGCACGCGGCTGGGCGGCCAGGCGGATGCGAGGTCCGGGCGTGCCCTTCGGCAGCCTGACGACCGATCCAGGGGGACGGTTGTCGACGTAGACGGAGCTCGAGTGGGTCGGCAGCACCGTGCTGGTGCCGAACGACCGGACCCGCCAGCGACCGTCGTAGCGCGGCTTGACGTAGGTGGACCCCTTGCCGGCGCGCAAGGTCACGGTGCCGGACCGGACCCACGTGCGCGTGCCGGAGCGGCGGAACTCCACGGCGAGGCGCGCGCTCACGGCACGCCCGTCGACCGTGCGCCACGAGGCAGCCACCTTCGCCTTCTTGTAGTCGGTGACCGCCTTCGGCATCGCGATCCGCGCGGTGCTGGGTGCCGCGGCTCCGACGACGTCGGCCGGCGCGGACGCGGCCACGACCGCACCGGCGTCGACGAGCTCCACGCGCACCGTGGTGCGTCCCGCCGCCGCGGGCACCTTCGCGGTGAACCTGCCATCGCTGCCGACGACCACGCTGGACCCCGATGATGCGGTCCACTGGTCGCCCGCGCGTCGAGCGACGCGGAGGGCGCTGGTCGGGCCGGCGTCGTCGACCCGCCCCGCCAGCGCCGCGGTGGTGCGGGCCCAGACCCGCACGGAGGTCACGTCGAGCGTGACGGTGGGGCTCGGCGTCGACGGTGGTGGATCGGTCGGCGCCGGCTCGACGGGGTCGGGCTCGGTGGTCGGTTCCGGAGTCGGGTCAGGGGACGGCTCGCTGGTCGTCGTGACGGTCGGGGACGGTGACGGCTCGGTCGCCGTGCTGGCCCGAGCCGCCGCGGTGGGCGTGACGAGGACGGTCGTGAGGAGGATCACCAGGAACCGGCGCATGCCTCACCGTAGGACCGCCGACGCCAGACCGCGCGTCGAGGAGCAAGGTGGCTGCCCACCGGTGCAGCGAGGCGCTCGAGTGCTCGGCTCACCGTGGACGGATCGCACGCAGGTAGCGCTCGGTGACCCGGTCCTGCACCAGACGGGTGAGCGGTCCACCGACCCGGGCGAGCGCGGTGGCCGGACGTGAGAAGGCGACGATCGTGAACCGTGTTTCGCCGGCGACGCGTTCGACGAAGAAGCTCTCCTCGCCGCGCTCAGGATGACCGCCGAGCGTGCCGTAGGCGAATCCGACGCGGTCCGGCTCGCCGACGACGTAGACGACGCGGCAGGGTGCGCGCACCTGTAGGAAAGGTGGCCCGATCCGCAGCTCGACGACGGCACCGACCTGGACGCGCCCGGCGGACGCCGCGACGCCCAGACCCGCATGCTCGTGCACCTGCCAGGTCATCAGACGTTCGGCCATCGAGGCGAACGCGTCCGCGTCGTGGGTGACATGACGGACGAGGTGCACGTAGCCGCGCGGGAGCATCGCAGCGGTCGCACCCACCTCGGGATAGGAGAGTGGGAGGTCCGCAAGCCTCGCCACCCGGTCCGCGCTCAGCATGGCTACCACACGCCCATGCTAGGACGGGGCGAGCGGGCGCTCGAGTGACTTCCGTGGGTGCGACACGGTGCTCGACGCCTCAGGTCCAGTCGTCGACCGCAGCGTCGCGCATCACGCTTCCCATGCGTCGACCCACACCTGATCAGGTGATTCGAGGTCGTGTGACAGCAGCACTACTCGGATCCTGGTCGACGTGGGGAACCCCTCCGCGACCGAGTTCTCGTCCGCATCGCCGATCCATAGCCGCCCAGTGGGGGTGTCGAGCCTGCCCTCGAAGGCGATCGTGCGTCCGTCCTCGAGTTCCGGCCGATCCGACCACAGCCGAACGGTCACGGTCGCCTCGGCCCACTCGAAGTCCCCTTCGAAGGACTCGATGTCCTGGGCGTGGCGGACGGGCACGATGATGCCCTTCTCGTTCGCCGATATCCCACCGCTTGGATCGACCTCGGGTATCTCTCCACCGAGATCAGGGTCGGACAGGATCGCGATGCCCCAGTGCCATGGGCGAGTGATGTCGAGCGTGGCAAGGGGTTGCATGGCGTCGAGCCTAGAAGAGGCGCAGCGAGGGGTCGTCGATGCCGCGCAGCGCGTCGTCGTCGACGACGACGTGCTGGATGCCGCGGTCCTCGGCCAGCGTGCGGGACCGCCACGGCTGCTCATCACCGTCCGCTCGTCGTGGGTCGCTGCGTCCACTCGGGCAATACGCTGCGGGAATGGCCGTGTCGACAGCAGACGAGGGCGCTGTCTGGGCGCGCGCCTTCCCCACCCGCCTGGCCGACGACGTCGCTGCGGTCGTCGCTGCACTCCCGGCTGCCTCGCACGCGACCACGGCTCACACGATCGACTCCGCACGCCGTCCTCGAGGGGTCGTGGTGGACGGAGTGCGGGTGGAGATCCCCGCGCGGCAGTACCACGGAGCCATGGACGCTCCGGCCCGCTCGCGGCTCACGTCCACGCAGGTGGGCGTCGCAGCGTGCATCCACTCGCGCCACCACGACGGGCGCGAACGTCAGGCGTGGCTCCCGAGGCTGCTCGCCTTCGACGATCCGTGCGCTTCGCCCTTCGTCGTCCAGCTCCTCGGGGAGTACGTGCTCGAGATCGTCACCGAGATCGAGTCGACGCTCAGGTCGGGGAGTACGGCAGCGCGGACGATCGAGAGGCTGACGGCCTTCGTGGACGGGAATGCTCCGTTCATGGCGCTCACGCGCGATCGGGCCCGCAGCTACTGGTGGAAGTACCACATGTATCCACACGCGACGTTCGCCGACTACCCGGCCGCGAGGGCGCTCGACCTCCTGGAAGACCGCGCACGCGGCGCATCGTCCTAGAAGAGGCGCAGCGAGGGGTCGTCGATGCCGCGCAGCGCGTCGTAGTCGACGACGACGCACTGGATGCCGCGGTCCTCCGCGAGCGTGCGAGCCTGCGGCTTGATCTCCTGGGCGGCGAAGATGCCGCGCACCGGCCGCAGCTGAGGGTCGCGGTTCATGAGCTCCAGGTAGCGCGTCAGCTGCTCGACGCCGTCGATCTCGCCGCGCCGCTTGATCTCCACGGCGACCGACGCGCCCGCGTCGTCGCGGCACAGCAGGTCGACCGGACCGATCGCCGTCATGTACTCGCGGCGCACGAGCGTCATGCCGACGCCGAGCGTGGTGGTGTGCTCGGCCAGCAGCTCCTGCAGGTGCTTCTCGACACCGTCCTTGCGCAACCCCGGGTCGACGCCGAGGTCGTGCTGGGAGTCGTGCAGCACCTCGTCGACGAGGATGCGCAGCGTGTCGTCGGTCTTGCCCGCCTGCACGGTCCACTCGACCCGGCCGTCCTCGGCCGTGCCCTCCTTCAGGGTGCACGGCGGGCTCATCCAGTTCAGCGGCTTGTACGACCCGCCGTCGGAGTGCACGAGCACCGAGCCGTCCGCCTTGACCATGATCACCCGGGTGGCCATGGGCAGGTGGGCCGTGAGCCGCCCGGCGTAGTCGACCTGGCAGCGCGCGACGAGGAGACGCACTACTGCTGCCGGACCAGCGTGCCCAGACGGAACACGAGGGTCCCGTCCTTCACGGTGCCGCGGTCGGTGTTGCCGTCGGCGCCCATCAGCTGCACGACACCGTCGGAGACCTCGTAGTCGCCCGTGCGGAACTTCGGCACGCCCTGGAAGTCCTCGGTGAACGTGCCGTCGGCGGTGAAGGTGACGGTCCAGTCCTTCGCGTCGTCGCGCCAGGTGCCCGCCAGGTCGGCCGCGGTGGCCGGGTTCTCGGTCGGCGCGGCCGACGAGGGCGACGCCGAGGGCGCGGATGAGGATGCGCTGGGGGAGGGCGAGGAGCCCTCCGGCGTGCCCGGGCCGTCGTCCGTCCCGCAGGCTGCGACGGTCACGAGGACGAGGGCGGCGACCCCCGTGGCGCGGCTCATACGTCGATTCATAGGACAGTCCTCCCGTAGATCCTGATCGGACGCTAGTGTGTCACGACCCCGTAGTTACCTAGGAGTAGGCATGCAGGAGATCGTGGACCGTCTCACGGCCGACGACCGTGGCGCGCAGATCGCCCGGACACTGGTGTACCCGTACCTCAACCACGCCGCCTCGATGTACGAGAGCGGCTACGCGACGAAGGACGACATCGACGCCTCGATGCGGTTCGGGTGCGGCTACCCGGTCGGGCCCCTGGCGCTCGTCGACGCGCTCGGTGCTGCCACCGTCGTGGAGGGCCTGCGCGAGCAGCACGCCTCCACAGGCGACCCGCTGCACGATCCCGCGCCGGTCCTCGTCAAGCTCGCCGAGGCCGGTTCGACCTTCGAGTCCGCCGCCGCGGACGGCGGAGCCACCCCGGCCCCGCAGAAGCACCACCCGGTCGGCAAGGTCGGCGTCGTCGGCACCGGCACCATGGCCTCCGGCATCGTCGAGGTCTTCGCCAAGGCCGGTCACGAGGTCGTCTTCGTCGGCCGCACCGACGACAAGGTCGCGGCGGTCCAGGCCCGGATCGAGAAGAACCTCGACCGCGCCATCGCCAAGGGTCGGCTCACCGAGGACGAGAAGTCCGACGTGATCGGTCGCCTCACCGCCGCGACCGACCGGCACGCGCTCGACGACGTCGACATCGTCGTCGAGGCGATCGCCGAGGACATCGACGTGAAGCTCGAGCTCTTCCGCGACCTCGACCGGATCACCAAGCCAGGCGCCATCCTCGCCACGACGACGTCGTCGCTGTCGATCGGGACGTGCGCCGAGGCCACGTCGCGCCCGCAGGACGTCGTCGGCATGCACTTCTTCAACCCGGCGCCCGTCATGAAGCTCGTCGAGGTCGTCTCGGCCGACAGCACGTCGCCCGAGGTCGCGGAGACGGTGAAGGCCCTGTGCCTCGACGTCGCCAAGCACCCGGTGTCCTGCGGCGACCGCGCGGGGTTCATCGTGAACGCCCTGCTGTTCCCCTACCTGAACGACGCCGTCAAGCTCCACGAGGCCGGCGGTGGCAGCCTCGAGGAGATCGACACGGCCCTCAAGGAGACCAAGCTGCCCATGGGTCCGTTCGAGCTGCTCGACGTCGTCGGCAACGACGTGTCGCTGGCCATCGAGCAGACGCTGGTGAGCACCTTCGGTCACGACGGATGGGCGCCCGCACCCACCCTCGAGCGTCTCGTCGCCGAGGGCAAGCTCGGTCGCAAGACCGGCGAGGGCTTCCACACCTACTGAGCACCACCTCGTGAGCAGGGGCGTCCGGGTCTCCCGGGCGCCCCTGCTCGTGTCCGGGGAGGTCCAGCGCGCGGACCGCCGGGTAACTCCGCTCGACGCCGGTCGTTGATGCTCCCGTGCTGGTCATCGGGCCGGCGCGGACGAACGACGGGAGCACCCGTGACGACGATCGACCTGGCGAGGAGCGGCAGCCACCTCGTGCGCAGCTCGGTGCTGTCGTTCGTCATCTCCTTCGTGCCTGCCGTGATCGTCGCGGAGGAGATGGTGGGCCCGCCGTCGGAACCCGACCACCAGCAGGTCGTGCTCTGCGACCACGGTCCCTGCGACGCCGACCGACCGTCGGCGGCCGCCGCCGCCATGGTCGACCACCTCGTGGGGCAGGGACTGCAGTGCACCGTGCGCCCCCGTCTGACGGACACCGTGGTCGTGGAGTGGCTGGGTGGGGAGGCGGCCGTGCTGCCGTTCGACGAGGCGCTCGAGGTCGCAGCTCACCGACGGGGCTGGCTGCGCTCGTACTGCGTGCCCGGCGCCGGCCGGTAGTCTCGCGCGGGTGTCCCGTCGACGTCCGCCCCGCCGTCCCCGCGGGCCTGCGCCAGCCGCGGCGCCGGTGGAGAGCAAGCGCGACGGTGACTGGCACGTCCGTCGACTGACCGGTTCGAGCGCGCGGAGCACCTACACGTGTCCCGCCTGCCACCGACCCATCCCACCCGCGACGCCGCACGTGGTGGTGTGGCCCGTGCAGAAGGCGCTGCTCAGTGCGGACGCCGTCGACGAGCGTCGGCACTGGCACACCGCGTGCTGGACGCGCCAGCCCTAGCGCGCGGTCGCAGCGGGCGTGCGATGCCGCGAGGCCCCGTGGCGGCTCAGCCGGCTGCCGGGGTGCGGGGCTCGTCGTCGGTCGCGTCCCCCGTCGCGTCGTCCGCGGCGGCGTCCGACGCTGCAGCAGGTGCCGGCGCGGCGGCGACGGCGTCGCCGGCGAACGAGGCGACGATGTCACGCAGCTGACCCATCTGGGCGAGGATGCCCTCGCGGCGGCGCTGCAGCTCGTCCACCTCGGCGCGCAGGGCGCGCGTCTCGCGCTCGACGTCGGTCGTGGCGGCCGCCCGCTGGTGCTCGGCGTCCGCCCGCGCGTTGGCGACCAGCGACGCCGCCTCCTTGCGGGCGTTCTCGATGATGCCGGCCGCCTCGGCAGCGGCCGACTCCTTGGCGGCGTTCGCCTTGGCCATGAGCCCACGCGCCCGCTCGTCGGCAGCGGCGGCACGGGTCTCGGCGTCGGTGACCAGCTTGGCGGTCTGCTCGGTGGCGGCGGCGTGGTTCTCGGAGGCCTCGCGGGCGAGCCGCTCCTTCTCCACGGCCAGGACGCGGCGTGCCTCCGTGACCTCGCGGTCGGCCGCGGCGCGGGCCTGCTCGACCTCGCGCGTCGCACCGAGCCGCATGTTCTGGGCGTCCTGCTCGGCGGCGAGACGGATCTGTGCGGCCTCGCGGTCGGCCTGCGCGCGCACGTCGTCGGCGTGCGCCGCGGCCTCGGCGCGGCCGGCCTCTGCCTCGGTGAGGACCTCGCGACGCTTCTCCTCGATCTCCACGACGGCCCGGCCGCGGGTCTCCTCGGCCTCCTTCGCGGCGACCGTCCGGACGAGGGTGGCCTCCTCCTCGGCGATCTTCAGCGTCTCCTCGGCCTCGCGGCGGGCGCGGCTGCGGATCTCCTCGGCCTCCTGCTCGGCGAGCTGGAGCAGCTGGGCGGCGTGACCGCCCAGGCCCGCGTAGGAGGGCCGCTCGATCGACTCGACCCGCTCGCGCAGCTGCTCGACGATGTCGTGCAGCTCGTCGTTCTCCTCCTGCAGCGCCTGGACCGCGGCCGCGGCCTTCTGCAGCTCGGCGGTCTGCGTGCGGACCCAGGCGTCGACCGCGTCGCTGTCGTAGCCGCCGCGACGGGCGAGGGGGAACGCAGCCTCGGCGGACTTGCGCGCCGCGTCGAAGATGGACAAACCGGACTGCTCTTCGGCCATGCCGCTGTGCTCCCTGTCGGTTCGGGGGGTGTGCTGGAGGTCGTGCTGGGACGCCGGTGGCGCGGCGTGCGCCGCTGCGCCGGCCGCGGTGTGCGACGTCGTCCACCATACCCAGGCGGGACGACGACGCAGCGACGACGCGGGCGTGTGCCGGACGTCCGTGCTGCCGCGTCGACGCCCGGACGCGACGAGGGCCCGGACGCGGTGCGTCCGGGCCCTCGACGGGCTGCGTGCCTGCGCGGGTCAGATGCCGCGGAAGCGGTTGATCGCGTCGAGGTGCTGGGCGCGGAACTCCTCGTTGCGCACGCCCAGACCCTCCTCGGGGGCCAGCGCGAGCACGCCGACCTTGCCCTGGTGGAGGTTGTGGTGCACGTCGAGGGACGCCTGGCCCACGTCCTCGAGCTTGTACGTCTTCGACACGGTCGGGTGGATCTTGCCCTGCGCGATGAGCCGGTTGGCCTCGAAGGCCTCGCGGTAGTTGGCGAAGTGGCTGGAGACGATCCGCTTGAGGTTCATCCAGAGGTAGCGGTTGTCGTACTCGTGCATGAAGCCCGTGGTCGACGCGCAGGTCGTGATCGTCCCGCCCTTGCGGGTGACGTAGACCGACGCGCCGAAGGTCTCGCGACCGGGGTGCTCGAAGACGATGTCGATGTCCTCGCCGCCGGTCAGCTCACGGATCTTCTTGCCCAGGCGCTGCCACTCCTTGGGGTTCTGCTGGGTGCCGTCCTCGTTCCAGAACTTCCAGTTCTCCTCGGAACGGTTGATGACGTGCTCGGCGCCCATGCTGCGCACGATCTTGGCCTTCTCCTCGTTGGAGACGACGCAGATCGGGTTGGCACCACCGTTGAGCGCGTACTGCGTGGCGAAGCCGCCGAGTCCGCCGGAGGCACCCCAGATCAGGACGTTGTCGCCCTGCTTCATGTTGCCGCCGTTCTTGGACACGAGCTGGCGGTAGGCCGTCGCGTTGACGAGGCCGGGGGACGCGGCCTCCTCCCACGTGAGGTGGTCGGGCTTCGGCAGGAGCTGGTTGGACTTCACGAGGGCGATGTGGGCGAGTCCGCCGAAGTTCGTCTCGAAGCCCCAGATGCGCTGCTGCGGGTCCATCATCGTGTCGTCGTGACCGGCCGGGTCCTCGAGCTCGACCGACAGACAGTGCGCCACGACCTCGGCGCCCGGCTTCCACTGCGTGACGCCGGGCCCCGTGCGCAGCACGACGCCGGCGAGGTCGGAGCCGACCACGTGGTAGGGCAGGTCGTGGCGCTTGGTGAGCGGCGACAGCTTGCCGTAGCGCTCGAGGAAGCCGAAGGTCGAGACAGGCTCGAAGATCGACGTCCAGACGGTGTTGTAGTTGATGGCGCTGGCCATCACGGCGACGAGCGCCTCGCCCGGGCCCAGCTCGGGCAGGGCCACGTCCTCGACGTGGATCGACTTGCGCGGGTCCTTGTCGCGGCTGGCGACGCCCTCGAACATGTCCACCTCGTCCTTGTGGACGGTGGCGGCGGTGTAGTGGTCGGGGATCTCCAGGTTGGCGAAGTCCTCGCCCGCCGTGTCTCCGGCGAGGATCGCGTCGAGGATGTGCTGCACGGGGCCTCCAGTGGTGGGTGTTCCGGCGCTCGGTCCGGCACGGGTTTCGGCGATGTTACCGAGACGTAGCCTTCTGCGTCCCGTCTCGCGCATGTGGATCAGGTCACGCCGCGGTCGAGGCCCGGCGCGAGAGCGGCGCGGAGCGCCGCGGCGACGTCAGTGGCCGGTGGCCGCGGGCTGGACCAGCTCGACGAGCACGCCGCCGGCGTCCTTCGGGTGCACGAAGTTGACGCGGCTGTCGGACGTGCCGCGCTTCGGCTGGTCGTACAGCAGGCGGACGCCCCGGTCGCGCAGGATCGCGGACACCGCGTCGATGTCGGTCACCCGGTAGGCGAGCTGCTGGACGCCCTGGCCGTTGCGGTCGAGGAACTTCGCGATCGTCGAGCTGTCGTCCAGCGGCGCGAGCAGCTGGATGCACGAGCCCGAGTCGCCGACCGCCAGCATCGCCTCGCGGACGCCCTGCTCCTCGTTCACCTCCTCGTGGATCGACTCCAGGCCGAAGACCGAGGAGTAGAAGGCGAGTGCCTCGTCGAGGTCGGGGACGGCGATGCCGACGTGGTCGATCGCGACGAGCAGGTGGTCGGGGACGACGGAGGAGGAGGTCATGGGAGGCAGCGTAGAGGAGCGTGCAGCCGGGCGCGGGCCGGTCGTCCGAGATCGAACGTAGTGTCGATAGTCCACGGAGGGCGGAGGTCGGATGCACGTCGAGATGCGCATGCTGCGGGCGCTGGTGATGGTCGAGGCGCACGGATCCGTCGGGGGCGCGGCGCAGGCGCTGGCGTTCTCCCCGGCTGCCGTCAGTGCCCATCTGCGCGCCCTGGAGAAGGCGTGCGGGACGCGTCTGGTCGAGCGCACGGGCGCGGGGACGCGGCTCACGTCCGCGGGTCGGCGAGCCGTGCCGATCGCGCGGCTCATCCTGGTCGCCGCGCAGGAGCTCCAGCGCCTGGAGGCGTCGGCGCAGTCCGGGCCGGCCGTGCCCGGACCACAGGGTCGACGTCCGGCCGGCGACGTCCGCGCGACGGCACGTCACGACGCCGCGGGGAGCAACGGTCCGGTGGCCAATACCAGGAAGCGAGGGACTTCTCAAGAGCAGTGCTAGAGATCGTGAATCTCGTTGTCCTCCGGGGGCCCGCTGCTCTTGGCTCGATGCTGCGCGGTCGAGCAGGCCGCCCGATCGTCGGGACCCGCCCTGCTCCGTACCGGCGCGCACGGATCAGGCCGGGACGGCCGCCGCGGAGCCAGGGGAGGGGGAGTCGCCGTGCATCTCGACCTGCGGATGCTGCGCGCCCTCGTGGCGGTCGACCAGATCGGCTCCTTCACCGACGCCGCCCGGGTCCTGCGGTTCTCCACGCCGGCCGTGAGCGCCCAGGTGCAGGCGCTCGAGAAGGGGTGCGGCACGCGCCTGGTCCATCGGCGGGGATCGCGGGTCGTGCTCACCGAGGCAGGGCGACGCGCCGTCCCCCTGGCCCGTCTCATGCTGGCCGCGGCGCGCGAGCTCGAGCACATCGGCGACGCCTCCTCCGACCGTGGGTTCGTCACGAGGACGTTCCCGGTGGGCCCCGAGGACGGGTGAGGCGCGACGGCGGGGGCGGTGCCGCGCACGCGACGTCGTGACGTGACGCACACCCTGGGACCACGCATGTGACTCGCGAGTAGAGTGACCGGCACCCCACCACCTGTGTCCATGCAAGGGAGCAACCCCATGACCCAGTCCGTGATCGTCGCCGGCGCCCGCACGCCGATCGGTCGCCTCCTCGGCGGCCTCAAGACGCTGTCCGGCACCGACCTCGGTGGCATCGCCATCAAGGGTGCCCTCGAGAAGGCCGGCATCACCGGCGACCAGGTCGACTACGTGATCATGGGCCAGGTCCTCGGCGCCGGCGCCGGCCAGGTCCCCGCCCGTCAGGCCGCGTTCAAGGGCGGCATCCCGCTCGACGTCCCCGCGCTGACCATCAACAAGGTCTGCCTCTCCGGCATCAACGCGATCGCGCTGGCCGACCAGCTGATCCGCGCGGGCGAGTACGACGTCGTCGTGGCCGGCGGCCAGGAGTCGATGACGCAGGCGCCGCACCTGCTCCAGGGCTCCCGCGAGGGCACCAAGTACGGCAAGACCACGCTGCTCGACCACATGGAGTACGACGGCCTGTGGGACGCGCTGACCGACCAGGCGATGGGCGCGCTCACCGAGCAGCGCAACGCCGACCTCGACGCGTTCACCCGGGAGGAGCAGGACGCCTTCGGCGCCCGGTCCCACCAGCTCGCGGCCACCGCGCAGAAGAACGGCGTCTTCGACGAGGAGATCGTCCCCGTCGAGATCCCCCAGCGCAAGGGCGACCCGGTCGTCGTCTCCGCCGACGAGGGCGTCCGCGGCGACACCACCGCCGAGTCGCTCGGCCGGCTGCGTCCGGCGTTCTCCAAGGACGGCACCATCACCGCCGGCACGGCCAGCCAGATCTCCGACGGCGCCGCAGCCGTCGTGGTGATGAGCAAGGCCAAGGCCGAGGAGCTGGGCCTCAGCTGGATCGCCGAGATCGGCGCGCACGGCAACGTGTCCGGCCCCGACTCCACGCTCCAGGAGCAGCCCGCGAACGCGATCGAGAAGGCGCTCGCCAAGCAGGGCAAGACCGCTGCCGACCTCGACCTGGTGGAGCTGAACGAGGCGTTCGCCGCGGTGGGCATCGCCTCCACGCGCAAGCTCGGCATCTCCGAGGACATCGTCAACGTCAACGGCGGTGCGATCTCCCTCGGTCACCCCATCGGCATGAGCGGCGCGCGCATCGTGCTGCACCTGGCGCTGGAGCTCAAGCGTCGCGGCGGTGGCCTCGGCGCGGCCGCGCTGTGCGGTGGCGGCGGCCAGGGCGACGCCCTGCTGATCACCGTGCCGTCCGCCTGACGCCGACGAACCCCCACCGACCGCCCGTGGCTGCCTCGCGCCTGCGCGCACCCGACGTCGCCGACCTCGTCGCGCGACTGCGGGAGGGGCAGCCCCGGGCGGTCGCCCGTCTCATCTCCCTCGTGGAGGACGAGTCACCCGTGCTGCGCGAGGTCAGTGCAGCCCTGGCGCCGCTCGTGGGCCGGGCGCACGTGGTCGGCCTCACCGGCTCACCCGGCGTCGGCAAGTCGACGTCGACCGCCGCCCTGGTCACGGCGCTGCGGGCGCGCGGCAAGCGCGTGGGCGTCCTGGCCGTCGACCCGACGTCGCCGTTCACGGGGGGTGCGCTGCTCGGCGACCGCATCCGCATGGGCGACCACGCCACGGACGACGGCGTGTACATCCGCTCGATGGCCAGCCGCGGGCACCTCGGCGGGCTGTCGTGGGCCGCGCCGCACGCCCTGAGGGTGCTCGACGCGGCCGGCTGCGACGTCGTGCTCGTCGAGACGGTGGGCGTCGGACAGTCGGAGGTGGAGGTGGCCGGGCTCGCCGACACCACGCTCGTCCTGCTCGCGCCCGGCATGGGCGACGGCATCCAGGCGGCGAAGGCCGGCATCCTCGAGGTCGGCGACGTGTTCGTCGTCAACAAGGCCGACCGCGACGGTGCCCAGTCCACCCGCCGCGAGCTGCGCTCCATGGTCGCGATGGCCGAACGGCCCGAGGGTGCCTGGAAGCCGCCGATCCTGCTCACCGTCGCATCACGGGACGAGGGGATCGACGACGTCGTCACCGAGATCGACCGTCACCGGGCCCACCAGGAGGCCTCCGGCGACCTGCGTCGTCGTCGACTCGCCCGCACCCGACGCGAGATCGAGGCGGTCGCCGTGCACGAGCTGCGGGAGCGGTTCGGGCACGTCGGCGCCGACGCGAGGCTCGACGACCTCGCCGCGGACGTGCTGGCCGGCGACCAGGACCCGTTCGCCGCCGCCGACGTGCTGCTCGACGTCGTCCAGTAGTCCGCCGCAGACGACCCGCTGACGTGGGACGGGCCACGCCGGGCGCGCCTGCCGGGTCGCGAGGCCCGCCTGGGGTAGGAATGGTGCCGTGCTGAAGAAGGTCCTCGTGCTCCTCGTCGCCGCGTTCGTGGTCTACTACCTGCTGACCGCGCCCGCCGGCGCTGCCGACGCGGTCAGCGGTGCGGTCAACGCGGTCATCGACGCCTTCGGGCAGGTCTTCATCTTCGTCGACGAGCTCACCCGGTAGTCCCGTGCTGGGCAGCTCCGCGCTGGCCGCCCTGCTGGCGCGGATCCCGGACCAGGACGTCGAGGGTCACCTCCTCGCCGAGGAGGGCGAGCACGTCATCGACCTCGTGCGCAAACATGGCGTCGTGTACCTGCGCCCCGCGGCGGTCGCACTGGCCGCGCTGCTCGTCGGCGTGCTCGCGTTCGTCGGCCCCATCCAGCTGGGCTGGTTCTTCCTGCTGCTGGCGGCCGGCGGGCTCGGGTACGCGCTCTTCGCCGTCGCCCGCGAGCACCGGGACGTCTTCGTGATCACCAACATGCGCGTCTTCCGCGCCTCCGGCGTCTTCTCGGTCCGCATCGCGACGATGCCGATCACCCGCATCCTCGACATCACGGTCGAGAAGCCGTTCGTGGGGCGCCTGCTGGGCTACGGGCACTTCGTGTTCGAGTCGGCCGCGCAGGCGCAGGGGCTGCGCGACATCCGCTACATCGGCGATCCCGACGAGCGCGACCTGACGATCCAGCGGGTCGTGCAGCGCGCCGGGCTGCGCGGGCCGCGCCCGGACGGTCCGCGGCCCCTCCACGACGGACGCTGACGCACCGGACCCTCGGACCTCGCAGGCGGCAGGGGGAGCCGCCGCCGGGGGCGAGTTCCTAGGATGGGGCCATGAGCTTCTCGCGCCCTGGTGCCATCGACCTCTCCGCCCTGGCCAAGCCGTCCGCCCCGCCGGCCGGTCCGTCGTGTCCCGGCGGTGGCTACACGGTCGACGTCTCGGAGCAGACCTTCCAGACCGTCGCGCTCGAGGCGTCCATGCAGCACGTCGTGGTGCTCGCGCTCTGGTCGCCCCGCGCACCCCAGAGCCGTGACTTCGTCGACCTGCTCGGACGGGTCGTCGACACGCTCGAGGGACGGATCCTGCTCGCTGCGGTCGACATCGACGCCAACCCGGCGATCGCCCAGGCGCTCCAGGCGCAGGGCGTCCCCGTCGTCGTCGGGCTCGTGAAGGGCCAGCCGGTGCCGCTCTTTCAGGGCCTCGCGGAGGAGACCGAGGTGCGCCAGTACCTCGAGCAGCTGGTGGCGCTCGCGGTGCAGAACGGGCTGACCGGACGTGCGACCCCGGCCGGCGGCGAGTCCGCCGAGCCGGAGGAGCCCGCGGACGACCCGCGCTTCGCTGCTGCGGACGCGGCGTTCGCCGCCGGTGACACCGACACGGCCGTGGCCGAGTACGAGCGGCTCGCCCTGCAGCACCCCGGCGACGCGGAGGTCGCCGAGCGTCTCGCTGGCGTGAAGCTGTTCGCCCGCACGAAGGACGCAGACCTCCAGCTGGCGCGCAAGGCCGCCGCGGACGCCCCGGACGACGTCGACGCCCAGCTGCTCGTCGCCGACCTCGACGTGAGCGGCGGCCACGTCGAGGACGCGTTCGCCCGCCTGGTGGGACTGGTCCGCACCGCTCGCGGTGAGGACCGCGACCGGATCCGCGAGCGGCTCCTGGAGCTGTTCACGGTCGTGGGCACCACCGACCCCCGCGTCGCCGACGCGCGACGCGCCCTGGCGTCGGCGCTCTTCTGACGGCGAGGGCCTCGCCCGCGCGTTAGGGTGCGGCGACGGCAGCCGTGGGAGCAGCCACGGCGAGGAGGGGTGATGGCGCGACGTCTGGCCTGGCCGCTCGTCGTGGTCGGTCTTCTCATCGCCCTCGCCGGAGCAGCCGTCATGGTCGTGCTCGGCCCCGACAGCCGGTTCACGACGGGACCGCACGCGGTCCGGACCGACGGCGTGGCCGTGGTCACGGCGCCCGACGTCATCACCTACCGCGGACTGCAGGTCGACGTCCTGGTGGAGGTCCCCGTGAACAAGCCGGTGTTCGTCGGTCTCGGCAACACCGTCGACGTGCAGGACTACCTGGCCGGCACACGACGGCTCGAGGTCACCTCGTTCCGCGCGCCGTGGACGGTGCGCACGGCGGAGCGTCGGGGTCGACCAGCGCTTCCCGGCGCACCCACGGCCCTGGACTGGTGGATCGCCGACTCGGCGGGCCTCGGGGGTGCGTCGATCAGCACGACCCTGCCCGACACGCCGGTCTCGCTCGCGATCCTCGCCGTCGGCGCCTCGGACCTCTCGGGGCTGCGGGTCACGTTCGCGTACGGCGTGAGGGGCGGCTTCGGCCTCGGTCTCGGCGCACTGCTCGTCGGACTGGGACTCGCCTGGTCGGGCCTGCTCCTGCGGCGCGGCCCGTCGGTGGCGACCGCGGGTCCTCGACGTCCGTGGCGCGAGCGCGACGCCGGGGCGCAGGAGCTGGGGGAGGAGGTCGAGGTCGTGGAGGAGGAGGTCTACGTGTTCGTCGACGAGCACGGCGTCGAGCACGAGATCACGGCCGAGGAGGCGGCGCGCCTCCAGGAGCGTCTGGCCGCCGACGCGCCGGACCCGACCAGCCCCGACCCGACCAGCCCCGACCCGACCAGCCCCGACCCGACCAGTCCTGAACTGACCGACCCTGAACCGGACACCTCCGTCGCCATCGCGACGGAGACGGGCACAGGGACCGGGGCCGGCGAGGTGCCGCCTCCGGCGGTCGTCTACGTGTTCGTCGACGAGGACGGTGTGGAGCACGAGGTGTCCGAGGAGGAGCTGGCCGACTACGAGCTCGCCGACGACGAGCACGTCGACGACGCGCCGGCGGACGACGGGAGGCGGGACGGATGAGCCGACGGTCCGCTCCGGTGGTGCTGCTGCTGGCCTGCGTGCTGGCCCTGACGTCCTGCACCGTGCCGCGCCCTCGCGACGACCGCCCCGCCTCGACGGTCCCGATCGACCGCGCCGGGGTGGAGCAGGTGCTGAGCCGCTACGACCAGGTCCGGGAGGCGGCCGCGAAGCTGCTCGACCCCAAGCCGCTGTCGACGGTCGAGAGCGGGGCGGTGCTCGCGATCGACACCGGCTCCTTCGACGTCGCGCAGCGCCTCTCGCGCGGCGTGGGGTCCGACGGCACGTCCGACCAGGTCGAGCGACTCGCGGTACCCCGGTTCACCGGCTACCCGCTCTGGTTCGTCGTGGAGGTCCGCGACCAGGCTGCGAAGGTCAACCGCGTGCAGGTCTTCGAGCGCGGGTCGGCCGTCGACCCCTGGTTCCTCGTCGCGAGTCCCGAGACGGTGCTGAGCACGCGTCTTCCCGACCTGCGGGAGCGCGACGGCGCGGCGCTGACGGTCGACCCCCGCAGCGCCACGGGCATGAGCATGTCGCCCCAGCAGGCCGCCGACCGCTACGCCGCCGCTCTCGAGGACCCGTCGGCGGCTGCGGCGCGCACGATCGAGAACGACGACTTCCGCGCGCAGATGCGCACCGCGGCGCGACGCAACGCCTCCCTCGACGGCGTCCGGTTCGGGCAGACGTGGAAGGCCGAGAAGGTCACGCACGCACTGCGGACCGCTGACGGCGGAGCACTCGTCTTCGCCACCCTCGAGCGGGTCGACTCCTACCGCGTGCGCGACGGCATCCAGGTGACCTGGCCGGACGACTCGCCGCAGAAGGCGCTGCTCGAGTCGGGGGTGTCCTCGTCCGGGCGTCTGCGCTACCTGCACCAGGTGCTGGTCGAGATCCCCGGCGGGTCGGGACGCCCACGCGTCATCGGCCAGTACGGGGGCGTGGTGGAGGCCGAGGGGCCCTGAGGGCGGGCCCGAAGGCTCAGACGACCGGCGGCTCGGGGGCGAGCGGTGCCTCGCGGTAGGGCGGGACGTCCCCCTCGGCGAGCGCCTCGAGCAGCTCGGTCGCGGCAGCCGTCGCGCGGCTGCGGACCGTGTCGGCGTCGCACCAGTGCACCCCGGCGATCTCCGTCGGCTGCAGTGTCATGGTGTCGACGACGGAGGCGTCGGCCACGCCCAGGTCGAACACGAAGACGCAGGCGTCGTCCCACCCGCGCCACGCCGGGAGCCAGTTCACGGTCAGCAGGCCGTGGACGGTCAGGGTGAGCCCGAGCTCCTCCTCCAGCTCGCGGACGAGCCCCTCCGACGGCGACTCGCCGACCTCCACGACACCGCCGGGCAGGTCCCACTCCTGCTTGTAGGTGAGCTGGCAGAGCAGCACCCGGCCCTCGCCGTCACGCAGGACACCCTGCGAGATGACCCGCTTCGTCGGCAGGCCGGCATTTAGCAGCGCGATGAAGCCGTCGCGGCTGTCGGCCGGCGGGTCGTCGCGCAGCCGCGCGAGCAGGGCGCGGTCGGGGGAGTCGCCGGCACCCCTCGCGATGCCCTCGCGACGCAACCCGCTGATCGACGCCGCGCGGACGTCGCCGGTGCGCTCGACCGGGACACGTGCCTCGATCCTCTGCAGCGCGAGGTCGTCGAACGCGTAGGCGAGCACGAGACGCAGGGCGCGCACGGCCAGGCCCAGCGACTGCTCGCCGGTGCCGGTGTTCCAGCGCACCGAGCCGGTGCCGCGGCCCTCGTCGAGCAGGGCGATCGTGCCGCGGCGCTCCCCGCCGACGACCACGGACCAGCCGCGCAGGCCGTCCGCGCCGCTCGTCGGCTCGAGGTGGAGGTCGTCGTCACGCAGGATGGCGGTCACGTCGTCACCGTACGCGGCCGGTCACCGGCACGCAGCGGGGTCCGGCGCGTGGACGTGCGTGCTCAACGGCGTGCCGTCAGCACGCGGACGGGGTGCGCCGGGTCGAGCGTGAGTGCGTCGAGGGTGTGCCAGGTTCCGTCCAGCTCGTCCTGCAGCCGTTCTCCCGGCGCGCCGAGCGCGTCCGGCACGCCGACGGACTTGGGGAAGGCGGGGAACAGGTCGACGACGACGAGCAGCGTGTCCTCGCCGTCGCTCCGGCTGAACGCGAGCACACCCGCGTGGTGCACGCGGTGCAGCACGAGGCCGCGTCGGCGACGCAGGGCTGGGTGCGCACGACGCAGCTCGTTGAGGCGACCAAGGAGGGTCGCCACGTCAGGCTCCGGCTCCGAGCTGGGGCCGTCGACCTCCTCCAGGGTGCTGCTCGTCTCCCAGGCCGGGCTGCCCAGCGCGGCGACCGCCGCCCACGCGCACCGCGTGGCGGCGCCACCGTCGTCCAGGGTGGAGGCGCGCCCGCCGCCGGGCGCGGCGACGAGGTGCGTCCGCGTGACCGACCCGCGCCCCACGCCGGCCAGGACGTCCTCCACGTCGGCGAGGCCGAGGGCGTCGTGCAGCGCCGGCGTCGTCTGGTGGAACCCGACGAGCGCCAGGGCGTGAGCCTGCGCGGGGCTCGCGTCGCCCTCCGACAGCAGGAGCACGTCGGGTGCTGCCGCGGCCAGCTCGCGCAGCACGTGCTCCCACAGCCCGAGCGGCCAGTGGTGCGCGTCCCGGACCACGAAGGCGCCGACGCCACGGTCGGCCCAGCCGACGAGCGTCTCGAGCACCAGACCGAGCACGCCGGCCGGCTCGGCATCGGGATCCAGCCGCCAGGTGTCGTCCCCGGTCGGCACGAACCAGCCTGCGTGCTGCTCGAGCCACGAGTGACCGGAGGCGACCGTCCACGTGAGCTCCAGGGCCACCTCGAGCCCGACCTGGTGGGCCCGCTGCACGAGGGCGTCGAGGTCGGCGACGGTGCCGAGGCGCGGGTCGACGTCGAGGTGCGGCCCGACGACGGGGGCGGCGTGCCACGGACGCCCGCGCGTGGGGTGCACCGGAGGGAGGCGGACGACGTCGAAGCCCAGGGCGGCGACGTGGTCCAGGCGTGCGGCGGCGTCGGTGAGCGTGCCGTCGGGCGTGGACGGCGTCAGGCGGTACCAGGCCCCGACGAGGGCCCGCTCGGGGTCGACGCGCAAGGGGAGCGGCTCGGTCGAGCCGACGTCGGCCCGACCCAGGTGGTCGGGCAGGGACGCCACGTACGCCAGGCCCTCGGCGAGCCGCTCGTGGGCCGGCGTGGCGGTGTCGAGGAGGTCGTCGCCCACCTCCAGTGCCGCTGGGTCCTCGCTGCCGAGCGCGAGCACGAGGGCACTGCCTTGGGCGAGCACCGTCTCGGGGTCGGCCCCGTGGTCGATGTCGCCCACGACCCGGGCCGCCCACGTGCGCAGGGACTCCTGCCAGCTCTCCACGTGGTAGGTCCACGCGCCCACCTCGTCGGCCGTCACCGTGGCGGACCAGACGTGGTCGCCGTGGTGCTGCATGGGCACGGGGTCGCGTCGCTTGCCGTCGGGTGCGGTGAGCACCACCGCTGCGCCGACGTCGACCGTGTCGGGCAGCACGAGTGCCTCGACGGTCAGCGGTTCGCCGGGGACCACCTTGGCCGGGAACCGTCCGCGGTCGAGGCACGGACGGACTTCCAGCACCGGGACCCGAGCGACCATGGGGACACGCTAGTGGCTCGGAGGCGGTCCGCACCCTGTTCACCCGCGCGTCGGAGCAGGTGGCGCTCCTCCTATGCTCACGGCCACGGCTTTGTGGCCGGTGTCACGACGCCGGCCCGACGGAAGGAACCAGCGTGACCCAGCTCGTCCAGCTCGAGGTGACCGACGGCGTCGCCCTCGTCCAGCTCGTCCGCCCGCCCATGAACGCGCTCGACGCGCAGGTCCAGCGCGAGCTGGTCGAGGCGGCGCGGGAGGTGGACACGCGCGACGACGTCGCTGCGGTCGTGCTGCACGGCGGACCGAAGGTGTTCGCGGCCGGTGCCGACGTGAAGGAGATGGCTGCGATGTCGTACCAGGAGATGGTGCGCCACGGTCATCTCCTGCAGGAGTTCACGCGCGCGGTCGCCGCCATCGGCAAGCCGACGGTCTCCGTGATCACCGGCTTCGCCCTCGGCGGGGGCTGCGAGCTCGCCCTCTCCACCGACGTGCGGTTCGCGGCGGAGAACGCGAAGCTCGGGCAGCCGGAGATCCTGCTCGGCATCATCCCCGGCGCGGGGGGCACCCAGAGGCTCGCGCGGCTCGTGGGGCCGTCGGTCGCGAAGGACCTCATCTTCACCGGACGCTTCGTCGACGCGCAGGAGGCGCTGAGGATCGGTCTCGTCGACCGCGTCCTCCCGGCGGACGAGGTGCTCGACGCAGCCGTCGCGTGGGCACGGGGCTTCGTCGGGGGACCGGCCCTCGCGCTGCGGGCGGCCAAGAGTGCGGTCGACCGCGGGCTCGAGACGGACCTGCAGACCGGGCTGGAGATCGAGCGGATCGAGTTCACAGGACTGTTCGCCACCGACGACCGCCGCGCCGGCATGGACTCCTTCGTCGAGAACGGGCCCGGGAAGGCCACGTTCAGTGGGTCGTGAGAGGGCGGACTACCGACGCGGGGAGGACGCCGCTACGGGTCTGAGGTCTCACGCCTCGACATCGCCACGGAACACCTGTGGCACCAGGGACGCATGGGGCATACTGTGCTGCGACGTGCCGCCGTGCTCGCGAGAAGGGTAGTCATGACCGACTCAGGTTCGAACCAGCCGCAGGAGCGTCGACGCGCCGATCCGTTGAAGGTGGCTGCCGAGATGTTGGAGCAGTCCGGCGGCGACACCGAGGCTGCCGCGGACGACGTGCGACGCGGCGCGCCGGACGACCGACGGGCCAAGCGCGCGGCCCAGCGTGCCGCGCGGCAGATGGCTGCCGAGAAGCGACGCGCCGAGCGCAACGCCGCCCGCGCGTTCAACGCCTCTCGCCGAGGTCGCCGCGACGGCGACGAGCCGGAGCCCGCTCTCAAGGCGGCCGAGGAGGCCATCGAGGCCCAGGAGCGTGCGGCCGCGCAGGCGAGCGAGCCCGAGCCGCAGCCCGTCGCGCCGCAGGAGACGGCCACGCCCGAGACGGCCACGCCCGAGGTGAGCACGCCCGAGACGACCACGTCGGCGGCGGAGGTCTCCGCCACGGCAGAGCAGCCGGCCGTCGAGGCGACGGCCGCGCCGTCGGCCGACGACGAGCACATCGACGCGGCGCTGTCCGACGCGACGCAGACGTTGCCGGCGGTCGAGGACGCCGACGACGAGCCGCGCGAGGTCGCCGTCTCCGCGGGCACGCGCCGTTGGGCGCCCCCGACGGCCTCCTCCCTCGCGGAGCCTGAGACCGCGTCCACCGCGGACGCCGACGCGGACGCCGAGCGTGCTGCCGCTGAGCAGGCTGAGGCGGAGCGTGCTGCGGCTGAGCAGGCTGAGGCTGAGCGTGCTGCGGCTGAGCAGGCGGAGGCTGAGCGTGCTGCGGCTGAGCAGGCGGAGGCTGAGCGTGCTGCCGTTGAGCAGGCGGAGGCTGAGCGTGCTGCCGTTGAGCAGGCGGAGGCGGAGCGTGCTGCCGTTGAGCAGGCGGAGGCGGAGCGTGCTGCCGCTGAGCAGGCGGAGGCGGAGCGTGCTGCCGCCGAGCAGGCGGAGGCTGAGCGTGCCGCTGCCGAGCAGGCCGAGGCCGAGCAGACCACTGCCGAACAGTCTGCGGTCCAGGACGAGACGTTCGAGCAGGAGACGACGGAGGCCGCCGCGGTCCCGTCGGACGACGAGGCCGTGCAGGCCGAGGAGACCCCCGTGACGCCGGAGCAGCCCGCCGAGGACGACCAGGCCGCACAGGCTCCCGCGCCCAGCACGTTCGCCGAGAAGCTCGCGGCCGCCAGTGCCGCCGCGCAGCAGCGCGTCAGCGCCGCCC
>NZ_JAMXRU010000070.1 GCF_024124745.1 Aeromicrobium sp. CnD17-E
CACTGGGGGCGCTGGGCGCTCGTCGCCGCCGTCGTCCTGCTCGGCGGCCTCTACGTCGGTGGCTACCTGCTCACCGGCAGCCGGCTCGCGGCCGGCACGACCATCGGCGGCGTCAACGTCGGCGGCATGTCGCCCGCCGACGCACGCGCGACGCTGGAGGAGGAGCTGGGCCCGAAGCAGGACGACCCGGTCGTCCTGGTCCACGGCGACGAGCGCTTCGAGATCACGCCGTCCGACGCCGGTCTCGCGCTCGACGTCGACGCCTCCGTCGACGCGGCGGGCGGCGCGCGCAGCTGGGACCCGCGCGACATGGTCGCGCTCGTGGTCGGCAGCCGCGACCGTGCCCCCGTGCTCGACGTCGACGAGAAGGCGCTGCGGTCGGCCGTCCAGGGCATCGGCGAGGCCGTCGACGTGCCCGTCACCGAGGCCCTCATCACCTTCCCCGACGCTGCGCCCCGCGCGCGTCAGCCCAAGGACGGCCTCACCATCCGCACCGCCGCCACGGCCCGGCTCATCCAGGACGAGTACCTGGTGCAGGACGAGCCGGTCGAGGTCCCGACGACCGCGGTCGAGCCCGCCGTCGACGTCGCGGGCCTGCGCGAGGCGGTCTCCTCGATCGCCCGGCCGGCCGTCGCGGCACCGGTGACCATCCAGGTCGGCCGCCAGAAGGTCGAGCTTCCCGTGACCGCCTACGCGCCCGCCCTGCGCGTCGAGCCGGTCGACGGCACGATGACCCCGGTCATCGACCCGGAGCGGCTCGCCGCGCCCCTCACCGACGCCACCACCGGCATCGGACGCAAGGCGGTCGACGCGACCGTGGAGATCCGCGGCGAGCGTCCCGTGGTCGTGCCGGGCAAGGAGGGCATCGGCCTGCAGCCGAAGGAGATGGCCGAGAAGCTCGTGCCGGTGCTCACGCGCAGCGGTGCCGAGCGCGCCGTGACGGTCGAGGCCAAGGTCGTCGAGCCGGAGTTCACCACCGAGGACGCCAAGGCCCTGCGCATCACCGAGAAGGTCAGCGAGTTCACCACCGAGTACCCGCACGCCGAGTACCGCAACATCAACCAGGGCCGAGCCGCCCAGCTGCTGGACGGCACCATCGTCGAGCCAGGGGAGACGTTCTCCTTCAACGACACCGTGGGTGAGCGGACCGCGGCGAACGGGTTCACCAGCGGCTCGGTCATCAACGGGGGTCGCTTCCGCGACGAGCTCGGCGGAGGCGTGTCGCAGGTGGTCACCACCACCTACAACGCCGCCTTCTTCGCCGGCCTCGACGACGTGGAGCACCACCCGCACGCGTTCTACATCGACCGCTACCCCGTGGGTCGCGAGGCGACCGTCTACTTCGGGTCGCTCGACCTGCGCTTCCGCAACAACCTGAAGAGCGGCGTGCTCATCCGCTCGTTCGTGCAGCCGAGCTCGCCGGGCGGGGTCGGCCGCACCACGGTGCAGATCTGGGGCACGAAGGAGTTCGACGTCGAGGCGGGCCAGTCCGAACGGCGCAACTTCCGCACCGGGCAGACGCGCTACGACGACTCGGCCTCCTGCGCACCCCAGGGTGCGCTGCCCGGCTTCGACATCGACATCTACCGCACCCTGCGCAAGGACGGTCGCGTCGTGAAGCGCGAGACCGACACCGCCGTCTACCAGGCGGCCGACCGCATCATCTGCGGCAAGGAGCCGGAGCCGAAGAAGGACGACGACTAGCGCGACCTACGCGAGGCCGAGGGCCGTCGCGAGGTCGGAGCGCAGCGCCTCCAGGGTGGCGTCGGCCTGCTCGCGCGACACCTCGACGGAGTCCTGCACCGACACGACCACCTCGATGTAGCACTTGAGCTTGGGCTCGGTGCCCGAAGGGCGGCAGATGATGCGCGCCGAGTCGATCGCGGGTCCGTGAGGTGCGGCCTCCGTGGCCGGCGGCAGCGCGAGGGCCAGGCGGATCCCGTCGGTGGGCGGCAGGCCCGCGTACCCGTCCGCGAGGTCGTCGACGGCCGTCACCTCCAGTCCGCCCAGCAGTCGCGGCGGCGTGGTGCGCAGCGTGCTCATGGCGTCGGCGATGATGGACAGGTCGTCGACGCGCACCGACAGCTGACCGGTCGCGTGCAGCCCGTGCTCGCGGTAGAGGTCGTCGAGCAGGTCGAGGAGCGTGCGTCCCTCGGCCTTCAGCTCCGCCGCGAGCTCGAGCACCGCGAGGATCGCGGACACACCGTCCTTGTCGCGCGCGACGTGCGGGGCCACGCTGTAGCCCAGCGCCTCCTCGTAGCCGAACGCGAGGTCGCCGATCTTGCCGAGCCACTTGAAGCCGGTGAGGGTCTGCTGCCAGCGTCGGTCGTGCGCCTCGGCCTGGCGGCCGAGCATGTCGGAGGAGACGATCGACGACCCGTAGGTACCGTCCACGCCGCGGCGCAGGAGCAGCTCGGCCAGCAGCACGCCGGTCTGGTCGCCCGTGAGCATCCGGAACGCCTCACCGTCCCTGACTCCCACGGCGCAGCGGTCGGCGTCGGGGTCGTTGGCGACGATCACGTCGGCCTCGACCTCGGAGGCGAGCTTCAGCGCGAGGTCCATCGCGCCCGGCTCCTCCGGGTTCGGGAAGGCGACGGTGGGGAAGTCGGGATCGGGGTCGCCCTGCTCGCGCACCACGTGCAGGGCGGGGAAGCCGGTGCGGCGCACGACCTCGACGAGGGTGTCGCGTCCGACGCCGTGCATCGGCGTGTACACGGCGACGACGTCGCGCGGGCCGTCGTGCGCGAGGTCGACGACGGCCTGCACGTAGGCCTCGGCCACGTCGGGACCGCAGACGGTGTACTCGTCGCTGCGGGGCAGCTCGTCGACCCGACCGACCTCGTCGATGAGCGCGGAGATGTCGGTGTCGGCGGGCGGCACGATCTGGCTGGAGTCGCCGAGGTAGACCTTGTAGCCGTTGTCCTGCGGCGGGTTGTGCGACGCCGTCACCATGACGCCGGCCGAGCAGCCCAGGTGCAGGATCGCGTGGGCGAGCACCGGCGTGGGCAGGCGCTCGGGCAGCAGGTAGGCGCGCACGCCCGCCGCCTGCATGATCTCGGCGGTGTCGCGCGCGAAGACGTCGGAGTTGTGCCGCGCGTCGTAGCCCACGACCACCGACGGCTCCCCGTCGACCTCGCGTCGCAGGTAGGCGGCGAGCCCTGCGGCGGCCTTGGCGACGATGACGCGGTTCATCCGGTTCGGACCGCCGCCGAGGGCACCGCGCAGCCCGGCGGTGCCGAACTGCAGACGGGTGCCGAAGCGGTCCTCGAGCGCCGCGGTGTCGTCGGCGTCGACGAGGGCCTGCAGCTCGGCTCGGGTCTGCGGGTCGGGGTCCTGGCTGATCCAGTCGAGTGCGAGGTCGACGACGGACATGGGTGCTCCTCGGGGCGTGGGTGGCCGGTCAGGCTCAGATGCGGGGGATGACGTCGGCGAGCAGGGCGCCCATGCGGCTCGCGGCCGCCTTCCCGGCCTCGAGCACCTCCTCGTGGTTCAGGGGCTCGCCGGAGATGCCGGCGGCGAGGTTGGTCACCAACGACAGGCCGAGCACCTCCAGGCCGGCCTCGCGGGCGGCGATCGCCTCCAGCGTGGTCGACATGCCCACCAGGGTTCCCCCGATCGCACGGACCATCCCGATCTCGGCCGGCGTCTCGTAGTGCGGTCCGGGGAACTGCACGTAGACCCCCTCGTCGAGCGACGGGTCGACCTCGCGGCAGAGCGCACGCAGCCGGCTCGAGTACAGGTCGGTCAGGTCGACGAAGTTCGCGCCCTCGATGGGGGAGGTGGCGGTCAGGTTGATGTGGTCGCTGATCAGCACGGGGGTGCCGGGCGTCCAGCGGGGGTCGAGCCCGCCGCAGCCGTTGGTCAGCACGACCGTGCGTACGCCCGCGGCCGCTGCGGTGCGGACGCCGTGCACGACGGCAGCCACGCCCTTGCCCTCGTAGAAGTGGGTCCGGCCCAGGAACACCAGGGCGCGACGCTCGCCGACCTGCACCGAGCGGACGGTCCCGCCGTGGCCGGCGACCGCGGGGGCGCTGAAGCCGGGCAGGTCCGCGAGCGCGATCTCGTGGTCGGGGGTGCCGAGCGCGTCGGCGGCGGGCAGCCAGCCCGAGCCCATGACGAGGGCGACGTCGTGGGCCGCCCCTCCGGTGCGTTCGGCCAGGGCATCCGCGGCGGCGCGGGCGAGGTCTGCGGTGGTCACCGTCCCACCCTACGAGACGTGGCGGTCGCGCCACCCGCGGCCGGTCTCGACCAGCACGCCCGGCGTTGCAGGGCAGGACGCGCGAGGAATTGGGACAAAGAGATGACTATCGGGGTCTAGTCCCAAAGGACTAGTTCGGTGTAGTCTCCTGCTACCAGGACGACCACGGAAGGAACCACGGTGTCGACGAACCGCACGCGCTCCATGATCGCAGCAGCCGGTGCCGCCGCCCTGTTCACGATGGCTCCGGCCGCCGCGAACGCGACCGTCCAGGGAATCCAGCCGCTCGGCCAGGGCATCCAGCCCCTGGGCGAGGGCATCCAGCCGCTCGACGACACCGCCGGCATCCAGCCGCTGGTCGCGGGACTGGTGCCTGACGCCGGCTGACACGACGTCCGGCCTGTCGGGGGACGGGTCGGCGGTGGAGCATCTCGGGGGGATGGTCCATCACACACGACGAGACCCTGGCCGTTCGGGGGGATGGCCAGGGTCTCGTCGCGTGCGGGTCAGTTGAACTCGGCCGGGTCCGGCCCGGTGCGCTCGTCGCGGTTGATCGCGCTGATGCGCTGCAGCTCGTCGTCGGAGAGCGTCAGCTCGGTCGCGGCGAAGTTCTCGGCGATGCGCGACGGCGTCACCGACTTCGGGAAGACCACGTTGTCGAGCGCGAGGTGCCACGCCAGGACGACCTGGCCCGGCGTCGCGTCGTGCGCCTGCGCGATCTCCACGACCGCGGACTCGTCGAGAACCTCGCCCTGGGCCAGCGGGCTCCACGCCTCGGTCACGATGTCGTGCTCGGCGTGGTAGGCGCGCAGCACGTCCTGCGTGAGTGCGGGGTGCAGCTCGATCTGGTTGACCACGGGGGTCGTGAGTCCCTCGTCGGCGAGGCGCTGCAGGTCCTGCACGCGGAAGTTGGAGACGCCGATCGAGCGCACGCGACCGTCGGCCTTGAGCTGCTCGAAGGCCTTCCAGGTCTCGACGTAGGTGTCGTGCGCGGGCGTCGGCCAGTGGATCAGGTAGAGGTCGAGCGTGTCGATGCCGAGGCGGCCCATGCTGGCGTCGAAGGCGCTCAGCGTGGAGTCGTGGCCCTGGTCCTCGTTCCACAGCTTGGTGGTCACGTAGACCTCGTCGGCGAGGCCCGTGGCCTTCAGGGCGGCGCCGACCCCCTCCTCGTTGCCGTAGATCCGGGCGGTGTCGATGTGGCGGTAGCCGACCTCGAGCGCCTGCTCGACGGCCGCCTGGGTGTCGGCGGGGTCGATCTGGAACACGCCGAAGCCGACCTGCGGGATCGTCGTGCCGTCGTTGAGTGCGATGTCGCGTACGGTCATGCTTCCCACCGTAGGGGCCTGCTGGTGATGCGCAGCCCGAGCCGCGACGACGACGGCGCCCGCCCCGACGTGGTCGGGACGGGCGCCGTGCGATCGCGCGGGGCGTGGGGTCAGCGGTCGGCCCAGGCCGGGTTCCAGCCGTCGACCTCGTCGGCCTTGCGCTCGGACGGACCGACGTAGATCGACGAGGGACGGATGAGCCGGCCCTTCTTGTACTGCTCGAGGATGTGCGCGCTCCAGCCGGCGGTGCGGGCCGACGTGAACATCGCGGTGAACATGTTCGGGGGCACCTCGGCGAAGTCGAGGACGATGGCCGCCCAGAACTCGACGTTGGTCTCGAGCACGCGGTCGGGGCGGCGGGCACGCAGCTCGGCCAGGGCGGCCTGCTCCAGGGCCTCGGCGACCTCGGCGCGCGGCGCGTTCAGCTCCTTGGCCGTGCGGCGCAGGGTGCGGGCGCGGGGGTCCTCGGCGCGGTACACGCGGTGCCCGAAGCCCATGAGGCGTTCGCCGGAGTCGAGGAGCTGCTTGACGTAGCCCTCGGCGTCGCCGGACTTCTCGACCTGCTCGATCATGTGCAGCACGCGCGAGGGCGCGCCGCCGTGCAGCGGTCCCGACATGGCGCCGACCGCGCCCGAGAGCGCGGCGGCGACGTCGGCGCCGGTGGACGCGATGACGCGCGCCGTGAAGGTCGAGGCGTTCATGCCGTGCTCGGCGGCCGACACGAGGTAGGCGTCGATGGCCTTGGCGTGGTCGGGGTTGACCTCGCCGCGCCAGCGCATCAGCATGCGCTCGACGATCGTCTCCTGCTCGTCGATGACCGCCTGCGGCACCATCGGGAGGCCGACGCCGCGCGCCGCCTGGGCGACGTACGACAGGATCATGACCGCGGTGCGGGAGAGGTCCTCGCGGACCTGCTCGGGGGTCTGGATGTCGTACAGCTGGCGCAGGCCCCAGGCCGGCGCGGTGAGCGCGATGGCGCTCTGCACGTCGGCGCGGATGTCGCCGGAGTGGACCGGGATGGGGAACGGCTCGGCGGGCGGCAGGCCCGGCTCGTAGTGGCCGTCGACGAGGAGTCCCCAGATCTTCTCGAACGGCACACGGCCGACGAGGTCGTCGATGTCGACGCCGCGGTACCGCAGCGCGGACCCTTCCTTGTCGGGCTCGGCGATCTCGCTCTCGAACGCGACGACTCCCTCGAGCCCGTGGTGCACCTGTACGTCATCAGCCATGCCTGCATTCTGCCCTGAGCCATGAGCACCCGGCACGGCGAGTCCTGCTGGCTGGTCCGGGCGGCGCTAGCGTGAGCCGCATGGAGCGTCCGATCGACCACGACCGTCTGGCCGCGATGCGCAGCGAGTACGAGGAGGGTGGGCTCGACGAGGCGCAGGCGGGCGACGACCCGTTCGACCTCCTGGCCCGGTGGCTCCGGGACGCCGTCGACGCTGGCGTGCCGGAGCCGAACGCGATGGCGCTCGGCACGGCCACCCTCGACGGTCGCCCGTCGGTGCGGATCGTCCTCATGAAGGGCCTGGACGAGCGCGGCGTCACGTTCTTCACGCACTACACGTCGCGCAAGGGCAGCGAGCTCGAGGCGAACCCGCGGGCGGCCGCGACCCTGCTGTGGCACCCGGTCCAGCGCCAGGTGCGGCTGGAGGGATCGGTGCAGCGCCTGCCGGCCGCCGAGAGCGACGCCTACTTCGCCAGCCGACCGCACGGCGCGCAGGTCGGCGCCGTGGGCTCCCACCAGTCACGACCCGTGACCGACCGGCGGGCCCTCGAGGCCCAGGTCCGGGCGGCGGAGGACGCGGCGGGCGACGGCGAGGTGCCGCGACCGTCGACCTGGGGCGGCTACCTCCTCGTCCCGGAGACCATCGAGTTCTGGCACGGTCGACGCAACCGTGTGCACGACCGGCTGCTGTACCGCCGCGACGTGGGGGGATGGGAACGCGTGCGGCTCCAGCCGTAGGGACGTCAGAGGTAGAGCGCCGCCGCGGCGAGGGCCGGGAGCAGGCCGAGCAGGGTCCACGGCGACACGGGGGAGAGCCGGTGGACGAGGCGCCCGGCGGACACCGCGGCCATACCGAGGGCCGCCATCACGCCGACCAGCACCAGTGCCGCGTCGTGCCGCTCGTCGGCGAGCATCGCGACCGCGGCGGTGAGGGCACCGAGCGGGAAGCACGAGACGGCGAGCACCAGCAGGCTGATGATCCACTGCTGCACCTTCTGCGTCGACATCGGTGCGCGGGCCATGAGGGCATCCTGCCAACCGTCGGGTCCGGGGCATGCGTCAGGATCGTTGCGTGAGTCGACTGTCCGGGGTGCTGACCGACGTGCGCCCGCTGCGGGCCTCCCCGGCGTACCGACGGCTCTGGATCGGCCAGACCGTGTCCGCCTTCGGCCAGCAGATGACGATCGTCGCGATCGCGTTCGAGGTCTACTCGCTGACCCGCTCGTCGTTCTCCGTCGGCCTGATCGGGCTTGCCGGGCTGCTGCCGCTCGTGCTCGGTGGTCTCTACGGCGGCGCGCTCTCCGACGCCTTCGACCGACGTCGGGTGGCGCTGGCCTCGGCGCTCGGGCTGTGGCTGTGCTCGATGGCGCTCGTCGCGCACAGCCTTGCCGGCATCGACTCCGTGGGGTTCCTCTACGGGCTGGTGGCCGTGCAGTCGGCGCTGTTCGCCGTGAACCAGCCTGCTCGCTCGGCGATGCTGCCGCGGCTGCTCCCGGCCGAGCTGCTGCCGGCCGCGAACGCGTTGGGCATGGCGGCGACGAACCTCTCCTTCACGGCCGGGCCGTTGCTCGGCGGCGTGCTCATCGCGTGGAAGGGCGTCGACGCCGCCTACGTGGTCGACGTCGTGCTGTTCGTCGCCGCGCTGTACTCGCTGTCGCGGCTGCCCGCGATGCCCCCGACATCGCACCAGGGGGCGCCCGGTCTGCGGTCGGTGGTGGAGGGGCTGCGCTTCCTCGGCGCCGCCCCGAACGTGCGCATGACCTTCGTCGTCGACCTGTTCGCGATGGTGCTCGCGCAGCCGAGGGCGCTGTTCCCGGCGCTCGCCGTCACGGTGTTCGCCACCGGGCCGGAGACCTTGGGGCTGCTGCAGGCGGCGCCCGGGATCGGTGCCGTGGCCGCGTTCCTCGTCTCCGGCTGGGTCAGCCGGGTCCACCGCCACGGCGTGGCCGTCGTCGCGGCCGTGTGCGTGTACGGCACGGTCGTGGCCCTGGCCGGCGTCTCGGTGTTCTCCGGCGCCTCGCTGCTGTGGCTGTGCGTGCTGATGCTGGCCTGCTCCGGTGCCGCCGACATGGTCAGCGCGGCCTACCGGTCGACCATCCTGCAGACCGCCGCCCCCGACGAGATGCGAGGTCGGATGCAGGGGGTGTTCATCGTCGTCGTGGCCGGTGGTCCGCGACTCGGCGACTTCGTGATGGGCTCGCTGGCCGGCCTGGCCGGCGAGGCGTGGGCCATGACCGTCGGTGGAGCGCTCTGCGTGGCCGCGACGGCCTGGTTCGGACTGCGGTCGCGAGGGTTCCGCGCCTACGACGCCCGCAACCCCACTCCCTGACGAGCCCTCCCACCCCGCTGACCGTGACGATGTGGCCCCGATCGGTCGGATCTGGGGCCACATCGTCACGGTCAGGAGAAGCGGGCGAGGTCGATCTCGATCCACACCTGCTCGGCGCGACCGAGCAGCTCGCCGTCGGTGGTGTGCAGCGCGGTGGCGGTGCGGAACTTGCGGCCGTCGCGCTCGCGCAGCAGTCCTGACGCGACCAGCGGCTCGCCCGCGGCCGGACGACGCAGCACCTGCGCCGTCATGCGGCCGAGCACCATCGCCTGCGCGGTGAAGTCGGCGGCCCAGCCGCCCGGGCAGTCCAGCGCAGCCCACGTGGTCGGCACGTCCAGCAGCCCGTCGTCGCCGGCCACGCCCGGGTCGGGCGTCCAGGTGCCCGCCGTGCGCGAGCCGTCGCCCACCGGCCCCGTGAACAGCCGGAGGCCGTCGCCGGGCTCGCGTGCGGTGCCACAGGTGAAGCACCGGTCGAACGGGTGCAGCGTGAAGCCGGGGTAGGACGCGACGCCGGCCTCGGCCTCCTCGGCCGACGGCGCGGGCAGGGGGTCGTGCTCGAACGTCCCCGCGGCCGCCTCGCCGATGAGCGCGCCGCCGGCGGTCACGAGGCGCACCTCGTCGGGGTGCTCCTCCCAGGTGAGCGGCACCTCGAGCGGGGGCGGCTGGCGCAGCGTGGCCGTCACGACCTCGTCGCCGTGCCGCTGGGTCTGCTCGTGGGCGAGCAGGCCGCTCACCCACCCGCCGTTGCCGGAGTGCTCGGGACCGTTGTACCTGCGCGGGATCGTCGTCACCGCCCCACCGTAACCACGGACCCGCCCGCGAACGACGACCCTCGGTGCAGGGTCAGGAGCGCAGCGCCGCGTAGCGACGCAGCGACTCCTCGCGCTCCTCGGCGTGGTCGACGATCGGCGCGGGGTAGTCGGCCGGCGGCTCGTCCAGCTTCCACGGCTCGTGGACGAACGTCTTCGGCACGTCGCGCAGCTCCGGCACCCAGCGACGCACGTAGGTCCCGTCGGGGTCGAACTTCTTGCCCTGCGACGTCGGGTTGAAGATGCGGAAGTACGGCGACGCGTCGGTGCCGCAGCCCGCGACCCACTGCCAGCCGTGCTGGTTCGACGGCGGGTCGGCGTCGACGAGCAGGTCGAGGAAGTGGTCGGCGCCCACGGTCCACTCCAGGTGCAGGTCCTTGACGAGGAAGCTGGCCACGATCATGCGCACCCGGTTGTGCATCCAGCCCTCGGCGAGCAGCTGGCGCATGCCGGCGTCGACGATCGGGAACCCGGTGCGCCCGTCCTTCCACGCCTGCAGGTCCTCGCCGGGCTCGTCGTAGTCCATCGCCTCGAACCGCTTGTCGTAGTAGCCGGCGAGCGTGTCGGGGCGGTGGTGCACGACGTCGGCGTAGAACTCGCGGAACGCCAGCTCGCGTGCATAGGCCTCGGCCCCCTTGCTGCCTCGGTCGGCGAGGTCGGCCAGCATCGTCCGCGGGTGGATCGTCCCCCACTTCAGGTGCACCGACATGCGCGACGTCGCGTCGCGGCCCGGCAGGTCGCGCAGGTCGTCGTACTCGTCGACCTGGTCGAGGTACTCGCGCCAGCGGCGCCGGGCAGCGTCCTCGCCCAGCGGCGGGAGCGTGACGCCCTCAGGCGGGTCGACGTCGGGGATCTGCTTGGTGCGCACGTCGGCGCGGATCCAGGGCACCGACCGCACGCCGGGGGCGGGTGCGCGCCAGCCGTGCTGCTGCCAGGCGCGGTAGAACGGGGTGAAGACCCGGTACGGGCTGCCGTCGTCCTTCGTGACCCGCCCCGGCGCGACGGCGTACGACGAGCCCGTGCGCACGAGGGCGACGTCGTCGTCGGCGAGGGCCTTCTCGACCCGGTCGTCACGATCCTTCTCGTACGGGCCGTAGTCGGCGGCCACGTGCACGCTGGTGGCCTCGACCGCGCGGGCGACGCGCGGCACCACCTCCCCACGGCTTGCCGTGCACGACCGTGAGCCCGCCGACGCGCTCGTCGAGGTCGCGCAGGAGCGCCATGAGGTAGGCCAGGCGGGTCCGGCCGTTCGGTCCCCAGTAGTGGTCGTCGAGCACGAACATCGGCACGACCCCGTCCGGACCCGCCTCGATGGCCTCGCGCAGCGCGGGGTTGTCGTTCAGCCGGAAGTCGGAGCGGAAGCAGATCACGGAGGTCGACACGGTTCTCATCCTCACGCGTGCACGGGCTGTCTGCACGCCATGGAACAATGGGCGCGTGAGCGAGCTGATCGACACCACCGAGATGTACCTGCGCACCGTCTTCGAGCTGGAGGAGGAGGGCATCGTCCCCCTGCGCGCGCGCATCGCCGAGCGTCTGCACCAGAGCGGCCCGACGGTCAGCCAGACCGTCGCCCGCATGGAGCGCGACGGCCTGCTCACCGTCGAGGGCGACCGTCACCTCGAGCTGTCCGACAAGGGCCGCGCCCTCGCCACCCGCGTCATGCGCAAGCACCGCCTCGCGGAGCGTCTGCTCACCGACATCATCGGTCTGGAGATCGAGTTCGTGCACGAGGAGGCGTGCCGCTGGGAGCACGTCATGTCCGAGCAGGTCGAGCGCCGCCTGGTCGAGCTGCTCGAGCACCCCACGGAGTCGCCGTACGGCAACCCGATCCCCGGCCTCGACGAGCTCGGCGAGACCGTCGACCCCTCGCTGTTCCTGCACGGCGTGGAGCCGCTCACCCGGGCGGTCCGCGGTGGCGACGAGCCGGTCCGCCGGATCGTGCGTCGCATCGCCGAGGAGCTGCAGAAGGACACCGAGGTCATGTCGGTGCTGCGCCGCGTCGGCGCGCTGCCCGGCAACGACGTCCTCGTCTCGCGCGGTCACGACGGCGTCGTCGTCGCCCGCCAGGGCGAGACCGCCGAGGTCGACGCCGACGCCGCGGTGCACATCTTCGTCAGCGAATAGAGCCGCTCCGGCTCCTGCCGGCCTGGCCCGACGACGACGCGACGCTCAGGCGTTCGCGCGCCGCAGGGCCTCCTCGACACCGGTCGGGCCGCCCTCGGGCGGACCCACCAGGGCCTCGAGGTCGCGCTCGGTGCACACCATGTCGAGGCTCAGGCTGTGCACGAGGGCAGCGTTCAACGAGCTCGACCCGGGCGCCAGGGTGCCGACGACCAGGCTGAACGTGTGCGGCAGCAGCACGGGGAACAGCAGGGACGGAGGGCGTCGACGGCCCGACGCGTGCGCGTGCGCCTCCAGCAGCTCGCGGTAGCTCATCACGTCGGGCCCCCCGACGTCGAAGCCGCGGTTCACGTCGTCGTCGAGGTCGGTGACGGCGACCAGGTAGTGCAGCAGGTCGTCGAGCGCGACCGGCTGCATGTGCCGGCGCAGCCACGTCGGCCCGACCACCACCGGCAGCAGCCGGGTCGCGACCTCCATGAGGTCGAACGACGCCGACCCGCGGCCGATGACCATGCCCGCCCGCAGGACCACGGCGGGCACCGCTCCCGCGAGGAGGATCTGCGCGACCTCGTCGCGCGACGCCAGGTGCTCGGTCGGCTCGCTGTCCGCCGGCGGGCGCAGACCGCCCAGGTAGACGATGCGGCGCACCCCGGCACGCTCGGCCGCGGCGGCGAACGTCTGAGCCATCTCGCGGTCTGCGGCCGCGTAGTCGTCGCCGTCGGACATCGCGTGCAGGAGGTAGTGGGCCACGGACACGCCGTCGAGCGCCCGGTCGAGCGACCCGGCGTCGGTCGCGTCGCCCTGCACGACCTCGACGTGGCGCACCCAGTCGGCGTCGGGCAGCCGCGCCGGGTCGCGCACGAGCACGCGCACCTCGCGGCCGAGCTCGACGAGCCTTGCCGCCAGGTGGGCACCGACGAAGCCGGTGACCCCCGTGACGAGCACCGGCGCCATGCTCAGGCCTTCTTCGGGGGCAGGGGGATGAAGCCGCTCGTGCGGCGCACGTACTCGTCGTAGCCGGGCTTGCTCTTGCGCATGCCCTTCTCGTTGTTCGCCGCCCCGGTGACCTTGGTGAGGAAGATCGTCATCGCGATCGGGCTGACGACCGTGGCGACGCCGGCCCACGACGACGCGGCGACCAGCCAGATGCCGGCCCACACGCAGGCGTCACCGAAGTAGTTCGGGTGCCGGGTGTAGCGCCACAGTCCCTGGTCCATGATCTTGCCCTTGGTGTCGGGGTCCTTCTTGAACTGGGCGAGCTGCCAGTCGCCGACGGCCTCGAAGAACAGGCCGACCGCCCACACCGCGACGCCGAGCCACCCGAGCCAGCCGACGACGCCGAGGTTGTTCATGCCGACCATGACCGGGGTGGCGACGAGGAACATGGCGATGCCCTGCGGCAGGAACACGCGGGTGAGCGCCACCTGCGCGAACGAACGACCGTCGGCCTCGGCCAGCTCGGCGTAGCGGGGGTCCTCGTCCTTGCCGCTGTTGCGGTGGTGCAGGTGCGCGGCGAGGCGCAGGCCCCACAGCGTCACCAGGACCAGCAGGAGGAGCTGCGGGGCGGGCATGCCGTCGCCGGCGTTCGTCACGAAGACGGAGACGACGGCGACGAGGACGAACCCGAGCGGCCAGGCGGTGTCGACCACCGTGAGCTTCTGCACGCGCACGGAGATGGCCATGCAGACGCCCATGAAGACGACGACGGTCGCCAGCCCGATCGCCAGGGTGAGCAGACTGTGCGATCCGTCGTTGGCGATCATGCGAGCCACTCCAGCGGGGTCAGCGGCATGTCCGAGCGTCCGGCGGGCGACGGCTTGACCGCGAGGATCTGGTCGACGCCCATGCGGTTCTCCTCGAACGCGAGCGACCCGCCCGCCAGGTAGAGGCGCCACACCCGCGCGGTCTCCTCACCGACCAGCGCGACCGCGGTGCCCCAGTTCTCCTCGAGGTTGCGGGCCCAGCCGGCGACGGTCAGGGGGTAGTGCTCGCGCATCGCCTGCACGTCGCGGATCTCCAGGCCGGCTCCGGCGATGAGGCCGATGGTCTTGGCGATCGGCTTCATGTGCATGTCGGGGGCGATGTAGGTCTCGATGAACGGGCCGCCCCCGGGACGGTCGCCGACCTGGTCGTTGCTGCGCGACATCTGCTGGATCAGCACGCGGC
This sequence comes from Aeromicrobium sp. CnD17-E, assembly GCF_024124745.1. Lineage (GTDB taxonomy): Bacteria > Actinomycetota > Actinomycetes > Propionibacteriales > Nocardioidaceae > Aeromicrobium. The sequence goes on from NZ_JAMXRU010000070.1 coordinate 14,180, forward strand.
CGCCGGGGCGCAGGTAGCGGTGGATCGACTCGGTGAACACGACGTACTCCTCGTCGCCGACGTGCTCGCCCATCTCGATCGAGGCGATCGCGTCGATGGTGCCGTCGGCCACGCCGGCGCCGGCGAGGTCGCGGAAGTGGCGCAGGCTCACCTCGACGCGACCCTGCAGCCCGCGCTCGGCCGCGCGCTTCATGACGAAGTCGCGCTGCTCGTGCGACAGGGTGACGCCGGTGACGTGCACGCCGTAGTGCTCGGCGGCGTGCAGGCTCAGCGAGCCCCAGCCCGAGCCGATGTCGAGCATCCGCATGCCGGGTCGCAGGCCGAGCTTGCGGCAGACGAGGTCGAGCTTGGCGGTCTGCGCCTGCTCCAGCGACCACGTCGGGTCGGCGTGGAAGCCGCTCGAGTACGCCATCTGCGGGTCGAGGACGAGCTCGTAGAAGTCGTTGGAGAGGTCGTAGTGGTGGCTGATGGCGGCGCGGTCGCGCTCGCGGCTGTGCAGCTCGCCCGTGAGGTTCGACTCCGCGGCGGGCGCCTTGGGTCGACGCCCGATCGCGCCGAGCCGCAGGGCCAGCCAGGCGCCGCGCAGTGCGTGCCGGGTCTTGATGCGCGGACGCGCGGCGTTCGCGTCGGCTGCGCGGGCGTTGCGGACGGCCTCCCACATCGTGCGCAGCCCGTCGGCGAGGTCGCCCTCGATGTCGAGGTCGCCCTGCACGTACGCCCGGGCCACGCCCAGCTCGCCGGGGGAGTACAGCACGTGGCGGACGGCGCGCTTGTCGCGCAGCACCAGGACGGGGGCGTCCTCGGGGCCGGCCTCGCTGCCGTCCCACAGCCGCAGCCGGACGGGGAGGGTCATGCCGAGGGCGTCCTCGGCGAGGGAGTGCAGCGCAGCAGCCTTGTTCATGGGGTCAATCCTGGTCCGGTCGGGTCGGCCCCGCCAGCCGGGGTCCGCGTGGGGTGTTCGACGCCGTCGGCGTCGGGGATCGGTGGGCGTCGGGTGCCGCGGCTGGGACCGTGCGGCATCCTGTGCGCATGGAAGGTCGGGGCCGCGATCAGGGCGTGGCGGAGCGGGTCGTCACCGAGGTGCTCGGCTGGACGGTCGTCGTCATCGGCATCATCCTCTGGCCGCTGCCCGGCCCGGGCCTGCTGATCATCCTCGCGGGCATCACGATCCTGGCCCGTCAGCACGCGTGGGCGCGGCGGGTGCTGGACCCCCTGCGCGAGAAGGCGGTGGAGGCCGCCCGGTTCGGTGTGGCCACCTGGCCGCGCATCGTGCTCAGCGCGCTCGGCGGCGTCTGGCTCGCCGTGCTCGGCGTCGTGTGGTGGGTGAGCCCGACGATCCCGGAGTTCGAGGTGCTGGGCGTCGGGTTCGGTCCGCGGCTGCCTGCGGCTGGCTGGGGGACGGGGCTCGGGCTGGTCGCGTCGGCCTTCGCGGCGTGGGGTCTGCTCGTGTACAGCGTGCTGAGGTGGCGGGAGCGGTAGTCTCCGGCGCGTGACCCCACGCACACGACGTGTCCGCGCGGCCGCCCTGGCGGCGGTCGGAGCAGCCTGCGCGGGCACGGTGGTCGTGCCCGCGTCGGCGGCGCCGCAGGTGGACTCCACGCGGGCTGCCGTGGCGCGGATCGTCGGCTCCGCCCCGCTCGAGGGAGCGTTGCGGGTCGTCACGACCACGACCGCACCGGACGGGCGACCCGTGGTGCGCACCGTCAGTGTCGACGACCGTGCGCAGGCGCGGCGGGTCGTGGCCGCCCGCCTCCAGGACCCCGCCACCGTCACGGTCTCCATGGCGCAGCCCGTGACGGCGCTGCGCTCGAACGACGCGTTGCGCGGTCGGCAGTGGGCGCTCGACCGGCTCCAGGCGGAGACGCTGTGGCGCCGCGCCGACGGTCGCGCCACCCGATCGACCCCGCGCGCCGTGGTCGCCGTCGTCGACACGGGCGTCGACCGCACCCACCCCGACCTGCGCGGCAACGTCATGCGGGGCGTCGACGTGCTCACGGGCGGGACCGTCTCCCGCGACCCCCACGGGCACGGCACGCACGTGGCGGGGATCGTGGCCGCGGTG
>NZ_JAMXRU010000071.1 GCF_024124745.1 Aeromicrobium sp. CnD17-E
CACCGCGTCGCGCGCGCGGGCGGCGTCGTCGGCGGCCCGCACGGCGGTGTCGTGGTCGATCTCGGCGGCCGCCTCGAACCGGCTGCGCACGTCGGCGCCCAGGGAGTCCATCCGCGTGCGCAGCCACCAGCCGTGGCTCTGCCACGCCTGCGCCGCCTGGTGCACCCGGAAGACCTCCGGCCACGTCGCGGGCAGGTCCCAGGACTCCTCGACAAGGCTGCCGCCGTCACCGCCCCAGCCGGTGCCTCGTGGGCCCGCCTCGAGGAACCCCTCGACCGCCGCCCGCACGTCGGGCGACGCGAGGGAGAGCAGCTCGGGCACCACCACGACGTCGCGCAGCGGACGCGGCGCCGCCGTCGGGAGCAGCACGGAGCCGACCCGACGCAGCAGGCTCGCGTCGCGGGTCATCCACCCGACCGTGTCGAACGAGGGCGCGAGCGGCATCAGGCCGGCGGTCGGCACGCTGCCGTGCGTCGGCCGCATGCCGTACAGGCCCTGGTAGGCGGCCGGGACCCGGATCGAGCCGCCGGTGTCGGTGCCCAGGCCGATCGTCGCGTGGCCGAGCCCGACGGCCGACGCCGACCCCGACGACGAGCCGCCCGAGATCCGTCCGGGCGCGCGCGGGTTCGGCGGGGTCCCGAAGTGCGCGTTGGTGCCCGCCAGGCTGTACGCGAACTCGTCGGTGCGGGCGATGCCGCGCACCGACGCGCCGGCCCCCAGCAGGGTCTGCACCGCCCACGCGTGGCTCGACTCCACGGGCGCGTGCGCGGCCCAGGTCGGGTTGCCGGCGCCGACCGGCTGCCCGGCCACGGCGAACAGGTCCTTCACCGCGACGCTCTCGCCCGACAGCGGGCCGGTGCCGGGTCGCACGAGCGGGTCGCCGACGGCCCGCCACACGCGGGTGTCGACGGCGGGCGCCGGCACCGCGACGTGCGCGGCCGTGACCTGCCAGCCCACCTCGGTGCGCTCCCACAGCTGCGTCTGCTGGCCGCGGCCGCCGCGCTCCGGCGCCGTCACCGCGACGACGAGCGCGTGCGTCGCGTCGACCACCCGCACGTGCACCTCGGCGATCGTGCGTCGCGGCGCGCCCCCGCGCGACCCGCGGAACCGGCTGATCGTCTCGTGGCCCACGAGCAGCCCGGCGGCGTCGCCCCGCAGCGTGTCGGGACGGTCGGCGAACAGCGCGTCGAGCGTCTCGAGGTCGTCGGACATCAGCGCCGTCTCGTACGCCCAGAACGCCTCGAGCAGCCCCTCGGGCGCGTCGTCGCTCATGCGAAGTCCGCCAGCCGGATCCGGGCGTGCACGCCCTTGACCACGTCGACCACCTGGCTGATGTCGAAGTCGGTGGCCGCGCTCAGGTACGCATAGGCGTGCCGCGGGTCCATCCCGTAGCGCGCCTGCAGCAGCCCGATCGCCGCCCGCACGCAGTTCTGCGTCGCGACGTCGAGGTCGGGGTCGAGGCCCGTCGGCACGAGGTACTCGCGGGTGCGCGCCAGCGGGCCGACCAGCTCGCCGAACTGCGCCACGGCCTCCTCGCGCGGCACCACGTCGAGCCGCACGGTCGCCCGCAGCGACGCCTCCATGGCGGTCAGCGCGACCTCCCCGCCACCCTGCGCGAAGTGCGGGTCGCCGACGTAGGCCAGCGCGCCAGGCACCTGCACGGGGAGGTAGAGGGTCGCGCCCGCGGTGAGCAGGTTGATGTCGAGGTTGCCGCCGTGCGCACCCGGCGGCACGGTGTGCGGCCGTTCGTCGCCGGCCACCGCGACGCCCATGATGCCGAGGAAGGGTGCGAGCGGGAAGCGGACGGTGCGCTCGTCCTGCGGTCCGTACGTCATCACCCCGGTGTCGCCCTCGGCGCGGGCGAACACGCTGAAGACGTCGCCGTCGAGCGGGTACTCGCCCGGCAGCGCGCCCTTCCCGTGCCGGTTCGACACGACGCCGTACGGCACCCGCTGCTGCGCCTCGACGAGGGTCATGGCCAGCAGGTCGCCCGGCCGCGCGCCACGCACCTCGATCGGTCCGGTGACGACGTGCGGACCGTCGACCCCGAACGTCCGCGCGTAGCCCGAGGCGGCGAGCGCCACGGCGTCGTCGAGCACGTCGACACCGTGCGGCTCGAAGAACGCGCGCGGGTCGCGGCCCTGGTCCTCCAGGATCCCCTCGTGGCTGATCGTGTCGACCACGACCTCCTCGCCCGGGTCGACCGACAGCACGGCGCGGTCGGTGGCGCAGGGCAGCCGGCCCCACAGCACGTGGTCCCCCGTCGAGGGCAGGTAGGTCGCGCCGGACGGGACGCCGGTGCCCGTGTGGAGGGGTGCGGAGTCGAGCGGCGTGCTGCCGGAGAGGCCCTGGTGGGTGGTCATGGACGGACACCCTAGAGACCCCATGTCACGGACTCGTGACATCCCGGCCACGGCGCCGCGGCACCCCACCGTCAGACTCTGGGGATGCTGCGCCGCATCACGTCCGACCGGATGAACCTCGTCCTCATGCTCGCCCTCACCTTCTCGACGGGGGTGATCGACGCGGTCGGCTACCTCGGCCTCGACCGCGTGTTCACCGGCAACATGACCGGCAACGTCGTGATCCTCGGCATGGCCGTCGTCGGGGCCGACGACCTCCCGATTCTCGGACCCGCGCTCGCCCTCGTCGGGTTCCTGGCGGGCGCGGCGCTCGGCGGTCGGGTGCTGAAGGGGGCGCGGACGGGCTGGTCGGCACGCACCACCACGTTGATCGCCTGCGTCGGGGTGTCGATCCTCGCGCTCGGCGTCGTGCTGTTCGTGGTCGGCGACGAGGTGGGCCACGCGGGCCAGGTCGTCATCACGACGCTGCTCGGCGCGGCGATGGGCCTGCAGGCCGCGACCGCGCGGTTCATCGCCGTCAAGGACGTCACGACCGTGGTCGTCACGTCGACCATCACGGGCCTGGCCGCCGACTCGGTGCTCGGCAACGGCAAGGGCGGCGGGTCGGGTCGGCGCGTGGCGGCAGTGGTGCTGATCCTCGCGGGCGCGGCGGCGGGCGCCCTGCTGCTGCGCTGGCACCTGGGGGCGGGGCTGCTGCTCGCGGCCGCGATCACGCTGGTCGTGTGCGTGGTGGGCGCGCTGCACGCGCGAGCTGCGGTCCCCGCGTCCGCGCCGTAGCTTGGGCGGTGTGCTGCTGACCTTGGTCGACTGGCGGGTGCGCGTGGCCGCGCTCTACGAGCAGGTCCGCGCGGACCCGGACCCCGAACGGGGGCACGCGACGTGGCGGCAGGGTCGCGACGAGCTGTTCCGCAGCCATCCGCAGTCGCCGCTGCCGGCGCGCGACCCGCTGCGCGAGACCGGCCTGCCGTACTGGCCCTACGACCCGGCGTGGCGGTTCGAGCTGCCGCTCCTGCCCGCACCGACCGACGCGTGGGACCCCGACGAGCGCGTCGTCGACGGGGGCGGTGACGGCGACGTGACGATCCTGCGGACCGGGCAGCTGGCGCTCCCGTCGGGCTCGACGCTCGACGTGTGGACGCTGCAGCAGTACGCCGGCGGCATCTTCGTGCCCCTGCGCGACGCGACGTCGGGTCGCGGCGACGGCGCCGCGTCGTACGGCGCGGGCCGCTACCTGCTCGACACCGCGAAGGGGTCGTGGCTCGGCGGCCGGCCGACTCCCCAGGGTGGACAGACCGTCGTGCTCGACCTCAACTTCGCCTACCACCCGTCGTGCCGCTACGACGACCGCTGGCGCTGTCCCCTGGCGTCGCCGGGCAACACGATCGCCGACGTCGTCGAGGCGGGCGAGCGCCTCCCCGCCTGACCCGGCCACCACCCGGCCGCCCGAGCCTGTTTGCGTGGGGCCCCACTCGAACAGGCTCCCCCCACCGCAACCATGCGCCCGAACTGCGCGTTTGCGTGGGGCCCCACGCAAACGCGCACTCCCGGCGGGACCCGATCCGGTCAGAAGGTGAGGGCGAGGGCGGGGTCGCGCAGGATCGACGCCACGTCGGCGAGGAAGCGCGAGCCCTGCTGGCCGTCGACGACGCGGTGGTCGAAGCTCACCGCGAGCGTCGTGACCCACCGGGCCTCGATCTGCTCACCCCCGCCGGGGGTACCGACCACCCACGGGCGGCGGTCGATCTGGCCGACGCACAGGATGCCCGTCTCGCCCGGGTTGAGGATGGGCGTCCCCGCGTCGACGCCGAACACGCCGACGTTGGTGATCGTGAACGTGCCGCCGCTCATCTGCGCCGGCTGGGTGCGGCCGGCGCGGGCGGTGGCGGTCAGGTCGGCCAGCGCCTCCCCGAGCTCCAGCAGGCTCATCCGGTCGGCACCCGGGATGTTCGGCACGACGAGACCGCGCTCCGTGGCTGCGGCGACGCCGAGGTTCACCGACCCCTTCAGCACGATCTCCTGCGCCGCCTCGTCCCAGCTGGCGTTCAACTCGGGCGTGCGGGACAGCGCGAGGCACACGGCCTTCGCGACGACGAGTGTCGGCGACACCTTCACGCCGGCGAACCGACGGTCGGCCCTGAGCCGCTCGACGAGCTCCATCGTCGCGCTCACGTCGAGCGTGACCCACTCGGTGACGTGCGGTGCGGTGAACGCCGAGCTGACCATGGCCTGCGCGGTGGCCTTGCGCACGCCCTTGACCGGGATGCGCGTGTCACCCTCCACCGACCGCACCGGCGTGGCGGCGGGCGACGCGGCCGTGGGCCGTCGGCCGGCGATGAACGCCTCGACGTCGGCGCGCGTGACCACCGGCCCGTCGCACGGCACGTCGAGCAGGTCGACACCGTGGTCCTTCGCCAGCTTGCGCACCGGCGGCTTCGCCAGGGCGCGCACGTCGTCCGCGCGCCCCGCGGGCTGCGCCGCAGGCTTCAGCGTGGTGACCCCACCGGAGGACTCGGGCACGGACGGCGTCCCGTCGCCCTTGCGCCGACGTCGACGCGTCGACGCGGTCCGCACGCCGTAGCCGACGAGCACCGGCTCGCGCTTCTCCCCGGCCGGCTGGTCCGCCGGCACCTCGTCGTCCGCCGGCGCATCGGCCTCGACCAGCGACGACGCGTCGTCCGGCACGACCGGCCCCGTCGGCCCACCGATCGCGATGATCGGGGTGCCCACCGGCACGGTCGTGCCCTCCGGCACGAGCAGCGCCGTCACCTCGCCCGCGAACGGGCTGGGCAGCTCCACGACCGACTTCGCGGTCTCGATGTCGACGATCGTCTGGTTGACCTCGACCACGTCGCCGACGGCGACGTGCCAGGTGAGCACCTCGGCCTCGGTCAGTCCCTCGCCCACGTCGGGCAGCCTGAACTCGCTCATCACCGGCTCCTCTCAGAACGCCATCGCGCGGTCGACGGCGTCGAGCACACGGTCGAGGTCGGGCAGGAACTCCTCCTCCACCCGGCTGGGCGGGTAGGGCAGGTCGTAGCCGGTGACGCGCAGCACGGGTGCTTCGAGGGAGTAGAAGCACTCCTCCTGCACCCGCGCGGCGATCTCGGCGCCGAGGCCGAGGGTGCGCGACGCCTCGTGCACGACGATCGCGCGCCCGGTGCGCCGCACCGACGCGTGCACCGGTGCGAGGTCGAGCGGGCTGAGCGTGCGCAGGTCGATCACCTCGAGGTCGACACCGTCCTCCGCCGCCGCCTCCGCCGACTCCAGGCACGTGCGCACCATGGGCCCGTACGCGAGCAGCGTCGCGTGGCGACCGTCGCGCACCACCTGCGACGCGTGCAGCGGCGTGCTCTCGGCACCGACGGGGCCGGCGTCCCAGTAGCGACGCTTGGGCTCCATGAACACGACCGGGTCGTCGCTCGCGATCGCCTGCTGGATCATCCAGTACGCGTCGTGGGCGTTCGACGGGCTCACCACGCGCAGGCCCGCCGTCAGGCAGAACTGCGCCTCCGGGCTCTCGGAGTGGTGCTCGACCGCCCCGATGCCGCCACCGAACGGGATGCGGATCACGGCCGGCATCCGCACGACGCCCTGGCTGCGGGCGTGCAGCTTGGCGACCTGGCTGACGATCTGGTCGTAGGCGGGGTAGACGAAGCCGTCGAACTGGATCTCCATCACGGGCCGGTAGCCGCGCAGCATCATGCCGACCGCGGCGCCGACGATGCCCGACTCGCCCAGCGGCGTGTCGATGACGCGGTCCTCGCCGAAGTCCTTCTGCAGGCCCTCGGTCACGCGGAAGACGCCACCCAGCGGACCGACGTCCTCCCCCATGACGACGACCTTCGGGTCGTGCTCCATCGCCGCGCGGAGGCCGGCGTTGACGGCCTTGCCGAGGCTGAGCCGCTGTCCCACGGCCGACGTGCGCTGCTCCGCGACCGCGCTCATGCCCGGCTCCCCTCGGTCTCGAAGGAGTCGCGGTAGGCGAGGTACTCGGCCTTCTGCGCGGCCAGCTCCGGGTGCGCGTCGGCGTAGACACCGTCGAACAGCGCTCCGAGGTCGGGCTCGGGCAGGGACCGGCAGGCCTCGCGCAGGTGGGCACCGAGGTCGTCGGCCTCCGTCTGCAGGTCGGTGAAGAACGACTCGGGCGTGTCGAGCTCGCGCAGGTGGCGCTCCACCCGGGCCAGCGGGTCGCGGTGCCGCCACGCCTCGACCTCGGCCGAGTCGCGGTAGCGCGTCGGGTCGTCGGACGTCGTGTGGGCGCCCATGCGGTAGGTGACCGCCTCGACGAGCGTCGGACCCTCGCCGTCGCGGGCCCGCTGCAGCGCGGCCTGGGTGACCGCGTGCACGGCGAGCACGTCGTTGCCGTCGACGCGCACACCGCCGAAGCCGTAGCCCGCAGCGCGCTGCACGAGCGGGGTGCGGCTCTGGCGCGCGAGCGGCACCGAGATGGCCCAGTGGTTGTTCTGGCAGAAGAACACGACCGGGGCGTTGAACGACGACGCCCACACGAACGCCTCGTGCACGTCGCCCTGGCTGCTGGCCCCGTCGCCGAAGTACGCGAGGGCGGCGGCGTCGCGCGTCGGGTCACCCGTGCCGACGGCCCCGTCGCGCTGCAGCGCCATGGCGTAGCCGGTGGCGTGCATGGTCTGCGCGCCGATGATGATGCTGTAGAGCGCCATGCCGGTCTCGGCCGGGTCCCAGCCGCCGAGCTCCACGCCGCGGAACAGGCCGAGCAGCTTGGCGGGGTCGATGCCGCGGCACCAGGCGACGCCGTGCTCGCGGTATGTCGGGAACGCGAAGTCCTGCGCACGGAGCGCGCGACCCGAGCCGACCTGGGCGGCCTCCTGGCCCAGGCACTGCGCCCAGAGGCCGAGCTCGCCGTGGCGCTGCAGCGCGTGCGCCTCGTGGTCGATCCGCCGGACGAGGAGGAGGTCGCGGTACAGCGACCGGATGCTCTCGTCGTCGCCGTCGAAGGTGTAGCGCTCGTGCTCGACGCGCCGTCCCTCGGGCGTCAGGAGCTGGACGAGCTCGGTGTCGACGGTGGCCGGGGTGGTCACCGGACGCACCGTCTCGGAGCCGGGGGTCTGCACGGGTACGGTCATGCGTTGTTCCTCTCGCGTCCGGCGTGGGGTCTCCACGGCGGTGGGGCGGTACGGGACCGATGGCCTGCAGTGGTGGCGCAGACGTCCTGGTCGGGGGCGTGACCGCAGTCACACCTGTCGTCACCGTAGCCGGTCGGAGGGACGACGCCAAGTGCGCGCCTTCCTACACTGGCCCCGTGGACCACCCGGTGATCGTCCTGGCGAGCGACGAGCACGCCTCCCACCTCGACGACGAGTTCCGTCGCTACCACCGCGACTACGACGTCCGCGTCGTGCGCACGTGCGCCGACGCGACCGCGCTGCTCGAGCGGCTGTGCGCCGCCGACCGGCAGATCGCCCTGCTCGTGCAGGACGCCGCCCTGCCCGACGCCGACGTCTGGACGTCGTTCGCCGCGTGGCGCCGCGTCGTCCCCACGGCCCGCCGGCTCGTGACCGTGGCCTGGGAGCGGTTCCTCGAGGAGGGCGATCGCCTGCGCCCGGGTCTGGCGCACGGGAAGTTCGACGCCTTCCTGCTCATGCCCCGCGGCCTGCGCGACGAGGAGTTCCACGCCGCCGTCGTCGAGCTGCTGTCGGACTGGGGCTCCACCGTGGCGCGACCCGAGGTCGAGACCATCCGGCTCGTGTCGAGGCCGGGCAACCCGGTCACCGCCGCCGTCCGCGACTTCGCCCACCGCATGGGCATCCCCGCGGGCGTCCACCACCCCGACAGCGACGTCGGCCGCGAGATCCTGGCCGAGCTCGCCGCCGGCCGCGAGGCGTCGGGCGAGGTGCAGGGGTCGGACGCGGGGCCGGGCGAGCCGGTGGTGGCGAGCGTCTACCGCGCGCCGTTCGTGGCGACGTCGGTGCGCGAGGTCGCGCAGGCGCTCAACGGCTCCAGCGGGGAGACGGTGCTGCCCGACGTGGTCGACGTCGCCGTCGTCGGTGCCGGGCCGGCCGGTCTCGCCACGGCGGTGTACGCGGCCAGCGAGGGCCTCAGCACCGTCGTGCTGGAGGCGGAGGCGGTCGGCGGCCAGGCCGGCACGAGCTCGATGATCCGCAACTACCTCGGCTTCCCGCGAGGCGTGTCGGGCATGCGGCTCGCGCAGCGCGCCCGCAACCAGGCGGTCCGCTTCGGCGCCCGCTTCCTCACCGGCTGGGAGGTCGACGCGCTGCAGCCGTGCGACGCGTCGCTGGCCCACGACGAGCGCGAGCACGTGCTCACCACGCCCGGTGGCGGCCACGTGCGGGCGCGCTCCGTCGTCATCGCGACCGGTGTCGCCTACCGGCACCTGGGCGTCGAGTCGGTCGAGGAGCTCGTGGGTCGGGGCGTGTACTACGGGTCCGCGATGACGGCGGCCCCGGAGGTCGAGGGCCAGCCCGTCGTCGTGGTCGGTGGCGGCAACTCCGCCGGACAGGCGGCGATCCACCTCGCCCGCTTCGCGTCGTCGGTGACGATCGTGGTCCGCCGCGACCTCTCCGAGACGATGTCGCAGTACCTCATCGACGAGCTGCGCTGGAACGAGCGCGTCCAGGTACGGGTCGGGGTCGAGGTGGTCGACGGCGGCGGCGCGGGCCTGCTGGAGTGGCTCGACCTGCGCACGAACGCGTCGGGCGAGGTCGAGCGCGTGCCGGCCGCGGGCCTGTTCCTCCTGCTCGGCGCGCGACCGACCTGCGGCTGGCTGCCCCCGTCGGTCGCGCGCGACCCGCGCGGCTTCGTGCTCACGGGGCGCGACGTGCCGAAGGAGGCCTGGCTCGGGCCGGGCGGCGTGCCCGGCCCGTGGGCCTCCGACGCGATCGTCCCGCCCGACACCCTGGCCACCACCGCACCGGGCGTCTTCGCGGTGGGCGACATCCGCTCCGGATCCATGAAGCGCGTCGCCTCCGCCAGCGGCGAGGGCGCGTCGGTCGTGCCGTTGGTCCACGCCTGGCTGGCGCCCTGATCCTGGGGGCCGGCGCGTGGCCCCTCCGGCGGTGGGTTCTCCACCGTTCGATCGGTGGATCATCAACCGCAGGGGCGGCTCTGCGGTTGCTCCGCCACCGATCCGCGCCCACGGCGCCCAGCGGTGGATCCTCAACCTGAAGAGCACTCCTGCGGTTGCCCAGCCACCGATGGCCAGCCCTACCGCCCCGTCAGGTGCCGCGCGGCGACGTCGAGGAGGCGCTCGTTGGCCGACGTCGTGCCGACGCTGACCCGCACGCCCCCGCCGTCTGCCACCGCACCGGGGAAGGGGCGCACCGCGACGGGCCAGAAGGCCTCGGCGAGCTGCGGGCCCTGGTCCGACGGCAGCCACACGAAGTTCGCCTGGCTGTCGGGCACGGTCCAGCCCTGGGCGCGCAGGCCCTCGAGCAGCAGGCCGCGACCCTGCACGACCTCGTCCACGCGCTCGGCGAGCTCGTCGACGGCGTCCAGCGATGCCACCGCAGCCGCCTGCGCGACGTCGCTGACGCTGAACGGAGGCGTCGCCTTGCGGACGGCTGCGGCGACGTCGGGATGGCCGACGAGGTAGCCGACGCGCAGCCCCGCGAGCCCGTAGGCCTTGGAGAAGGTGCGCAGCACGAGGACGTTGTCGAAACGGGCCTGCAGGTCGAGGCCGCGCGCGGCGTCGGGGTCGCGGACGAACTCGACGTACGCCTCGTCGACCACCACGAGCACCGACGACGGCAGGGCGGCGACGAAGCGCTCCAGCTCGTCGTGGCGCACCACGGGTCCGGTCGGGTTGTTGGGCGTGCACACCACGACGACGCGCGTGCGGTCGGTGACGGCGGCGGCCATCGCGTCGAGGTCGTGGGTGTGGTCGGCGCGCAGCGGCACGGTCACGTGCGTGGCACCGGTGACCGTGACGGCGATCGGGTACGCCTCGAACGAGCGCCACGCCGTCACGACCTCGTCGCCCGGGCCGCAGTACGCGTCGAGCAGCGAGAACAGCACCGCCACCGATCCCGTGCCGGCGGCGAACGTGTCCTCCGGTCGCGACAGGTGCCGCGACAGCGCCGCGTGCAGCCGCGCGACCCCGGCGTCCGGGTAGCGGTTGATGCGCGCCAGCTCGGCCGCGGCACGCTCGACGACGCCCGGCAGGGGCGGGAACGGGTTCTCGTTGCTCGACAGCTTCAGCTCGTCGTGCTCCGCGGGCCGACCGGCCTTGTACCCGGGGATCGCGTCGAACACGGGACGGGGCGAGGGGACGGTCATGGGCCCGAGCGTAAGCCCCCCGCCTCGCGACTCGACCCGCCGACGTCCCCGGCACCGCAGGCCACGATGATGCTGCCGTGAGCCTCTCGGAGCAGCGTGTCGTGCGGTCGCCCCTGGTCGGCTACGCGCTCGTCCTCACGGCCGCCGTCCTGTTCGGCCTCAACGCGGGCGCGTCGCGCATCCCCCTGCGCTCCGGCACCGACGAGGCGACGTTCACGACCGTCCGCATCACGGCCGCCCTCGTCGTGCTGGTGGTCGTCGCGCTCGTGGTCGACCGGCGCGCGCTGCGGCTGCCGACGCTGCGACGCCTCCCCCTGCTCCTGGGCCTCGGCGTGCTGGGCATCGCGGGGCTCCAGGGGTTCTACAACGTCGCCATCAACCGCCTGCCGCTCGGCATCGCGCTGCTGCTGGAGTACACGGGCCCCGTCCTGGTCGTGCTGTGGGTGCGGTTCGCCCGACGACGTCCCGTGCACGCCCGGATGTGGCCCGCCCTGGGCCTCACCCTCGCCGGGCTGGCCGTCGTGAGCCAGGTGTGGTCCGGGCTCGCGTTCGACGGCCTCGGCGTCGCCGCGGCGCTGCTGGCGGCGGTCTGCTTCGCGAGCTACTTCCTGCTCGGCGAGGACGACGGGGTGTCCGCCGACCCGCTGCACCACATCATCTGGGCGTTCGCCCTCGCCGCCGTCCTCATGAACGTGGTCGCACCCGTGTGGCGGGCCGACGCGCTCGGCGCCGACGCCTCGATGCTCGGACGGCTCGACGACCTCACGGTCCCGGCGTGGGCGGCGATGGCGTGGATCGTGCTGCTCGGCACCGTCACCCCGTTCTTCCTGCTCCTGCTCGCGCTGCGGGCCCTCCCCGCGACCGTGGTCAGCGTCGTCGCGATGCTCGAGCCGGTGGTCGCGACGCTCGTCGGATGGGGCTGGTACGCCGAGTCGCTCACGGCGGTGCAGCTCGGCGGCGTCGCGATGGTGCTCCTCGGCATCGTGCTGGCGCAGACCGCGCGGCGCGACCCGCACCCCGACGAGCTGCCACCGCTCACCTGACGCGGAACGCGTTCCGGCGCACGTCGCGCCGACGTCGCGGGCGCTGCGATGATCGACGCATGCTCTCCCGACTTCTGACCTCCTGGGTGCTCGGTGCGGCGGCCCTCGCGACCGCCGCGTGGCTGCTCGGCACGCACATGAGCATCGGCACCGCGACCGACACGACCTCCGAGCGGCTCGTCACCCTGGCCGTGGTCGCCGCGATCTTCGCGGTCGTCAACACGTTCGTCGCGCCGGTGATCAAGCTGCTCTCGCTGCCCTTCATCATCCTCACGCTGGGTCTCCTGCTGGTCGTCATCAACGCCGTGCTGCTGCTCCTGACGTCGCGGATCGCCGACGCCCTGAACGCGCCGTTCTTCATCGACGGCTTCGGCTGGGCCGTGCTCGCCTCGATCGTCATCTCCGTCGTCAACGCCGTGCTCGGCTCGTTCGCGGAGGACTGAGCCGTGGCCGACGCACCCCTGCGCCTCGAGGTGACCTGCCTGGGCAACATCTGCCGATCGCCGATGGCCCACGTCGTGCTCGAGCAGCGGCTCGCCGACGACGGGCTCGCCGACGACGTCGTCGTCACCTCCTCCGGCACGGGCGGCTGGCACGAGGGCGAGGCGATGGACGAGCGCGCGGCCGCCGCCCTGCGCGACGCCGGCTACGACCCGAGCCGGCACCGGGCGCGCACCTTCACCCGCGACACCTACGCCGAGACCGACCTGATGCTCGCGATGGACGCCAGCAACCTCGCCGACATGACCGACCTCGCCCCGACCGTCGCCGACGCCGGCCGCGTGCGGATGTTCCGGTCCTTCGACCCGGAGGCCACCGAGGGCGACGACGAGGTCGACGACCCCTGGTACGGCGGGCCGGAGGGCTTCCAGCGCGTGCTGGCCGTCGTGGAGCGCACCAGCGACGCCATCGTCGCCGCCGTGCCCAGGCTGCGCGCCGAGGTCACCGGGTAACCTCGCGGCCATGGCACGGATGACGGGGACGGCGGCGCGCGCGGAGGCGCTCATCGGGCACGGGGTGGTCGCGACGACCCCCGTGGCGGGTGGCGACATCTGCACGACCACGCGGCTGCGCCTCAGCGACGGACGCGTCGCCGTCATCAAGACCCGGCCCCAGGCACCGACCGGCTTCTTCGCCCGGGAGGCCGCCGGTCTGCGCTGGCTCGCCGAGGTCGCCGACGGCGCCAAGGTGCCCGAGCTGCTCGGTGCCGACGACGACTGCGTCGTGCTGGCCTGGGTCGAGCCCGGCAAGCCGACCGTGGAGGCCGCCGAGCGGTTCGGCCAGGCGCTGGCGCGCACCCACGCGGCCGGCGCGCCGACCTTCGGCGCCGACGTCGACGGCTACATCGGCCTCGCCCCGCTGCCGAACCGGCCGCTCGAGACCTGGCCGGAGTTCTACGCGTCGCGGCGCGTCATGCCGTACGTGCGTGCCGCCGTGCAGCGCCGCGCGCTCACCGCGGAGCAGGCCGCCACGATCGAGCGGACCATGAGCCGCATCCACGACGTGGCCGGGCCCGCCGAGCCGCCCGCCCGCATCCACGGCGACCTCTGGTCGGGCAACGTCGTCTGGGGCACCGACGGCGATGCCTGGCTCATCGACCCCGCCGCCCACGGCGGCCACCGTGAGACCGACCTCGCCATGCTGGCGCTGTTCGGGCTGCCGCACCTGCAGCGCGTGCTCGAGTCCTACGACGAGGCCGCGCCGCTGGCCGACGGCTGGCGCGCCCGCGTCCCGCTGCACCAGCTGCACCCCCTCCTCGTGCACGCGGTGCTGTTCGGCGGCACCTACGGCGCCCGCGCGGCGGCCGCCGCGAAGGCCGCGCTCGAGCCGCCCACCGACTGACGCCGCCGCGCGTCGAGCCACGCTCTCAGCGCACGCACAGGGGCATTCGGCACACTGGGGCCATGCGCATCCTGGTGGTCGACGACGACCGTGCCGTCCGCGACTCGCTGCGGCGCTCCCTGGAGTTCAACGGGTACACGGTGGAGCTGGCGTCCGACGGGGCCGAGGCACTCGCCGTCGTGCCCCGTACCGACCCCGACATCATCGTCATGGACGTGATGATGCCCCGGCTCGACGGCCTGGAGGCCACACGCGCGCTGCGCAGCGCCGGCAACGACGTGCCCATCCTCGTCCTCACCGCGCGCGACGCCGTGAGCGACCGGGTCGACGGCCTCGACGCCGGCGCCGACGACTACCTCACCAAGCCGTTCGCGCTCGACGAGCTGCTGGCCCGCGTCCGCGCGCTGATGCGGCGCTCCGCGCGCCAGGCGGAGCTCGAGGCCGACGAGCAGCCGCTGGAGTTCGCCGACCTGACGCTGGACCCCGTCACCCGCGACGTCACGCGCGGTGGTCGGGCCATCTCGCTCACCCGCACCGAGTTCGCGCTCCTGGAGCTGTTCATGCAGCGCCCCAAGCGCGTGCTCGAGCGCTCGTTCATCCTCGAGGAGGTGTGGGGCTTCGACTTCCCGACCACCGCCAACTCCCTCGAGGTGTACGTCGGCTACGTCCGACGCAAGCTCGAGGCCGAGGGCGAGCCGCGGCTCCTGCACACGGTCCGCGGGGTCGGGTACGTGCTGCGCGAGACGCCGCCCTGATGAGCGAGCCGGACCGGACGGACGCCCCCGACGGACGTCCGGGAGTCATGGACGCCGCTCGCCGGCGCATCCATCCCTTCACGGCACGCGCCTCGCTCGCGCTGCGCGTCGCCCTGCTCACGACCGGCGCGGTCGCCGCGGTGCTGGCCGTGGCGAGCGCGACGGTCTACATCACGGTCCGCGCCGAGCTGGAGGACTCCCTCGACGCCTCGCTGATCAAGCGGGCCGACGCCGCGGTCGCGGCCGGCTACTCGCCGTCGACGATGTCGACGGCCGACACCGACCTGCTCGCCGTCTTCGGCATCCGGTTCATCTCCGTCGAGGGTGGGCGCATCTTCACCCGGCAGACGCAGACGAACGTGCCGTTCGACGAGCGCGAGATCCAGGTGTCGCTGGGCGAGGAGAAGACGTCGCAGCGGACCGCGCGCATCGCCGGCGTGCCCTACCGGATCGTGGCGGTGCAGGCCGGCCCGGGACAGGCGCTGGTGCTGGCGCAGTCGATGGAGTCGACGCAGCGGTCGCTGGAACGGCTGAAGGTGATCCTCCTGCTCACCAGCGCGGTCGGCATCCTCGTCGCGGGCGTGGCCGGCTGGGTGGTCGCCACCAACGGCCTGCGACCGGTCCGTCGGCTCACCGCGGCGACCGAGCGGGTCGCCCGCACGGCGCAGCTGGAGCCGATCGAGGTCACCGGCTCCGAGCACGACGAGCTCGCCCGCCTGACCTCCTCGTTCAACCAGATGATGCTGGCGCTCGACGCGTCGCAGCAGCGCCAGCGCCAGCTCGTGGCCGACGCGGGGCACGAGCTGCGCACCCCGCTGACCAGCCTGCGCACCAACATCGAGCTGCTCGGCCAGGCCACGGAGCGCTCCGACCGCGAGCTCAGCATCGAGCAGCGGCGCGAGATCATGGACGACGTCCGCGCCCAGCTCGGCGAGCTCACGACGCTCGTCGGTGACCTCGTGGAGCTCGCCCGCGACGAGCCGCTGCACCGCGCGCCCGAGCCCCTCGACCTGGTCGACGTCGTCGAGCAGGCCGTCGAGCGGGTACGACCGCGTGCCGGCAGGCTGGTGCTCGACGTGCGGCTCGAGCCCTGGGACGTCATCGGCGAGGCGCACGTGCTCGAGCGGGCCGTGACCAACCTGCTCGACAACGCCGTCAAGTGGAGCCCCGAGGGCGGCACGGTCACCGTGCGCCTGCGCGACGGCGTGCTGACGGTCCGCGACGAGGGTCCCGGCATCGCCGCGGAGGACCTGCCGCACGTCTTCGAGCGGTTCTTCCGCTCCACCGAGGCGCGCACGATGCCCGGCTCGGGCCTCGGGCTGTCGATCGTGCACCAGGCCGCCGTGCGGCACGGCGGGTCGGTGCGCGCGGAGTCGCCGGCTTCCGGCGGGACGGTCGTCACCTTCGAGCTGCCGGCCGCGGACGCCTCCCCCGCCTGAGGCGCACCGGCTGCACCACGCCGGCCGGCGCGCTCGACCGGCCTGCCAGGACGGACGCACGGTTCTTCCGTGCCTCACACGTGCCGCTCAGCGGGGTCTCAGCGATCGGGGAGAATGTTGTCCCATGACCGACCAGAACGATCCCTTCGCCGATCGCCCGTACACGCCGCCGACGCAGCGCGGTGAGGGCGACGCCCCCTCCCCCGGTGCGGAGGGGACCTCCGAGCAGGCCCCCCAGGGGGCCGCGGACCACACGCCGTCCGGTACCCCGGCCGACCACGAGCCCACGGTGCAGACCCCGGTCGGTGAGCACCCCCACCCCACCGTCGAGCAGCCGGCCGCGGCCAGCGCCGACGAGCAGCCGACGACGCCGCAGCCGGCCGCCACCCCCGTCCCCCCGGAGTACGCGCACCGCTACGAGGCACCTGCCGCCCCCCAGGCCGCTGCCCCGGCCGGCGAGCCGACGGTCGTGCTCCCCG